>JADJPR010000017.1 GCA_016713135.1 Rhodanobacteraceae bacterium | reverse complement strand
ACCTGGTCTACGGCGTCTTCGACAATGTCGACGTGCGTTCGGAATCGCGCTACGACGAACTCGACACGCGCTTCACCCAGTTCAGCCTGACCGGCGAGCACGAGGTCAGCGATCGCTTCCGCATCGACGGGCGCATCGGCCGCGCCGAGTCGAAGTTCGACAATCCGATCCAGACCACGATCACCCTGGACCGCGTGGACGCGGACGGGGTGGTCTGGGACTACCGCAACAACGACCGGTTGCCCTTGATCGACTACGGCTTCGACGTCACCGACCCGGCCAACTGGAGCTTCGCCAATGGCCTGTCCGAGATCCGTTTGCGGCCGCAGACCGCGGACAACACGCATTCGGTGGGCGAGCTGAATTTCGCCTTCGACATCAACGACGTGTTCACCCTCAAGGGCGGCTTTCTCTGGAAGGAGTACGCGTTCGAGACCACCGAAATGCGGCGCGCCTCGGAAACCGTGGTCCCCGCCCTGCCCGCTGGGACCTCGCTGGCGGACCTCAGCAACATCCTGCGCCTGAACGGCCTCAATGTGCCTAACGGCACCGACGTCAGCTGGGTGGTGCCCGACGCCGCGGCCTTCGCGCGCCTGTTCGACATCTACAGCAACAGCGGCATCTTCGCCTTGTCTTCCTCGGTGGCCAGCGCGCGCGGCAACAACCGCAGCGTCAAGGAAGAAGATTTCGGCTACTGGACCCAGCTCGATTTCGATACCGAAGTCGGCATGATCCCCCTGCGTGGCAACCTTGGCCTGCGCTACGTCGAGACCGACCAGCGCTCGACCGGCTTCGCCGTGGTCAACAGCACGCCGGTGCAGATCACCGTCGACCGCAACTATGACGATCTGCTGCCCTCGCTGAACCTGGTCGCCGAACTCAGCCCCGACGTGGTGTTGCGCTTTGGCGCAGCGAAGGTGATGTCGCGCCCTGGCCTCGGCAATCTGACGCCGGGCGTCACCGTCAGCGTCAGCGGCGGCAATCGCACCGTCACCGGTGGCGATCCCTTCCTCGATCCCTTCCGCGCGAAGACGGCCGACGTGGCGCTGGAGTGGTACTACGCGGAAGAGTCGCTGCTGTCGCTGGCCCTGTTCTACAAGGACATCGACAGCTTCGTGCAGACCTCGCGCGAGACCCGGCCGTACAGCACTTCCGGCCTGCCAGCCAGCCTGCTCGCAGGCACCGGCGCGACGGTGGACGACGACTTCCAATTCAACATCCCGATCAACACCCCGGGCGGCGAGCTGACCGGCGTGGAACTGTCCTGGCAGCAGCCGTTCGACTTCCTCCCGGCGCCGTTCAACGGACTCGGCGCGATCTTCAACTACACCTATGTCGACAGCCAGATCCAGTACCTGACGTCGAGCGGCGCCAACTCGCTGAACACCGATCTCGTCGGCCTGTCGAAGAACGCCTACAACGCCACCCTGTACTACGAGACCGAGCGCTTCGGCGTGCGCGTTTCGGCAGCCCATCGCAACGACTACCTGACCACCGTGCCGGGCCGCAACGGCGCCGATGTCGAGGGCACCAAGGGCACCACCACCATCGATGCCTCCGCCAGTTACAAGATCGACGACCACTGGGAGCTGTCCTTCGAGGCGCTGAACCTGACCGACGAGTTCAACGACCAGTGGGTGGACTCGATCGGCGACCGCGCGTCGGTCTATCACCACACCGGGCGCCAGTACATGCTCGGTGTGCGCTTCAAGTACTGATCGTCTTCGGCAGCCGCCGGCGCGCGTCGACCTCCCCCTTCGCGCGCGCCGGCCGGCAGCCGTTCCCGCCCGCCCCATTCATGACCGACCTGCCAGATCCGGTCGATCCGCAGCGGCGGCGCTGGCTTGAGCTGGCCACCCAGCTCCCTGCGCGCCGGGCGTCGCCGCGCGAGACCACCCGACGCCCCCCCCCCCCCCCCCCCCCCCCCCCCCTCCCGCAGACCGGTGGCATCCACGTATTCCGCGGGATCCCCTACGGCGCCGACACCGCCACCCGGCGTTTCCGCCGCGCGCAGCGCGAAGCCCCCTGGGAGGGCGTTCGCGAAGCCTTCGACTACGGCCCCTCCGCACCCCAGCCTGACACCCGCGCCGGGGGGGCGCCTCTGTGCGCCGCAGCAGTCGCTGGGCCGGCGGAACATCCTGCTGGTGGATCATTCCCGCCGCATCGAATGCGATTCGCCCGGCGGGGAACGGCGCTTGCGCGGGCGCCGCTCGTTCAGCGGGGAACGGCCTGAACCCGAGGCAGACGCAGGCCGGACTGGGCCCGGCTGGCGCTTGCGCTCACTTCGGCGGCGGCCTGCGCACCAGCGCCTTGCGCGGCTCCATCGTCGCCAGATCCCAATCGTCGGGCACAAACGCCGCCCGCGTCGCCTCGAACCTCGGGTAGCCCCCGACCTGGTCCTCATGGTCGATGATCCCCCCGCGTCCCTCGATCACATTGGCGACGATCCGGCGATCGACGTCATCGCGATCCCAGGGGCGGGCGCCTGCGTTCTCGATCACCCAGTCCTGCACCTCGACGCTCGGCCGCACGTGCACGCCAGTTGGCAGGGGCGGCGCCGGGATCTCGACCACGCGCGCGGCGCTGGTGGTGTAGCGGCCAAGTTGGGGCAGGTCGCGGCCGATCCGGTCCACCGCCAGGTTGTCGGCGGCGTGCAGGTGGAGGTCGGCGGCGCCGCCGATCATCAGCAAGGCAATCGGATCGCGTGTCGAGGGCCCCGCGCGCATCACGTTGCCCAGCAGCACCATCTGAGCCGGCAGGTATTCGTGGCCGACCCATTCTTCGGGAATCAGGTTGTAGTGCACGGCGCGCGCGCCTGGATCGTAGATCAGGTTGTTGATGACCTGGCCACGCACATCGCCCTTGAACATCGGGCTGCGTTCGTAGTTGTGTGCGTACAGATTGCCGTAGATCAGCAGGTCGCCGACGTGATCGTGGATCAGGCTGCCCTTGCTGTGCTCGCCCTTGGCGTGGGTCGAGTGGGCCAGCCCTTCGGCGATCAGGTTGTGGCTGAAGGTGATGCGTTGCGAGGTGGCGCGGCGAAAGTCCTCCGGCGTGCGCCCGCCTTCCACGAAGCGGGGACCAGAGGCGGACAGGTTTTCGTCGCTGGCCCAGGTCAGCGAGCAATGGTCGACAATCACGTCATGCGCGGCCACGGTCGAGATCGCATCGAAGTCCATTCCGCTGCCGGGTGCCGCGCCGGCGCTGCCGGGTCGCACTTTCAGATGGCGCACGACCACATCGTGGGTCTTGATGTCGATCCCACCGCGGATCAGCGTGATCCCGGGGTATGGCCCGGTTTGTCCAGCGATGGTCAGAAAGGGCTGCTCGATGACCAGCGTCTGCGCGCCGAGGTCGATCACGCCGCCGACCTCGAACACCACGATGCGCGGACCGGGTGTGCGCAGCGCCGCCGCCAGCGATCCCGGGCCGTCGGTGGCCAGCGTGGTCACCCGCAGGAGTTGCCCACCGCGCCCGCCGGGCGTCTGCGCCGCAGCACCAAGCGCCCCCGGGAAGGCAAGCTCGCGCTCCTCGGCCGGTGCGACCGTGCACGCGAGCAGCAGCAACCCTGCCAGTCCCGCACGGACGGCCGGGCGCAGCCCCGGGAAGTGCAACGCCTGTGCGCTGGTTGTGCTCACTGTCCTCTCCTGCGTTGAAAATGACACCGGTTTCCTCTATACCATGACCAGCGCCGGCCCGCACCCGGATGCCCGCACTGAGGACGTTGCGAACGTGCAACCGGATGCCGCCACCGCCTACCCCGAAGCGCAGTCCGATGCCGCCATCGCGCGGCGTTTCGTCTGCGCACGCCTGGCTGCGCGTGCGCTCCCCGGCTACCCGGGAGAGCTGCCGCGCAGTCTCGCGCAGTCCTACCGGCGGCAGGATTTCGCAATCGCATTGTGGCCCGACCGGGTCGTCGGCTGGAAAGTAGGCAAGATCCCGGGCGAATGGGTGCCGCGCGTGGGCGAGGAACGCTTGGTGGGGCCGATCTTTTCACGCCATGTGCAGCGCATCGCGGACGGCGGCGACGCCGCGCTGGCGGTGATCGATGGCGGATTCGCCGCGGTCGAGGCCGAGTACATCTTCCGGCTCGGCCAGGATGCGCCGCCGGACCGCCTGGACTACACCAGCGAGGACGCGGCGGCGTTCGTCTCGGCGCTGCACATCGGCATCGAATTCGCCGGCAGTCCGCTGGCAACGATCAACGAACTGGGGCCGGCGGTGGTGGTGTCGGACTTCGGCAACAATGCCGGATTGCTGCTTGGGCCCGAGATCGGCGACTGGCGGGCGCATGCGCTGGAGTCCCTGCGCTGCGAGACCTTCGTCGCCGGGCGGCTGGTCGGGCGCGGTGGCGCCGCGTCGATCTCGGGCGGCCCGCTCGCCGCGCTCGCCTTCGCCCTCGCCCGCTGCGCCCGGCGCGGGCGGCCATTGCGCGCGGGCGACCTGATCTCCACCGGCGCCAGCACCGGCATCCACGACATCCGCATCGGCGAGCGCGCGCGGGTCGAGTTTGCCGGCGGCGTGGTGCTGCACTGCCATGCCGAGCGCGCGCAGGCGCGCGCCGAATCTCCGCGGGACCCAAGGCCATGCTGACTCGACGCGCAGCGATCGGCGGGATCGCAGGCGGGCTGGCCACTGCCGCCCTGCCGCGCATCGCCCGGGCTACCGCAATCCGTGACGCTCGACGGCGCCGATGTGCACGTCGATGGCTATCCCACGGTGGCCGCGGCACGCTGGATCGGCAGCGAACTGGAGCGGGCGACCGGCGGTCGCCTGCGCCTGCGGCTCTACCACGCCGGCCAGCTCGGCCGCGAGGCGGATACCCTGAGCCTGGTGCGCCATGGCGCGCTCGCCCTCACCCGGGTCACGCTGGCCTCGCTGAACAACGCCTTCCCGGCGACCACCGCGCTGTCACTGCCCTACGTCTTCGACGACGTCGCGCACTTGCGGCGATCGCTGGACGGAACGCCCGGCACCACGGTCCTGCGCAGCTTCGAGGCGCGCGGGCTGATCGGCCTGTGTTTTTACGACGCGGGGGTGCGCAGCGTCTACAACACGCGCCATCCGGTCGTGTCGCCCGGCGACCTGAAGGGCCTGAAATTGCGTGTACCGCCCTCCGATCTGTTCATGTCGCTGATGCACGGTTTCGGCGTGAACGCGACGCCGCTGGCCTACGGCGAGGTCTACTCGGCGCTGCAGACCGGGCTGATCGACGGCGCCGAGAACAACTGGCTGAGTTTCCACAGCAGCCGTCAGTTCGAGGTGGCGAGGTACTGGTCGGACACCTTGCATTCGATGGTGCCCGATGTGCTGCTGCTGTCCGCGCGCGCTGACGCCCTGCTGGCGCCGGACGACCGCGAGCTGCTGCGCGACCTGGCACGGCGTTCGGTGCCGGTGATGCGCGAGCTCTGGGACCAGCGCATCGATGCCGCCCGCAGCGCGGCGCTGGCCAGCGGCGTGAAGGCGAATGCGGCCGACCTCGACGCCTTTCGCGCTGCAGCTCGTCCGATGGTTTCCGCGCAACTGGCGGCGCCCGGCTTGCGCGAGTTGCACGATCAGATCCGCTCACTGGCGGTGAGCGCATGAAAGGCCTTATGGATGGATTGACCCGCGCTGCCGTGTTGCTGGCGGCCGTGTCGCTGTTGCTGATCGCTGCAGTGCAGTTGTGGCAGGTGTATGCGCGCTATGTGCTGAATGACTCGCCCGGCTGGAGCGAGCCAGTCGCGCTGCTGCTGATGAACACGGCGCTGTTCTGTGGCGCCGCCGTGGGCGTGCGCCGGGAGCAGCATTTCAGCTTCTCACTGCTGCAGGACGCGGCGCCGCCGGCGCTGCAGCGCTGGCTGCGCAGCCTGTCGCAAGCGGTTGTCGGCGCACTGGGCGGGTTGCTGGTCTGGGGCGGCGGCGTGCTGTACGCGGCGGATGCGGGTGTCGCCATCGCCGGCACCCGCCTCAGCGAGGGCGTGCGCTACCTGCCGCTGTGCGTCGGCGGCGCCCTGATGTGCCTGTTCGCGCTGGAGCGGCTGTGGCTGATCTGGCAGTCGCGGGAGGAGCGCTGAAATGGCCATCGCCCTGTTGTTCGGCGTGTTTGCGCTGTTGCTGCTCGCCGGCGTCCCAGTGGCATTCGCCCTCGCCGCCTCGGCTGCAGCCACGGTGGCATGGCTCGACCTGCCGCCACTGGTGACGGTGATCGAGTTGGCGTCGGGTGCGAACTCGAGCACCCTGATCGCGATTCCGCTGTTCATCCTGACCGGCGAGATCATGCTTCGGGGCGGCCTGTCCGATCGCATCATTGGCTTTGCCGGGAGCCTGGTCGGGCACCTCCGCGGCGGACTTGGCCAGGTCAATGTGGTGGCGTCGCTGCTCTTCGGCGGCGTCTCCGGATCGGCCATCGCGGATGTGTCGGCGATCGGCGGCACCATGATTCCGCAGATGAAGCAGCGCGGTTTCGATGCGGATTTCGCGGTCAATGTATCGATCACGGCTGCGCTGGTCGCGCTGCTGGTGCCGCCCTCGCACAACCTGATCCTGTATTCGGCCGCAGCGGGCGGCAGCGTTTCGATCGCCGACCTGTTCGCGGCCGGCATCATCCCGGCGTTGATGCTGATGCTCTCGGTGATGACGACCACCTGGCTGATCGCGCGCCGCCGCGGCTACGCGGTGGAAGCCTTCCCGGGCGCGCGCGCCGTGCTGCGGCGCCTGGTGGTGGCGCTGCCCGGCCTGCTGCTGATCGGCCTGATCCTCGGCGGCATCCGGGCGGGCATCTTTACCGCGGTGGAGAGCGCGGCGATCGCCGTGCTCTACGCGCTGACGGTCGCGCTGCTGGTCTACCGGCAGCTGCGCTGGGCGGCCTTCGTGCGCATCCTGACCGGCGCGGTGCGCACCACCGGTGCGATCCTGTTCGTGATCGCGTCGGCGGCCGCCTTCGGCTGGATGCTGGCCTACCTGGAAGTCCCCACGGCTGCGGTGGCAGCGCTGCGCGCAGTGTCGGACAGCCCGACCATCGTGCTGCTGCTGATGGTCGCAGCGCTGCTGCTGCTCGGCACTTTCATGGACATGGCACCGCTGATCATCATCTGCACCCCGATCTTCCTGCCGGTCGCCAAAGCCTTCCAGATCTCGCCGGTGCACTTCGGCGTGATCCTCATTCTGACCGCCGGCATCGGCCTGATCACGCCGCCGGTGGGCTCGGTGCTGTTCGTCGGGGCCGGCATCGGCCAGATCCGCGTGGGCGAAGCCCTGCGCACAATCTGGCCCTTCTATCTTGCCGCGCTGACGGTGCTGCTGCTGGTGGCCTTCATCCCGGCGCTGTCGCTGTGGCTGCCGGCGGCATTGCGTTGACCGGGCCGCGGGTGGCTTCGCCTACAATCCGGCCATGAGTCCACGCACACCCACCCGCAAGCCCCCCGCCGCCGTCGCCGAAGCGCCTGCCGCCCCCGACAAGACCACCATCAACGACATCGCGCGCCTCGCCGGCGTTTCGAAGAAGACGGTCTCGCGCGTGCTCAACAACTCGCCGCTGGTGCGCGAGGACACCCGCGAGCGCGTGCGCGAGCTGATGCGCCAGCGCGCCTACGCGCCGGACCCCCAGGCCCGGGGACTCGCTTTCAGGCGCTCCTTCCTGATCGGGCTGGTGTTCGACAACCCGACCGCCCAGTACATCGTCAACATGCAGTACGGTGTGCTCGACGCCCTGCGCGACACCGGTTTCGAACTGGTGGTGCATCCCTGCGACAGCCGCAGCGCAGGATATGTCGACGGCGTCCGCCAGTTCGTGGCCCGGCAGAAGCTCTACGGCGTGATCATGATCCCGCGCGTGTCCGAGGATCAGGCGCTGGCCGATGTGCTCGCCGACGCCGGCTGTCGCTATGTGCGCATTGCGTCGGTCGCCTTCGACCAGCCCGAGCGCATGGTGCAGACCCACGACCGCGCGGCGAGTGTCGAGGTCGCGCAGTACCTGGAGTCCCTCGGCCACCGCCACCTCGGCCTGATCACCGGTCCGAAGCGCTACCGCTCGGCCATCGAGCGCGGCGAGGGCTTCACCGAAGGACTGCGTCTGCGCGGCATCAAGCTACCCACCAGCGCCGTTTACGAAGGCGGCTACACCTTCGAATCCGGCGTCGCGGGCGCCGAGCAACTGCTCTCGCAGAGCCCGCGCCCGACCGCGATCTACGCCTGCAACGACGAAATGGCCGCCGGCGTCTACAAGGCCGCCCTGCGCATGGGCCTGTCGATTCCCGGCGACCTCTCGGTCGTCGGCTACGACGACAGCCCGCTGGCGCCGCAGTTGTGGCCAGCGCTGACGACGGTGCGCCTGCCGGTCCGGGACGTCGGCCGCCAGGCGGCGAACCTGCTCCTGGCCGATTTCCGCGGCCAGAGCCCGGCGCCGGTAGCGGTGTCGCCGCACCTCGTGGTCAGGGATTCCTGCCAGCCGCCGCGCTGAGCTTGCGTTGATGGGGGTTGGGCTTCGGGATTCGCGCTTGGGGCTTTGGGCTTTGGGCTTTGGGCTTTGGGCTTTGGGCTTTGGGCTTTGGGCTTTGGGCTTGGGGCTTCAAGATCAAGAGCAAGCTTCGGCCTGCGGCCGAGTCACTTCTCTTTGAGTGGCCGGATGGCCAAAGAGAAGTAACCAAGAGAAAGGCCACCCCCCCGCGCCCCCGCGCACAGTCCCGCCCCGAAAGGCCTGCGCAACTCGCACATCCCTGCTCGGACATGCTCGCTTTCCCTTGATCCAGCTCCGCTCCTCGGCGCTCCCGAGGGGCCCCATTTTCCTTCGACTCGGCTTCCTGCCTGTTTTCAGGAAAGCTTGATCGATTTGCTCGACAGGAGTCGAGGGTGAAGCGAAAGCAGCGAAGCAAGCGCCGCTCTGCGGCTTCGGCTCCGCTCCACGGCTTCGGCATTTCTGTTGGCTCTGGTTTCACAGGCGGCTCTGGCTTCGCTATCGGCTCTGGCTTCGCTGTCGGCTCTGGCTTCCTTCCGGTAAATGCCCGCAAGTCGGCTGATCCACCCCACCTCAAGAACCAGGCAGGAAGCCGGGTCGAGGAACCCGGGGCCCTCGGGAGCGCCGAGGAGCGGAGCGAAGCGCAGGGGAAAGCGAGCATGTCCGAGCACAGGGATGTGCGAGTTGCAGCGGCCTGCGCTTCGTGAGCACCGCAGGGACTTGCCGCGCACGACGCGCGGCAAGCGCGGACGCGGGGTGGCCTTTCTTTTGGTGACTTTTCTTTGGCCACTCAAAGAAAAGACACTCGGCCGCCAGGCCGAAACGCTGTTGCTCTTCAGGTAAGAGCAAAAAACAACAGCAACAGCGAAAAGATCGCGGGCAGAGCCCGCTCCCACAAGTGCCAAGGCGACAGCGACAGCGACAGCGACAGCGACAGCGACAGCGACAGCGACAGCGACAGCGACAGCAATAGCGAAAAGATCGCGGGCAGAGCACGCCCCCACAAACAGCCGCGCAACATCGACCACCCCGAGCCCGAGACCACCTCCACAAACTGATGACACCGGTTACCACACCTCGTATCCTCCACCCGGAATCCCCGACGGAGCCCCCGATGTACGTCAAGACCTACCACGCCACGCACCCGTCGATGATGGCCGGTGCCAGCAATGACGAGTTGCGCGAGCGCTATCGCATTGGCGAGTTGTTCGTGCCGGACGCGGTGCGCCTGAATTACACCCACTACGAGCGCATCGTCGTTGGCGGCGCCGCGCCGGTGGCACGGGCGCTGGCTCTTCCGGCGCAGGAGGCGCCGGCATCGGCCGCGGGGAAACCCTTCCTCGAACGCCGCGAACTGGGCGTGGTCAATGTGGGCGAGGGCGATGGCGAACTCAGCGTGGATGGCGAGGTGCTGCGACTCGCGCCGCGCGACGGGGCCTATGTGCCGATGGGCAGCGCCGACGTGCGCTTCAGCAGCCTGGATGGCGACAAGCCCGCGCGCTTCTACCTGGTCTCGACTCCCGCGCACGCGCGGCATGCGCTGAAGCACCTGTCGCTCGCGCAGGCGGTGCCGCTGCAGCGCGGCGCTCTGGAAACCTCGAACCAGCGCACGATCTACCAGTACATCGTGCCCGCCACCTGCGCCTCCTGCCAGTTGCTGCTGGGGATGACCCTGCTGCAACCCGGCAGTGTGTGGAACACCATGCCGCCGCACCTGCACGATCGCCGCAGCGAGGTCTATTTCTATTTCGGCCTGGGCGCAGACGACCGCGTGATGCACTTCATGGGCGAGCCCGCGGACACGCGTCATCTGGTGCTCGCCAACGAGGAAGCGGTGGTTTCCCCGCCGTGGTCCATCCACATGGGCTCGGGCACGCGCCACTACGGCTTCATCTGGGCGATGGGTGGCGAGAACCTCGATTACACCGACATGCAGCAACTGGACATCTGCCAGCTCAAATGAACCCCTTCGACCTCAGCGGACAGGTGGCGCTGGTCACCGGCGCGAACACCGGCATCGGCCAGGGCATTGCGCTCGCACTGGCGCAGGCGGGCGCGGACATCGTCGCGCTCAGCCGTCGTCCCGCCGACGACACGCTGGCGGCGGTGTCAGCCGCTGGCCGGCGCGGTCACTGGATCGAGTGCGACCTGGGTTCCGGCAGGCCGCCGGCTGACCTGGTCGACACGCTGGTCGCGCGACATGGACGGTTCGACATCCTGGTCAACAATGCCGGGACGATCCGGCGCAACGACGCGCTGGCGTTCACCGAGGACGAATGGGACAGCGTGGTCGACCTGAACCTGAAGTCGGCCTTCTTCCTTGCGCAGCAGGCCGCGCGGCACTGGGTGGGCGCGCAGCGGGGTGGCCGCGTCATCAACATCGTCTCGATGCTGTCCTTCCAGGGCGGCATCCGGGTGGCCTCGTACACCGCGAGCAAATCGGGTCTGCTCGGCATCACACGCCTGCTCGCCAATGAGTGGGCGCGCCACGGGATCAACGTCAACGCCATCGCGCCCGGCTACTTCGCCACCGACAACACCGCGGCGCTGCGTCAGGACGAGAGCCGCAACCGCGACATCCTGGCGCGGATCCCGGCCGGACGCTGGGGCGAGCCATCCGACCTCGGCGGGGCCGCGGTCTTCCTCGCCTCCGCGGCGGCGGCCTATGTGCACGGCGCGGTACTCCCTGTCGATGGCGGATGGCTCGCCCGCTGAGAGCGCGCACCCGGGGCGGGCTGCACTACACTGCCCGCTCCGCTCACCGGAGCCGGTGCCATGCCCGACCGCCGTCCCCTGGCCGCCATCCTCGGCGGCCTGCGCATCCCCTTCTGCCGCAACAACACCGCCTACACCGACTTGCCGAACCTCGCGCTCGGCACCGAGGTGGTGTCGCGCCTGGTCGACCGCTTCGGCCTCAAGGGCGTCGAACTGGGCGAAGTAGCCTTCGGTGCGGTGCTCAAGCACTCGCGCGACTGGAACCTGGCGCGTGAGATCGCCCTGGGTTCGGGACTGAAGGCGACCACGCCGGGGCTCACGTTGCAGCGCGCCTGCGGCACCGGATTCGAGTCGGCGATCGTGATCGCCAACAAGATCGCGCTCGGCCAGATCCGCGCCGGCATCGGCGGCGGCAGCGACAGCGCCTCGGAGGTGCCGCTGGTGCTGAACCAGTCGCTCAACGCGCGCTTCCTCGCGCTGGCGCGGGCACGCAGCTTCGGTGAGCGCTTGCGCGCGCTGAAGGGCTTCCGCTTCGGCGAGTTGAAGCCGGTGGCGCCGGCGGTCGGCGAGCCGCGCACCGGCAAGAGCATGGGCGAGCACTGCGAGATGATGGCCAAGACCTGGGGCATCAGCCGCCGCGACCAGGACCAGATCGCCTTCGACAGCCACCAGAAGGCGCACCACGCCTACGAGCGCGGCTTCTACGATGACCTGGTCGCCCCCTTCCGCGGGCTCAAGCGCGACAACGTGCTGCGCGCAGACACCACGCTGGAGAAGCTGGCGACGCTGAAGCCGGCCTTCGACCGCACCTCCGGCCAGGGCACGCTGACCGCCGGCAACTCCACCCCGTTGACCGACGGCGCCAGCGCACTGCTGCTGGCCAATGCCGACTGGGCGCGTGCCGAGGGCCACGAGGTGCTGGCGGAGCTGGTCGACGCCGAGGTGTCCGCGGTCGATTTCGTTGGCGGCGAGGGCCTGCTGATGGCGCCGACCGTGGCCACCGCGCGACTGTTGCAGCGCCAGGGACTCGGCTTCGGCGACATCGACCTGTTCGAGATCCACGAAGCCTTCGCGGCGCAACTGCTGTGTACGCTGGCGGCTTTCGAGTCGGATGGCTATTGCCGCGAGCGCCTCGGCCTGCCGGGCGCGCTGGGCGCGATTGACCGCAGCAAGCTCAACATCGCCGGCGGCAGCCTGGCCATCGGCCACCCCTTCGCCGCCACCGGCGCGCGCATGTTCGCCGGCGCGGCGAAACTGCTGAAGGATGCCGGCGGCGGCCGCGTGCTGGTGATGGCCTGCGCGGCCGGCGGCATGGGCGTGGCGGCGTTGATCGAGCGGCGTTGACCGGATTTGAAGCGGGGCAAGGGGAAAGGGACAGGGGACCCGGTTCGCTCCACGGTCGAGCTGGGCGGCGTGGCCGCATTGATCAAGCGGCGTTGACGAGATTTGGAGCGGGCCAAGGGGCAAGGGGCAGGGGACCCGGCTCGCGCCACGGTCGAGCTGGGCGAAGGTCCGGGTCCCCTGCCCCCTGACCCCTGACCCGCTCTTGGGCCTCCCCAAAACGCAGAAGGCGCCGCTTGCGCGACGCCTTCTGCTCAACCGCAAGGCAGCCCCCGCAAAACGGGAACCCGCCCGATCAGTAGCGGTAGTGGTCCGGCTTGTACGGGCCTTCCTGCTTGATGCCCATGTAGCTGGCCTGCTGTTCCGTCAGCTGGGTCAGCTTCACGCCGATCTTCTCCAGGTGCAGGCGCGCGACTTCCTCGTCGAGCTTCTTCGGCAGCTGGTACACGGCCGGCTCGTACTTGTCCTTGTTCGCCCACAGGTCGATCTGCGCGAGGACCTGGTTGGAGAAGGAATTGGACATCACGAAGCTCGGGTGGCCGGTGGCGCAGCCCAGGTTCACCAGGCGGCCTTCGGCCAGCATGTAGATCTCGTGGCCGTCGGCGAAGCGGTACTTGTCCACCTGCGGCTTGATCGTCTGCTTGGTGACGCCGGCAGCGGTGTTCAGGCGCTCGACCTGGATCTCGTTGTCGAAGTGGCCGATGTTGCAGACGATCGCCTGGTCCTTCATCGCCGCCATGTGTTCCAGCGTGATGATGTCCTTGTTGCCGGTGGCGGTGACGTAGATGTCGGCCTTGCCGAGGGTGTCCTCGACGGTGGTGACTTCGAAGCCTTCCATCGCCGCCTGCAGCGCGCAGATCGGATCGATCTCGGTGACCACCACGCGCGCGCCGAAGCCGCGCAGACTGCGGGCCGACCCCTTGCCCACGTCGCCGAAGCCGCAGATCACGGCCAGCTTGCCGGCGATCATGCGATCGGTGGCGCGCTTGATGCCGTCCGCCAGCGATTCGCGGCAGCCATAGAGGTTGTCGAACTTGCTCTTGGTCACCGAGTCGTTGACGTTGATCGCCGGCACCAGCAGCTTGCCCAGCGCCTTCATCTGGTACAGGCGGTTGACGCCGGTGGTGGTCTCTTCGGAGACACCGCGCCAATGCTTGACCACTTCGTGCCAGAAGCCCGGGCGCTCCTTGGCGGTGCGCTTGAGCAGCTTCTTGATGATCGCCTCTTCTTCGCTCTCGCTCGCGGAGTCGACCCAGCGGTCCCCCTGCTCCATCAGGTAGCCCTTGTGGATCAGCAGGGTGACGTCGCCGCCGTCATCGACCACCAGCTCCGGGCCCTGGCCACCGGGGAAGGTCACCGCGTCCAGGGTGCAGTCCCAGTACTCTTCCAGGGTCTCGCCCTTCCACGCGAACACCGGCACGCCGGCCTTGGCGATCGCCGCCGCGGCGTAGTCCTGGGTGGAGAAGATGTTGCACGAGGCCCAGCGCACGTTGGCGCCAAGGTCGACCAGGGTCTCGATCAGCACCGCGGTCTCGACCGTCATGTGCAGCGAGCCGGTCAGGCGCACGCCGGCCAGCGGCTTGGTGGCGGCGTACTTCTTGCGGATCGACATCAGGCCGGGCATCTCGTGCTCGGCCATCGTGATTTCCTTGCGGCCCCATTCGGCCAGCGACAGGTCGCGCACCTTGAAATCGTGCGCCGGCATTTCCTTCACAACTGCGTTCATCAGCGTCCTCGCGATCACAGACGGGCGCCCTTCGCTTCAGGAAGGCCTTTCTCGCCGAGCGTGACCCCGTGGATGCCGGGATTGCAGCGCCCCTCGACGAGCGGACCGGCCGGCATGCTGCCGGCGGAGGCCGCGGATTCTATCGCTTATTCGCGATGGAGAGATGAATGGCGGCTGCGCGCCTCGTCGGGCCGTCCATAGAGCTGGAATCCGGACCAATGGAAGGGATGCGACAGGTCGGCCTCCTGCTCCGCTGCGCGCGGCGCCAGCCCGCCGACGCCGCGCACGGCAGTCGCGTCCGAGGCGCGCCGATCGGAATGGATCAGTGCCAGCTGGGCTTCGCGCAGGGCGACCTCCGCTGCCGCGCCGCCGGCCAGCGCCCGATGGAAACGACCCATCAGTTCCGCTGCGCCCGCGTCGGCCACCGGCCACAGGGTGGCGATCACGCCGCCTGGCGGAAGGCCCGGGTCAGGCTGACCAGGCCATCGCCACGCGGCTCCGCGTCGACCGCGGTGTTGCACGCCGAGAGCACGACGATGTCGGCGGACAGATGCATCGATCCGAGGATCTCGCGCACCCGCAGCGCGCCGTCTTCGCGCTCGTCGCGCCCGAGGATCAACGCGGAATCGAGGGGTACCGCGTCGTCGAGCACGCCGTGCACGGCGAAATGCAACAACCGGGCAGCGCCCGCCTCGCGCCGCACCCGGCTCTCGCTGGCGGCGGCGCCACGCAACAGGATGGCCGAAGCGCCCAGGGTGCGCTGCACGCGAGTGGCTTCCACCAGCGCGCCCGGCAGCGCGGGCAACCCTTCGACGGCGGCGACATCGGCCAGCGGATCGGCCACCACCAGCGCGCGTCGACTGCCCGCGTGTTCGTCGCGCCGCTGCAAGGCCAGCGTCCCGAGCGACTCCACCTGCACCAGCGGCGTGTCCTCGACCAGGAATCGCCCGGTCTCGCGCCGATGCAGCGCGGCGAACGGCAGTTGCTGCAAGGGGCCGTCGGCGAGCACCAGCAGGCGCTCACTGCGCGCGATCGCTGCCAGGTGTGGCGCGAGCAGAAGCGCATGCAGGTCCTCGCTGGCGCGCAACAGCGCCGGCAGGCCATCGGGGGCGCGCGCCAGCACCAGCGCCCGCAGCTGCGCGACCCGTGCGGTCCATCCGACGCGACCCACGGGTATCCGCCGCGACTCGACGCCATCCGCGCCGGCCTGCAGCACCAGCGTCTCCGCGCTGCCCACGCTGAAAGCCAGCAGCAATGAACCGGCGGGCAGGCGCAGGTAGCCGTGGGCGTCGTTGCGGCAAGGGCCGCCGGGATGCGCGGGTTCATTGCGCTGGCCGGTGGCGCAGTCGCCATCGCCGTGGGGCACGGCAGCGCTGCGCGGCACCAGCAGGGCCGCGGTGCGCGGCGCGGCCGCATCCAGGCGGGCCAGTTCCTGCGCATGGCGCGCGTCCAGCGCCTCGAGTTTGCGCCGCGCCTGCGTGGCAGCGTCCAGCGACTGCTCCGGGTCGGAGGCGCGCGCCAGCGCCGCCGCGCGCCGCTGGCGATAGTCTATCCACGCATCGACGGCCGCCTGCGGCTCGCCATCCAGCGCCGCGGCATTGCCGCGCCACAGCGCCAGCAGACTGCGCGCGCGTCCTTGCTCCAGCACGTCGAGCGCACCGGCAGCGTCACCCGCCTCGGCCCGCGCAAGGCTGCACGCGTGGTACAGGTCCGCATGGCGCGCGCGGAAGCGTGAATCGGTGAGCACGCCGTCGCCGACGTCCACCCCTTCCAGGACCTGGACCGCCGCGCACAGCGCGTCCCGCGCGGCCTCCATCCGGCCCTGTGCCTGCGCGACCAGCCCCTCGGTGTGCAAGGTGAGTGCATGGTAGGCCGAGCGTGGCGCAACCCGACCCAGCCCGGCGCGCGCCCGGGTCGCCAGTTCCGCTGCGACCTCCAGTTCCCCGGTGGCCAGGCGCAGCTCGGCCTCCTGGCGATCCAGCAGGTAGGACTCGATGTCGCGGTTCTCGAAGGCGACCAGCAGCTTGCGTGCGCGGCTCAACCACTTGATGCCCTCGCGCGCACCGGCCTGGCCGGTGCTGCCGAGGAACCAGGCGTAGTCGCGCAGCACCGGACCGGCGCAATAGCAGTCGCGCGGCTGCTTTTCGTTGACCGAGATCGCGCGCTGGAACAGGGCCCGCGCCTGCGCGATTCGTCCCTGCGCGGCGGCCAGTTCCGCCTGGTTGCTGCGCAAATGGGCCTCCACCGGCTGGCCTGGGGCCAGCTTGAGGATGATCGCTTCCGCCTGCGCGTAGTGGTCGGCCGCCTCGGTCCACTCGCCTAGCTCGAAGCTCAGCCGCGCGAGGTTGATCACGGCTCGCGCCATCTGCAGCGTCCCCGGGCGCAGGCGACGCTCGGCTTCCACCGCGGCCCGCAACTGCGTGCGCGCAGCGCCCAGGTCGCCCAGGTCCCAGGCGGCCAGCGCCAGGTTGTGCTGGACCACCGCCTGCATGACACCCGCATGCGGCACCTGCCGCAGCAAGTCGACGGCCTGCGCCAGCGCGCGCATGGCCGCCGGCAGTTCGCTCGCAAGCAAGTGCTTGACGCCACGAAGGTTGGCCACGCTGGCGCGCAGCTCGATGTCCGGATCCTCCTGCGAAAGCCGCGACTCGAGTTCGCCCAAGGTGTCATTCGCGGCATCGAACTGGCCATTGGCGCGCTGGATCCCGACCCGCGATGCCAATGCCCACAGGGCGGCATTGGAATCCGGATCGAGCCGGGTGTAGATCGCCACCGCGCGCTCGGATGCCGCCAGCGCCTCGGTGCGCCGGTCGGCGCTGCGCAGCGCCGCCGCCAGCTGCGCCAGCGCCCGTGCGAGACCGGTCGAATCGCCTTTGCCATCCAGCAGTTCGACCGCCTGTGCGGCGAGTTGCTCGGCCCCCGGGTCGCCAGCGCGAACCATCTGGCGCGATTCCAGCACCAGCAGATGCGCGTGCAGTTCCGGCTCCACGGTGGCCTGCGTCGCGACCCACTCGCGCAGCCGGTCCAGCCAGGGGCGGGCGGCGGCGAACGCCTCCCGCTGCTGCAGGGCTTCGGCGGCCCCCAGGGCCGCGTGCGCTGACCCGGCATCCCGCACCGGTGCGACTGGCGATTCCACAGCAGCCACGGCGGCGCCAGTCTCCGCGGCCGGCAACGGCCCAGCCACCGCGAGCGCACACCACAAGGCGCAGAGCCAGGGCCAGTTCCCTACCTGGATGCGCATGCACCGCCTCGTCACCGATCCGACGCTGAGCAGGATGCTCGCGGCAACCGGGCCCCGCAAGACCGCGCGAGCCGCCGGCGACCGCCAGCGGCTCGCCGGCCCGGTCATTCGAGACTGAACACCACCGGCACGCGCGCCCACGCGGCGCGCGGCACGCCATCGACGGCGTACGGCTGGAAGCGCCAGCGCTTGATCGCGCGGACCGCAGCGGCCTCAAGGTTGCGGTTGCGCGTGCCACCCACCACATCGATCTGCTGCGGCAGACCATCGGCTCCCACCAGCACCCGCAGCACCACCTCGCCCTCGACCCCGCGCGCCAGTTCGCGCCGCGGATAGGCGGGCGGGTTTCCGCGCAGTTTCTTGAGCGTGACGAGGTTGGCCTGCGTACCCAGCGCCGGAGCGCTGGCGCTCTCGTCGACGATCGCGTCCGGCATCACCGGCAGATCGCTGGCCTCGGCGACGACGATGTCGTTGCTGACGATCGGCGGCGCCTGCACCGGCGCCAGGATCGGTGCCTGCGGCGGCGCAGTCAGCGGCATGATCTGGATCGGCGGCGGCGGCACGACGATGGGCTCGGGCGGCTTCGGCGGTGGCGGCGGATCGCTCGGATCGACGGTGTAGACGATCTCCGGCGGCTGCGGTTTCCACAGCTCCGCCGGCTGCCGCGGCAGCAGCATCAGCGCCAGCACCATGAGGTGGATCAGCAATACCCCACTGATCGCGATCACCCGTTTCTGATCCAACGCCCGTCCTTTCGCCCTGCGCATCGCCAGCACCATGGTTCACCCCTGCCTTTCGGCACTTGCCCTGGAAGACCGCTGCTGGAATTCACGGTAGGGTGCCGAGATTAAGCGCCGGCTGAACACCGCCCGCCGCCGCCCCGCCCGTTCAAGTGGAGATAACGCCGATGGAGACCGCCCAGCGTCTGCAGCAATCGATCGCAGCCGACGACCGCGCGACCGCCTGCGCCCTGGTCGATGCCGATCCAGGATTGCTCGATGGCGAGATCGCCGGCGGCGCCAGCGCGATCCTGCTGGCGCTGTACATGGGCAAGCGCGAACTCGCGCAGGACTTCGCGCAACGCAAGCCCCGGCTGGCGATCACCGAAGCCGCGGCGCTCGGCCACGGCGATGCCCTGCTCGCTGCGCTGGCGGCGGATCCTGCCGTGGCCAACACGCGTTCCGGCGACGGTTTTCCCGCGCTCGGACTTGCCGTTTTCTTCGGGCACCTTAAGTGCGCCGCACTGCTGCTCGGCGCTGGCGCAGATGCCAACACCCCAGCCGCCAACCCGATGCGCGTCGCGCCGATCCATTCGGCCTGCGCGCGCAGCGACGAGGCGCAGGCCTGCGCGCTGGCGCAATTGCTGATCGCCTTCGGTGCCGATCCGAACCTGCAGCAGCAGGCCGGCTGGACCCCGCTGCACGCGGCGGCGCATCGAGACCAGGCACGCCTGATCCGTCTGCTGCGCGCTGCCGGCGGCGACCCATCCTTGCGCAACGACACGGGTGTGGATCCGGTCGCGCTGGCCACGAGCGAGGGCCGTCACGCGGCGCTGGCGGCGCTGCTGGCCACGGTTGCATGATCGGCGCCTCGCAACCGCAGGCACCGGCATGAGCGCGTCCAGTTCGCTGTGGATTACCTTTACCGTGTACCTGGCGGGGATGCTAGGCATCGGCGCCTGGGCCTGGTGGCGCACGCGCTCATTCGACGACTACATCCTCGGCGGACGCAGCCTGAGTCCGCTGGTGACGGCGCTGTCGACCGGCGCATCCGACATGAGCGGCTGGCTGCTGATGGGCCTGCCGGGCGCGCTGTACGCGTCCGGGCTGGCGGAGGCATGGATCGTCATTGGCCTGGTGGCCGGCGCGTGGATGAACTGGCGCTACGTGGCCGGGCCGCTGCGCGTCTACACCGAGCGCGCCGAGAACGCGCTGACGCTGCCGGACTATTTCACCCATCGCTTCGATGACCGCCTACGCCTGCTGCGGGTGTTTTCGGCGCTGGTGATCCTGGTGTTCTTTGCGATCTATTCGGCTTCCGGCATCGTCGCCGGCGCGCGCCTGTTCGAGAGCACCTTCGGCATTCCATATGCCCAGGCGCTTTGGGCCGGCGCCGCGGTGACCATCGCCTATACCTTGATCGGCGGCTTCCTGGCGGTCAGCTGGACCGATGCGGTGCAGGCCACGCTGATGATCCTGGCTCTGATCGTGGTGCCGCTGATGCTGATCGCCGGCGGCGGCGGGCCGGTTGCCGCATTCAGCGCGATCGCAGCGGCGCACCCGGAGCGCGCCGACTGGTTCACCGGCACCAGTTTCGTCGGGATCGTCTCGCTGATGGCCTGGGGCCTGGGCTATGTGGGCCAGCCGCACATCCTGGCGCGCTTCATGGCGGCCGAATCGCTGGCCGCGATCCGCCCGGCGCGGCGCATCGGCATGAGCTGGATGGTGCTCTGCCTCGCGGGCGCGGTGGCGACGGGCTTCTACGCCAACGCCTTCTATGGCGCGCATCCGGAACTGGCCACGGCAGTGAACGAAAATCCCGAACGGGTGTTCATCCTGCTGGCGCAGCAGTTGTTCAACCCGTGGATCGCGGGTGTGCTGCTGTCGGCCGTGCTCGCGGCCATCATGAGCACCCTGTCCTGCCAGTTGCTGGTGTGCTCCAGCGCGATCACGGAGGACTTCTACAAGGCCTTCCTGCGCAAGCAAGCGAGCCAGCGCGAGCTGATCTGGGTCGGGCGGGCGGCGCTGCTGGCGATTGCCCTGCTCGCCATCGCGCTGGCGTGGAACCCCGGCAACCGGGTGCTCGACCTGGTTTCCTACGCCTGGGCCGGTTTCGGTGCCGCCTTCGGCCCGGTGGTTGTGATCTCGCTGTACTGGCGCCGCATGACCCGCAACGGCGCACTCGCCGGCATGCTGACCGGCGCTGCCACCGTGCTGGTGTGGAAGCAGTACGGCTGGTTCGGCCTGTACGAGATGGTCCCCGGCGTGGCCCTGGCAACGCTGGCGATCTGGCTGGTCAGCAACGCCGACGCCGCGCCCGCCGAATCCGTCGCCGCGCGCTTCGACCGCGTGCAGGCCGAGCTGCGGGCGGCCGCCCGGATCTGAGGGCCGCGCGTCGCAGAGGACCCTCAAGATCAAGAGCAAGAGCGTTTCGGCCTGGCGGCCGAGTCACTTCTTTCTGCTTGCCCAGAAAGAAGGTGACCAAGAAAGAGGGCACCCCGCGTCCGCGCCCCGTGTGCGTCGTGCACACGGGGTTCCCTGCGGTGCTCGCGCCTTGCAGGCCGCTGCGCAACTCGCACATCCCTGTGCTCGAACATGCTCGCTTTCCCCTGCAAGCCGCTCCGCTCCTCGGCGCTCCACAGGGGACCCCATTTTCCCTTCGACCCGGCTTCCTGCCTGGTCTTCGTGGCAAGCATTTTGATCGATTTGCTCGGTTGAAATCGAGTGCGAAGCGTCAGCAGCAGCAGAGCTCCTGGTTGTGGCTTCGTTTCCGGCTGTGGCTTCGCTTCAGGACTACGACAGGCAATCCATCGTTGGACCTTCGCTTCTGCCTTTCTTTGCGTCCTCTGCGACTCTGCGCTGAACGTCTCCAGCCAACAGGGCGTTACTGCGCGGTCCAGCCGCCATCCATCGCGATGTTGCTGCCGGTGATCTGCGAGGCCGCGTCGCTACACAAGAACAGGGCCAGCGCGGCGACCTGTTCGACGGTGACGAATTCCTTGGTCGGCTGCGCGGCGAGCATCACGTCGCGCTTGACCTGTTCCTCGGTCAACCCGCGCGCCTTCATGGTGTCCGGGATCTGTTTCTCGACCAGCGGGGTCCACACGTAGCCCGGGCAGATCGAATTGATGGTGATGCCGAAGGTCGCCAGTTCCAGGGCGACCGACTTGGTGAACCCGGCAATGCCGTGCTTGGCCGCCACATAGGCGCTCTTGAACGGCGAGGCAACCAGCGCGTGCGCGCTGGCGGTGTTGATGATCCGGCCCCAGCGGCGCGCCTTCATCTGCGGCACCACCGCACGCGTCGCGTGGAAGGCTGCCGACAGGTTGATCGCGATGATCTGGTCCCATTTGTCGAGCGGAAAATCCTCGACCGGCGAGACGAACTGGATCCCTGCGTTGTTGACCAGCACGTCGACGCTGCCGAGCGCCCCGCTGGCTTCCTGCACCATCGTCGCAATCGCTGCGCCATCGCGCATGTCGGCGCCGCAGTAGCGCGCGGTCACACCAAAATCGGCCTCGATGTCGCGGCGAGCGGATTCAATCGCGTCGGGTTCGCCGAATCCATTGAGGGTCACCTGCATGCCGGCTCCAGCAAAGGCGCGCGCGATGGCCAGGCCTATGCCGCTGGTGGATCCGGTGACGAGTGCGTGGCGGCGTGTTGCCGTGGGGGTGCTCATGCGCGGCTCCTGCAGGAATTCGACGAAGGATGCCCGCATCGCCGAACGCGCGCATCCGACCGAAAGTACCACCATGGCCCGCGCATTCTTGCGGACTGAACGGAGATCGCAACCCTGTGCTGCGCGGACCACGGCGATCTGCGAAGAAGGCGTCGACTGGGCTAAGATCGCGCCAGCGGCAGCGATGCGGCCGCGACACGTCCCGAGGAGGAAACCCGTGAACCATCGTCTGTCCCTTGCGCTGGTCCTTGCACTCAGCGCATTCGCCGCCCAGGCCCAGCAGGCCGTCAACCCGAAGCCGCTGACCGACGAGGAACGCGCGGAGATCAATGCCCAGCGTCGCGCCGGCTGCAAGGCGCACAGCGAAAACCTGAAGATGCTGCAGAGCGACAATCCGCTGATAATCGAGGAAGGCGGCAAGCAACGGGAACTCACCCGCGCCGAGCGCGACGCGCAGATCGCCGATACCCAGAAGATCCTGCAGGACTACTGCGGCGAGAAGCCCAAAGGCAGCTGAAGCCACGCTCCCACTGAAGCGCATAAGGCCCGCTTTCGCGGGCCTTATGCTGTGCACCGGTGACGCGCGCCGGGATCAGCGCTTCTTCTTCGCCAGGCCCGCGGCTTCGCGCAGCGCATCGGCCTTGTCGGTCTTCTCCCACGAGAAGGCAGTGTAGCTCTTGCCGTCCGCACCCTTGATTTCGTAAGGCTTGCGGCCGAAGTGGCCGTAGGCCGCGGTCGGCTGGTACATCGGGTGGATCAGGTCGAGCATCTTGACGATGCCGTAGGGACGCAGGTCGAAGTGCGCGCGGATCAGCTTCTCGATCTCCGCGTCAGCGATCTTGCCGGTGCCGAAGGTGGTCACCGAGATCGAGGTCGGCTCGGCCACGCCGATCGCGTAGGACACCTGGATCTCGCACTTGGTGGCGAGGCCCGCGGCAACGATGTTCTTGGCCACGTAGCGACAGGCGTAAGCCGCCGAACGATCGACCTTGGACGGATCCTTGCCGGAGAAAGCGCCGCCGCCATGGCGCGCCATGCCGCCGTAGGTGTCGACGATGATCTTGCGGCCGGTCAGGCCGCAGTCGCCCACCGGGCCGCCGATGACGAACTTGCCGGTCGGGTTGATGTGGAACTTGGTGTGCTTGCCGATCCACTTGGCCGGGATCACGGGCTTGATGATGTGCTCCATCACCGCCTCTTTCAGATCCTTGTGCTTCACGTCCGGATCGTGCTGGGTGGAGAGCACCACGGCATCGACGCTGGTGATGTCGCCATTCTCATAGCGCATGGTGACCTGGCTCTTGGCGTCCGGGCGCAGCCAGGACAGCGGCGAGTTCTTCTTCTTGCGCACCTTGCTCTGCTGCTCCACCAGGCGGTGGCTGTAGTAGATCGGCGCCGGCATGAACTCCGGGGCTTCGTCGCAGGCATAGCCGAACATCAGGCCCTGGTCGCCCGCGCCCTGCTCTTCCGGGCTCTTGCGATCCACGCCCTGGGCGATGTCCGGGCTCTGCTTGCCGATCAGGTTGAGCACGCCGCAGGTCGCGCCGTCGAAACCGACCACCGACGAGTCATAACCCACGTCGACGATCACCTTGCGCACCAGCGCTTCGAGGTCCACCCACGCGCTCGTCGTGATCTCGCCCGCAACAATGGCGACACCGGTCTTGACCATGGTCTCGCAGGCGACGCGCGCCGAAGTGTCCTGCGCCAGGATGGCGTCGAGAACGGCGTCGGAGATCTGGTCGGCCAGTTTGTCCGGGTGGCCTTCGGAAACGGATTCGGAGGTGAACAGGTAAGCGCTCATCGACGGGTCCTAAGTCAGGGCGATACAACAAAAGGCCGCGGATCATACCTGCGCTTTGCCAACTGCGCACATAACAGACGGCTATACGGCTGTGCCGGGCCCTTGTTCAACGCGGAGACGCAGAGAACGCAGAGAAGCGCAAAGTGACCGCCGGCCGGGCTACGGTTCGAGACGTTCAACCGCTTCTCTCTGCGTCCTCTGCGTCTCTGCGTTTCACGGGTATGGGCGTGCAGCGTATTTCACGTTGGTTGCATTGACGCTGCAGGAGCGCAGTCCTAAGATCGCGCCCGTGCTGCATTGCAGCAATCAAGGAATGATCCCATGTCCGCAAAGCACGAACGTCTGGCCGTGGTCACCGGTGGCATTGGCGGCCTGGGTACCGAAATCTGCCGCCACCTGGCGCGATCCGGCCGAAAGGTGGTCGCCGCCGACCTCGACGCGCGCCCGGAGCGCATCGACGCCTTCCGCGAGTCGGTGTCCGAATTCAACGGCCATATCCGCTTCGAAGCGCTGAACGTGGCCGACTTCGACCATTGCGCCGAATTCGCCGAGCGCGTGCAGCAGCACCATGGCCCAGTCGACATCCTGGTCAACGCCGCCGGCATCACGCGCGACACCACGCTGCGCAAGATGGACGCCAAGCAGTGGTCGGACGTGATCCGGGTGAATTTGGACGGCGTGTTCAACCTCTCGCGCCAGTTCGTCGACGGCATGTGCGAGCGCGGCTTCGGCCGCATCGTCAACATCAGCTCGGTCAATGGCCAGACCGGTCAGTTCGGGCAGACCAACTACTCGGCGGCCAAGGCCGGCATGCACGGCTTCACCATGGCGCTGGCGCGCGAAGTGGCGCGCAAGGGCGTGACTGTCAACTCGGTGTCGCCCGGCTACTGCAAGACGGCAATGGTCATGCAGATCCCCGAGCCGATCCGCAACGAGATCATCGCCAAGATCCCGGTCGGCCGCCTCGGCGAACCCTCCGACATCGCGCGCGCCGTCGACTTCCTGACTGCCGAAGAGTCCGGTTTCATCACTGGCGCCAACCTGCCGGTCAACGGCGGCTACTTCATGGATTGAACGCTGCGGCTGCGCCGCAGCGTCCGGTGAGTGGTCCGCGCCGCTTCGCGGCGCTCAATGGTAAGTGGCGTGAAGCCACGCTCTCGCGGGCTTCTGCCACTCTTCTCGCGTACTCACCACTCACTGCTTCTGCCACGCGCGCGCCTTGCTTGCGCACGATCAGCATGGCCATTTCGATCGCCTGCTCGTAGTTCAGGCGCGGATCGACGGTCGAGTGGTAGGCGCGTTCCAGATCGACCTCGGTCAGGTCACGCGCGCCGCCCAGGCACTCGGTGACATTCTCGCCGGTCAGTTCCAGATGTGCGCCGCCCAGGCGCGAGCCGCAGGCTGCGTGAATGTCGAAAGCCTGTTCCAGTTCCGAGCGGATGTTCTCGAAGCGCCGGGTCTTGTAGCCGTTCGCGGTGGCCTCGGTGTTGCCGTGCATCGGATCGCAACACCACAGCACGCGCTTGCCGTTGCTGCGCACCGCTTCGATCAGGCGCGGAAGGTGCTCGGCAATCTTGTTGGCACCGAGGCGATGGATCAGCGTCAGGCGACCGGCCTCGTTCTCCGGATTCAGGCGGTCGATCAGGCGCAGCAACTGGTCACCGGTCACCGACGGGCCAATCTTGACGCCGATCGGGTTGCGGATGCCGCGGAAGTACTCGACGTGCGCGCCATCCAATGCGGCGGTGCGCATGCCGATCCACGGATAGTGCGTCGAGAGGTTGAACCAGCCCCACTGGCGCGGCACCTGCCGCGTCAGCGCCTCTTCGTAGTGCAGCAGCAGGGCTTCGTGCGAGGTGTAGAAATCGACCCGGCGCAGGCTGCCGATCGGCGCCCCGCCGACGCTCTCCATGAAGCGCACGGCATCGCCGATCGAGCGCACCATGTCGCGGTACTCGCGCTCGAAGGGCGAATGCTGGACCCAGTCGAGGTTCCAATATTCGGGGTGGTGCAGGTCGGCGAATCCGCCATCGATCAGCGCGCGTACGAAGTTCATCGTCAGCGCCGAGCGCGAATGCCCCTCGACCATGCGCTGCGGATCCGGACGACGCGCCTCGGGTGTGAACTCCGGACCATTGACCAGGTCGCCGCGGTAGCTCGGCAGCGTCACTCCGTCCTTGGTCTCCATATCAGCAGAACGCGGCTTGGCATACTGCCCGGCGAAGCGCCCCACGCGCACGATCGGCTGCTTCAGGCCGTGGACCAGCACCAGCGACATCTGCAGCAGCACCTTCAGCCGGTTGGCGATGTGCGGACTGCTGCAGTCGCTGAAGTTCTCGGCGCAATCGCCGCCCTGGAGCAGGAAGCGACGCCCTTCAGAGGCGTCGGCCAGTTCCTGCTTGAGTTGCAGGATTTCCCAGGAGGTGACCAGTGGCGGCAACTGCCGCAGTTCGCGCAATTGCGCGCTCAGCGCGGCGGCGTCTTCGTAGGTCGGCTGCTGCAAGGCCGGATACTGCGCCCAGGACGCCGGCGACCAGTTTTCAATTTCGCGAATGGCGGTGAGCACCCTTTCCTTCCTCAGCACGGTTCGACCCCTGGTTTGGCGCGCCTCAGCGCGCCGCGGTTCCACGCACTGGCGGAAACAGCACCAGCACGATCATGGCCACGGCCATCAATACGAAAAATGCGAACGTCCAGGCCGGCATGCTGAAGCCCAGGAGGGTCCAATCGATGTTGGCGCATTCCCCCGAGGTCATCATCACGGTCTTCAGCATGTTGCCGAAGGGCAGGTTGTTCCACATGTAATCCATCGGCGGCGCGCACGACGGCAACTGGTCCTTGGGCAGCGACTGCAACCAGACATGCCGGCCCGCGATGGCCGCGCCAAGCCCGGTCACGACGATCCCGAGCCCTGCATAGACGCGAATTCCCCAGCCGCGGGGCCCATGCAGCGCGCCCAGCAGGCAAACCACCGCAAAAGCAATCACCGCCGCGCGCTGGAACATGCAAAGCGGACAGGGCACCAGCCCAAGCACGTGCTCGGCATAAAACGCATAGCCAAGCAGCGCAACGCACACCAGCGTCAGTGCGCCATAGATCTGCCGCGCGTTGAATTTGTCCAGTCCGAGCATTGCAGTTTCCTCGCAGTCGATTGACCTGACTCGGACCACCGGAAACGCGATTGGTTTCGCATACCAGCGCCGGTCGACACCGACGAGCGTTCGAGTGTAACCCGAAAGACGTCGAATGCTGCAACGCAAAAAGGCCGCCCGGAGGCGGCCTTTTCAATCCACGACAGTCGAACCGGCTCAGGCTTCGACGGCAGCTTCCGCGGCAGCCTTTTGCGGGCGATCCACCAGTTCGACATACGCCATCGGCGCATTGTCGCCGGCGCGGAAGCCGCACTTCAGGATGCGCAGGTAGCCGCCGGGACGCGAGCGATAGCGCGGGCCGAGTTCAACGAACAGCTTGCCGACGATCGCCTTGTCACGCAGGCGGCTGAACGCCAGGCGGCGATTGCTGACGCCCTCGACCTTGGCCAGGGTCAGCAGCGGCTCGGCGAACTTGCGCAGTTCCTTCGCCTTGGGCAGCGTGGTCTTGATCAGCTCGTGCTGAAACAGCGCGTTGGTCATGTTGCGGAACATGGCCTGGCGGTGCGAGCTGGTGCGCGCGAACGCGCGGCCGGAATTACGATGACGCATGGCAGATTCTCCTTATCAACCGCCAAAGCCGCTGGTAGCCAGGCCCGGCGGCGGCCAGTTCTCGAGCTTCATGCCGAGCGACAAACCGCGCGCGGCGAGCACATCCTTGATTTCGGTGAGCGACTTCTTGCCGAGATTCGGGGTCTTGAGCAGCTCCACTTCGGTGCGCTGGATCAGATCACCGATGTAGTAGATGCTCTCCGCCTTCAGGCAGTTGGCCGAGCGAACAGTCAGCTCCAGATCGTCGATCGGACGCAGCAGGATCGGATCCACCTCGGCGCGACCGGCCACCGGGCGCTCCTCGGTACGACGACTCACATCGACGAAGGCGCCGAGCTGATCGACCAGGATTCCCGCAGCCTGCTTGACCGCGTCGACAGCATCCACAGTGCCATCGGTCTCGACGTCCAGCACCAGCTTGTCGAGGTCGGTGCGCTGCTCGACGCGCGCGCTCTCGACCGCGTAGGCAACCCGGCGAATCGGCGAGTAGGTCGCGTCGATCTGGAGACGACCGATCGGGCGCGCCTCGTCTTCCGGCATGCGACGGCTGCTGGCAGCCTCGTAGCCGACGCCGCGCGCAATCTTCAGGCGCATCGACAACGAGACGTCCTTGGTCAGCGTGCAGATCAGCAGATCCGGATTGACGATCTCGACGTTGTGGTCGGTGGTGATGTCGCCGGCAGTCACGGGGCCACGTCCCTTGCGGGACAGGTGAACCGTGGTCTGCTCGACATTGTGCAGGCGAACCGCGACATCCTTGAGGTTGAGCAGGATCTCGACGACATCCTCCTGCACACCCTCGATGGTGCTGTACTCGTGCAGCACGCCATCGATCTCGACTTCGGTGATGGCAGCACCCGGAATCGACGACAGCAGCACACGACGCAGCGCGTTGCCCAAGGTGTGGCCGAATCCCCGCTCCAGCGGCTCGAGCACGACTCGCGCGCGCCGTTCGCCGGCATTCTCGACCACCAGATTATGGGGACGCAGCAAGCTGGTTGCAGACGTCATGTCAAACCTTCCTGGAATTACTTGGAGTAGAGCTCGACGATCAAATTCTCATTGATGTCGGCGGACAGATCGCTGCGATCCGGAAGCTGCTTGAACACGCCCTGCGACTTGGCGGAATCGAGTTCCACCCAGTTCGGCGCCAGGTCCATTTCCTGGCTCAGCGTCAGCGCTTCCTTCACGCGCAGCTGGTCCTTCGCGCGGTCGGCCAGCGCCACCACGTCGCCCACCTTGACCTGGTAGGACGGCAGGTTGACGATGCGGCCATTGACCTTGATCGCGCGATGGGCCACCAGCTGGCGACCCTGGGCGCGCGTCACCGCGAAGCCCATGCGATACACGATGTTGTCCAGACGCGACTCGAGGATCTGCAGCAGGTTCTCGCCGGTCGCACCACGGCGGCGGCTGGCCTCCGCGTAATAGCGGCGGAACTGGCGCTCGAGCACGCCGTACATACGCTTGACCTTCTGCTTCTCGCGCAGCTGCAGCGAGTAGTCGGAGTTCTTCGCCTTCTTCGCCGCGCCGTGCTGACCGGGCTTCTGCTCGATCTTGCACTTTTTGTCGATCGGGCGCGCCGGGCTCTTCAGGAACAGATCCGTTCCTTCGCGACGGGCGAGCTTGCAAGTGGGACCAATATAGCGTGCCATGACGTCAATCCTCCTTGATTACACGCGACGGCGCTTCGGCGGACGGCAGCCGTTATGCGGAATCGGCGTGACGTCCAGAATGTTGGTGACCTTGAGGCCGAGCGCATTGAGCGCGCGCACGGCTGACTCGCGGCCCGGGCCGGGGCCCTTGATACGCACTTCCAGCGCCTTGACGCCGTATTCCAGCGCGACGCGCCCGGCTTTCTCAGCCGCGACCTGCGCAGCGAAGGGCGTGCTCTTGCGCGAGCCGCGGAAGCCAGCGCCACCCGAGGTCGCCCAGCTCAGTGCATTGCCCTGGCGATCGGTGATCGTGATCACCGTGTTGTTGAACGAAGCCTGGACATGCGCGATGCCGTCGGAGACGGAACGCTTGATCTTCTTCTTGGCCTTACCGGCCGCGGCAGCCGCCTTGCTCATTTTCTGATTCCGGAATTAAGTGCTTACTTCTTGATCTGCTTGCGCGGGCCCTTGCGGGTGCGCGCATTGGTACGCGTGCGCTGACCGCGGATCGGCAGGCCCTTGCGGTGACGCAGGCCGCGGTAGCAGCCCAGGTCGATCAGGCGCTTGACGCTCATCGCGACTTCGCGACGGAGGTCACCTTCGACCGTGAACTTGCCGACTTCGGCACGCAGGCGCTCGACCTCAGCCTCGGTGAGGCTCTTGACCTTGGTGGTCGGCTCCACACCAGCGGAAGCGCAGATCTTGCGCGCGCTGCTGCGACCGACGCCGTAGATGCTGGTCAAGCCGATCCACGCATGCTTGTTGACCGGGATGTTGACACCCGCGATACGTGCCATGAGTACTCTCCACTCCAAGAGCGCGACTGGTGGAACCGCCTATAGTAGCAGGTTCCATACCGTTTTGCGCAAACGTCTTCAGTTCCAGGCGAACCGGACAGCTTTACTTCAGCAAGCCACCACGCCCGACATTCTTCAGGTTCGCCTTCTTCAAAAGGCTGTCGTACTGGTGCGACATCAGGTGCGCCTGGATCTGCGCCATGAAGTCCATCACCACCACGACCACGATCAGCAACGAAGTGCCGCCGAAATAGAACGGCACATCGAAGTAGATGCGCATGAATTCCGGCAGCAGGCAGACTGCGACCAGGTACAGCGCGCCAACGGCCGTCAAACGGGTCAGCACACCGTCGATGTAGTCCGCCGTCGCCTTGCCCGGGCGGATGCCGGGGATCAGCGCACCTGACTTCTTCAGGTTGTCGGCAGTCTCCTGCGCGTTGAACACCAGCGCGGTATAGAAGAAGGCGAAGAAGAAGATCAGACCGTCGTACAGCAACATGTGCAGCGGCTGTTCCGGACCGAGCATCGCCGCCAAGCGCTGCAGCCAGCGAGTACCCTCACCGGTGCCGAACCAGGTCGCGGCGGTGGCCGGGAACAGGATCAGGCTTGAGGCAAAAATCGGCGGGATCACGCCCGACATGTTGAGCTTGAGCGGCAGGTGCGACGACTGGTTCTGGTACGCCTGGCGACCGGACATGCGCCGCGCGTAGTTCACGGTGATGCGCCGCTGGGCGCGTTCCATGAACACCACGAAGGCCGTCACCACGACCACGATGGCGAGCACCAGGATGATCGACAGGAACTGCAACTGACCGGTGCTGGCGAGTTCCAGCGTGGTGGCGATCGCCCCCGGGAAGCCCGCGACAATACCGGCGAAGATCAGGATCGAGATACCGTTGCCGATACCGCGTTCAGTGACCTGTTCGCCCAGCCACATCAGGTACATCGTTCCAGCCGTCAGGCTGATCACCGCAGTCACGAGGAAGCCGATACCCGGCGAGATCACCACGCTACCGCCCTGCTGCTGCAGCGCGTAAGCCACACCGAAACCCTGGAAGATCGACAGTCCCAAGGTTCCCCAGCGGGTGTACTTGGTCAGCGTGCGACGACCCGCCTCGCCTTCCTTTTTCAAAGCCTGCAGCGAGGGCAAGGCGGTGCCAAGGATCTGCACCACGATCGATGCCGAGATGTACGGCATGACGCCGAGCGCGAGGATCGAGAAGCGCTCAAGGGCGCCACCCGAAAACATGTTGAACACGTCGATGATCGTGCCGCGCTGAGATTCCATCAGCTGCAGCATCGCTTCCGGATTGACCCCGGGCACCGGGATGAAGCTGCCGGCGCGGAAGACGATCAGCGCACCCAAGACGAACAGCAGACGCTGGCGCAGCTCGGACAGGTGACCGAGCTTGCCGAGCGCGTTACCCGCACTGGTCGACGCGTTGGCCAAGGGGCTTTACTCCACCGATCCGCCGGCGGCGAGGATCGCTGCCTTGGCACCTTCGGTGCAGCCGATGCCACGCACGGTCAGCGCGCGACCGACGTCGCCCTGCTTGACCAGCTTGACTCGCTTGATGTCAACGCCCACCAAGTCCGCAGCCTTCAGCGCGGCCAAGTCGATCACGTCGCCCTTGACCTGGGCCAACTGGTAGAGGAAGACCTCACCAACGGACGCCTTGATCTTGGAACGGAAACCCACTTTCGGGAGGCGGCGCTGCAGCGGCATCTGGCCGCCTTCGAAGCCCGGCTTGATCTTGCCCTTGCCGGTGCGCGCGTACGAACCCTTGTGGCCGCGGCCGCAGGTCTTGCCCAGGGTCGAGCCAATGCCACGACCGACGCGACGGGCTTCCTTCTTGCTGCCCTCGGCCGGCTTGATCGTATTCAGTCTCACGATGCTACTCCCACTCGGTCGTCAGGCTCAGCCTTCGACACGGACCAGATAGTTGACCTTGTTGATCAGGCCACGAACGCTCGGGCTGTCCTTCAGCTCCACGACCTGATGCATGCGCTTCAGGCCGAGGGCCTTGACGCACAGGCGGTGGTTGGCCGGCGTGCTGTTCGGGCTGCGGACGAGCTTGACGCGCACAGTAGCGCTGGCGTTATCGCTGCTCATTGGACTTCCCCGTCAGTTCTTCGAGACGCTTGCCGCGCTTGGCCGCGTAGTCGCCCGGCGCCGCCATACGAGCCAGACCCTTGACCGTTGCGCGGACCAGGTTGATCGGGTTGCGCGAGCCGAAGGCCTTGGCCAGCACGTTCTGGATGCCGACCACCTCGAACACGGCGCGCATGGCACCGCCGGCGATCACGCCAGTACCTTCGGAGGCGGGCTGCATGTACACCTTGGCAGCACCGTGGGCACCCTGCGTCGCATACCAGAGAGTACCGTTGTTCAGGCTCACCTTGACCATGTTGCGACGCGCGCGATCCATCGCCTTGGAGATCGCGGCCGGCACTTCACGCGCCTTGCCGTAACCGATGCCTACGCGACCGTTGCCATCGCCGACCACGGTCAGCGCGGTGAAACCGAACTGACGGCCACCCTTGACGACCTTGGCCACGCGGTTGACCGCTACCAGCTTTTCCAGCAGGCCATCGCTGCTGTCGTTATCGTTTGCCATGCTACTCACCTGAATATGGACGAGGGTGCGGCGGGGCCGACCTCAGAACTGGAGACCACCCTCGCGGGCGGCATCGGCCAGAGCCTGGATCCGCCCGTGATACTTGAAGCCGGAACGGTCGAAGGCGACGCGATCGACGCCGGCGGCGAGCGCCAGCTTCGCGATCGCACGGCCCACGGCGGACGCCGCAGACTTGTTCTTGGTGCCGGTGAGGCCTTCGCGCACGTCCTTCTGGACGGTGGACGCCGCAGCGACCACACCAAAGCCGCCAGCCGCGAACACCTGGGCATAGATGTGCTGCCCCGTGCGGTAGACGGTCAGCCGCGGAACCTGCAGTTCCCGAATCCGATGCCGTGTCGACTGCGCTCGGCGCAGTCGCGCTTCTTTCTTGTCCACTTTCGCCATGACTATCGATGTCCTTGCTTTGTGAAAGGGCGGGAAGGGCCTTAGGCCTTCTTCGCTTCCTTCAGCGTGATCTTTTCGCCGCTGTAGCGCACACCCTTGCCCTTGTAGGGTTCGGGCGGACGGAACGCGCGAATCTTGGCGGCAACCTGACCGACCGCCTGCTTGTCGGCGCCCTTTATCAGGATTTCCGTCTGCGACGGCGTGGAGACGGTCACGCCCTCCGGAACCTTGAACAGCACCGGGTGCGAAAACCCGAGCGTCAGGTTCAGGTCGCTGCCGGCCATCGCGGCGCGGTAACCGACGCCGACCAGTTCCAGCTTGCGCTCGTAGCCCGTGGCCACACCGGTGACGCAGTTCGCCAGCAACGCGCGCAGCGTGCCCGCCATCGCGTCATTCGCCAGGCTGGCCGGCTGGATCGAAACATTGGCGCCTTCGATCGAGACGCTGACGCCGGCCGGCTGGGCCACGGACAGCGTGCCCTTCGGGCCCTTGATTGCGATCGAGCCCGCCGCGGTCGTCATTTCGACGCCCTTCGGCAGCGCGATCGGCTTTTTCGCAACTCGAGACATGGTGCTTACTCCCGCTTAGGCGACCAGGCAGAGGACTTCGCCGCCGAGACCTTCCGAACGCGCCTTGGCGTCGGTCATCAGGCCCTTCGACGTCGACACGATGGCGATGCCCAGGCCACCGAGCACGCTCGGCAGGGCATCGTTGCCGCGGTACTTGCGCAGGCCAGGACGGCTCACGCGTTCCAGCTTCTCGATAACCGGCTTGCCCTGGAAGTACTTGAGCTTGACGCTCAGGACCTTCTTGCCCGGGCCGGTCTCGGCGGTCGCCACGTCTTTGACGTAGCCTTCTGCTTTCAGCAGTTCAGCGATCGCGAGCTTCACCCGCGAGGCTGGCATCTGCACATTCTGCTTGCCCATGGCCTGCGCATTGCGGATGCGCGTCAACATGTCGGCAATTGGATCGGTCATGCTCATGACGATTACCTGATTCTTTAGGGTGCTTACCAGCTGGCCTTGCGCAGGCCAGGGACGTCGCCACGCATGGTTGCTTCACGCAGCTTGTTGCGGCCGAGACCAAACTTGCGGTAGTAGCCGCGAGGACGGCCGGACAGGGCGCAGCGGTTGCGCTGACGGCTGGGGCTGGAGTCGCGCGGCAGCTTCTGCAGCTTGGCCTGCGCTTCCATCTTTTCTTCGTAGGAGGCGGTCAGACTGGAAATGACTGCCTTCAGTTCGATGCGCTTGGCGCCGTAGCGCTTGGCCAGCTTCTCGCGCTTGATCTCGCGATTCACCATCGAAGTCTTCGCCATGGAATCTCTCCTGGGTTCGCGTGGGATCAGTTGCGGAAGGGGAAGCCGAAGGCCTCGAGCAGGGCTTTCGCCTCCGCGTCGGTCTTCGCCGTGGTGGTGATGCAGATGTCCATGCCGCGGAGCGCGTCGACCTGGTCGAAGTCGATTTCCGGGAAGATGATCTGTTCCTTGACACCGAAGTTGTAGTTGCCGCGACCGTCGAACGCGCGGCCGGACTGGCCACGGAAGTCGCGAACGCGCGGCAGAGCGACGTTCACCAGGCGATCGAGGAACTCGAACATGTGCTTGCGGCGCAGCGTGACCTTGCAGCCGATCGGCCAGCCGTCGCGGATCTTGAAGGTCGCGATGGACTTCTTGGCCAGCGTGGTGATCGGCTTCTGACCGGAGATCTTGGTCATGTCGTCGACGGCATTTTCCAGGATCTTCTTGTTGCCGACGGCCTCGCCCACGCCCATGTTGAGCGTGATCTTGACCAGGCGCGGAACCTGCATCGGGTTGGCGTAGGCGAACTTCTTCGTCAGCGCCGGCACGACGGATTCGCGGTAGAACGTATCGAGTCTCGCGGTCACGGGTCTATACCTCAAACAATATCGATGACTTCGCCAGTGGAGCGGTACACGCGGACCTTGTGCTCCACACCGGCGTCGTTCTTGACGGTCTTGAACCCGACCTTGTCACCCTTCTGGGTCTTCGGATTCAGCAGCATCACGTTGGAGGCGTCGATCGACGCCTCGCGCTCGACGATGCCGCCAGGCTGGTTGGCCTGCGGATTCGCCTTCGTGTGACGCTTGACCACGTTCACATTCTCGACAAACACGCGGCCCTCGGTGGTCACGCGCGTCACCGAGCCCTTGCGGCCCTTGTCCTTGCCTGCGATCACGACGACCTGATCGCCCTTGCGGATGCGCTTCATAACTGAATCCTCAAAGCACTTCGGGAGCCAGCGACACGATCTTCATGAACCGCTCGGAGCGCAGTTCGCGCGTGACCGGTCCAAAGATACGAGTGCCAATCGGCTCAAGTTTGTTGTTCAACAACACCGCAGCGTTTCCGTCGAAGCGTACCAGCGAGCCATCGGCGCGGCGGACGCCCTTGCGGGTGCGCACAACCACGGCGTCGTAGACCTCGCCCTTCTTGACCTTGCCGCGCGGAATCGCGTCGCGGACGGAGACCTTGATCACGTCACCGATGTTGGCGTAACGGCGCTTGGAGCCGCCGAGCACCTTGATGCACATCAGTTCCTTGGCGCCGCTGTTGTCGGCCGCGGCGAGCGTGCTCTGCATCTGGATCATGGCGCTATCCCCTTACTCGCCGGCGCGACGCACGATCTCGGTGACCGTGTAGCTCTTGGTCTTGGAGATCGGACGGCAGGAAGTGATCGTCACCGTGTCGCCCTCACGCGCGCCGAGCTCGTCGTGCGCATGGAACTTGGTGGAACGACGGATGAACTTGCCGTAGACGCCATGGCGGATCTGGCGCTCGACCAGCACGGTCACGGTCTTCTGCATCTTGTCGCTGACCACGACGCCGACCAGCGGCCGGGCCTTCTTCGTGGTTTCTGTCTGCTGCTCGCTCATGGCTTAACCTTTGCGCTCGATCTCGGCGATGACGGTCTTCACGCGTGCGACATCGCGGCGTACACGCTTGATCTGGTGAAGCTGGGTCTGCTGGCCCTGGCTGCGCTGCATGCGCAGGTTGAACTGCTCCTGGCGCAGGCCGAGCAGCTGTTCCTTCAGCTCGGAGATCGACTTGCTACGAAGTTCACTGGCATTCATCACAGCACCGAGCGGGTAACGAACATGGTCTTGACGGAAAGCTTGGCGGCGGCAAGGGCCATCGCTTCGCGGGCCTGCGCCTCGGAAACGCCTTCCATCTCGTAGATCATCCGGCCGGGCTGGATCTGGGCGACGTAGTATTCGACGTTGCCCTTGCCGTTACCCATGCGGACTTCGATCGGCTTCTTGCTGATCGGCTTGTCGGGGAACACGCGGATCCACAGCTTGCCGCCGCGCTTGACGAAGCGCGAGATCGTGCGGCGCGCCGCTTCGATCTGACGTGCGGTCAGCTGGCCGTGTTCGACGGCCTTCAGGCCGTACTCGCCGAAGCTCACCTTGTTGGCGACGAACGCGAGGCCGTTGTTACGCCCCTTGTGCGCCTTGCGGAATTTGGTGCGTGCAGGTTGCAGCATGGCTTCCTACTCCTTACTTGGCCTGCGAGCGCTCGGCCTTCGCTTCGGCCGGTGGCGCATGGAGATCAAAGACATCGCCGCGATAGATCCACACCTTGACACCGATGATGCCGTAGGTGGTCTTGGCTTCGGCGAAGCCGTAGTCGATGTCGGCGCGCAGCGTATGCAGCGGCACGCGACCCTCGCGATACCACTCCGAACGCGCGATTTCCGCGCCGTTCAAGCGGCCCGCGACGCTCACCTTCACGCCGAGGGCGCCGAGGCGGAGCGCGTTCTGCACTGCGCGCTTCATCGCGCGGCGGAACATGATGCGGCGCTCGAGCTGCTGCGTGATCGATTCGGCGACCAGCTGCGCGTCCAGTTCCGGCTTGCGGATTTCGGCGACATTGACGTGCGTCGGCACGCCCATGATGTCCGAGACGTCCTTGCGCAGCTTCTCGATGTCCTCACCCTTCTTGCCGATGACGACGCCGGGACGTGCGGTGTAGATCGTCAGGCGCGCGGTCTTGGCCGGACGCTCGATCTGGATCTTGCTGATGCCAGCCTGGCTCAGGCGGCTCTTCAGGTATTCGCGGACGCGCAGGTCGGCTTCGAGGTAGCCGGCGAAATCCTTGCGGTTCGCGAACCACTTCGAATTCCAGTCGCGGGAGATGCCGAGACGAATACCAACGGGATTGACTTTATGACCCATTTTTCGATCCTCAGTCCGCGCGGCCGTCGCCGACAATGACGGTGATATGGCTCGTGCGCTTGATGATGCGGTTGCCGCGGCCCTTGGCGCGGGCGTGCAGCCGCTTCAGCTGCGGACCTTCGTCGACGCAGATGGTGGTGACCTTCAGCTCGTCGACGTCGGCTCCGAGGTTGTTCTCGGCGTTCGACACCGCGGACAGCAGCACCTTGCGGATCATGCCGGCCGCCTTCTTCGGGCTGAACGTGAGCAGCTGGTCGGCGCGGCCGACCTGCATGCCACGAACCTGGTCCGCCACGAGGCGGGCCTTCTGCGGCGAGATCCTCGCCGTACGCAGAATTGCGCGTGCTTGCATGATTACTTCCCTGCCTTCTTGTCGCCGGAGTGGCCCTTGAAGGTGCGCGTCGGCGCAAACTCTCCAAGCTTGTGGCCCACCATGTTCTCGTTGACGATCACCGGAACGTGCTGGCGACCGTTATGGACGGCGATCGTCAGACCCACCATTTCCGGCAGGATCATCGAACGGCGCGACCAGGTCTTGATCGGCTTCTTGCTGTTCCCGGCAGCGGCGACTTCGACCTTCTTGAGAAGGTGCAGGTCGGCGAAGGGACCCTTTTTCAATGAACGCGACATGATGCTCTAGTCCCTTGATCAGCCGTTGCGACGACGCACGATGAAGACGCTGGTGCGCTTGTTCTTGCGCGTCTTGTAACCCTTCGCCGGAGTGCCCCACGGCGACACCGGGTGCGGATTGCCCTGGCCGGAGCGGCCTTCGCCACCACCGTGCGGGTGATCCACCGGGTTCATCGCGGCGCCACGGACCGTGGGCTTGATACCGCGCCAGCGCTTCGCACCGGCCTTGCCCAGCTGCTCCAGGTTGTGCTCGGAGTTCGACACTTCGCCGACGCAGGCGCGGCAGTCGGCCGGCACCTTGCGCATCTCGCCGGAGCGCAGACGCAGCGTGGCGTAACCCTGCTCGCGAGCGACCAGCTGCGCCGAAGCGCCAGCGGAACGCGCGATCTGGGCGCCCTTGCCCGGCTTCATCTCGATGCAGTGCACCGTGGAGCCGATCGGCATGTTGCGCAGCGGCAGGCAGTTGCCGTTCTTGATCGGGGCATCGCGGCCCGAGAGCAGCGTGTCACCGACCTTCGCTCCCTTGGGCGCGATGATGTAGCGTCGCTCGCCGTCGACGAACAGCAGCAGCGCGATGTGTGCGGTGCGGTTCGGATCGTATTCCAGGCGCTCGATCTGGGCGGCGATGCCGTCCTTGTCGCGCTTGAAGTCGATCAGGCGGTAGTGCTGGCGCGAGCCACCGCCGCGATGACGCGTGGTGATGCGACCGTGGTGGTTACGACCACCGGTCTTGTCCTGCGGCTCGGTCAGCGGCTTGTACGGGCCGCCCTTGTACAGCTCCGGCGAGACGACCTTGACGACGCCACGGCGGCCTGCGGAAGTTGGCTTGACTTTGATCAGAGGCATGGTCGGTTCCTCAGCCCTGCGCGCCGAATTCGATCGACTGGCCGTCGGCCAGCGTCACGTACGCCTTGCGCCAGTCAGCGCGCTTGCCGGCGCGACCGCGAAAGCCCTTCGACTTACCCTTGACGTTCAGCACCTGAACGCCCTCGACCTTGACCTTGAACAGGGTCTCGACCGCAGCCTTCACGTCCTGCTTGGTGGCCGAGGTCGCAACCTCGAACACGTACTGGTTATGGTCCGCCTGGATGCGCGCGGTCTTCTCGGAGATGCGCGGCGCGATCAAGGTCGACAACAGACGTTCGTTGCTCACGACAGCCACTCCTCGATCTTCTTCACCGCGTCGACGGTCAGCACCAGGTTATCGGTGCCGACGAGCGCCGCCGGATTCAGGGCATGCACGTCGACGACGTACACATGCGGCAGGTTGCGCGCGGCCAGGTAGGCGGTCTCGGTCACTTCAGCGGCAACAAACGTTGCGCGCTTGACGCCGAGCTCGGCCATCTTGGCGACGAAATCCTTGGTCTTCGGCTGCGCGATGTCGAGGCCGGAGATGACCTTGACGCGATCCTGACGGATCAGCTCGGAGAGGATCGCCTGCATCGCACCGCGATACATCTTGCGGTTGACCTTCTGCGCGAAGCTGCGCGGGCTAGCGGCGAAAGCGCGACCACCGCCGACGAAGATCGGAGCGCGGTAGTCGCCGTGACGCGCGCCGCCGCCCTTCTGCTTCTTGAACTTCTTGGTGGTGCCGGACATCTGCGAGCGCGTCTTCTGCGCCTTCGTGCCGGCGCGGCCCGCATTGCGGTACGCGGTCACGATCTGGTGCACCAGCGCCTCGGAGTAGGGGCGGTTGAACACCGTCTCCGACACCTGGATCGGGCTTCCGCCCACGACATTGAGTTCCATGCTCATTCTCTCAGCGCCCCTTCGAAGCCGGACGCACGATCACATCGCCACCTGGCGCGCCGGGGATGGCGCCGCGCACCAGCAGCAGGTTGCGCTCGACATCGACGCGGACGACTTTCAGGTTCTGCGTGGTCTCGTTGGCGTTGCCCATGTGGCCCGCCATCTTCTTGCCCTTGAACACACGACCCGGGGTCTGGCGCTGACCGATGGAACCCGGAGCGCGGTGGCTCAACGAGTTACCGTGGGTAGCGTCGCCCATCGTGAAGTTCCAGCGCTTGATGGTGCCGGCGAAGCCCTTGCCGCGGGTCACACCGGACACGTCGACAATCTGGCCTTCGCTGAACACATCGGCCTTGAGTTCGGCGCCCACGTCGAACTTGCCGATGTCGGCGTCGTTCAGGCGGAACTCCCACAGGCCGCGGCCAGCGCCGGTCTTGGCCTTGGCGAAATGCCCGGCCTGCGGCTTGCTGACGAGCGCTGCGCGCTTGTTGCCGGTCGTGACCTGGATGGCATCGTAGCCATCAGTGTCCTTGGTCTTGACCTGGGTGACGCGATTCGCCTCGACTTCGATCACGGACACCGGCACCGATTCGCCGTTTTCCGTGAAGACTCGGGACATGCCGCACTTGCGGCCAACCAATCCGATTGCCATGACTGCAGTCCCCGACTCAGTAGAGCTTGATCTGAACGTCGACGCCGGCAGCCAGGTCGAGCTTCATCAGCGCGTCCACGGTCTTGTCGTTGGGGTCGACGATATCCATCACACGCTTGTGCGTGCGCGTCTCGTACTGGTCACGCGCGTCTTTGTCGACGTGCGGCGACACGAGCACGGTGTAGCGCTCGATCTTGGTCGGAAGGGGAATAGGACCGCGGACCTGGGCGCCGGTGCGCTTGGCGGTCTCGACAATCTCGCTGGCAGACCGGTCGATCAGACGATGATCGAAAGCCTTCAGCCGAATACGAATTCGCTGTTGTTGTGCCATGTTTCTCTCCGTAGCGGTGTTCACGCCGCGCATTTCGCGCGTTCGCCACATCCTTGAGCTTACGCCCCACCGCCGATGTCTTTGTTTCCCACCCGCGAAAGCGGGCAAGAGGGCCGCGGACTATACTCCGCGGTTTCGCGATTGCCAACCCTTTTTCAGGGCCGTTTACCACTCGTTCAAACTATTAGCCGGCCTAGCCTCCTGGCAGTGACCGGCTTTGGTGCCCGATGCCCAAAAAGCGGGGCAAGAGGCAGGGGGGGTGAGGGACCAAACTGGAGGCAAATGAGGACCGAGACTCACGCCCGGGCCCTTGCCCCTTGCCCCCTACCCCACGCTTCCTTACTTGATGACCTTCGCCACCACGCCGGCGCCAACGGTACGGCCGCCTTCGCGAATCGCGAAGCGCAGGCCTTCTTCCATCGCGATCGGCGCGATCAGCGACACCACCATCTTGATGTTGTCGCCCGGCATCACCATCTCCACGCCTTCCGGCAGCTGGCAGTTGCCAGTCACGTCCGTCGTGCGGAAATAGAACTGCGGGCGGTAACCCTTGAAGAACGGCGTGTGACGACCGCCCTCTTCCTTGCTCAGCACGTACACCTCGGCTTCGAACTCCGTGTGCGGATTGATCGAACCCGGCTTGCAGATGACCTGGCCGCGCTCGATGTCTTCACGCTTCGTGCCGCGCAGCAGCAGACCGGCGTTGTCGCCCGCCTGACCCTGGTCCAGCAGCTTGCGGAACATCTCGACGCCGGTCACGATCGTCTTCACCGTCGGCTTCAGGCCAACGATCTCGATTTCCTCGCCCACCTTCACGATGCCGCGCTCGACGCGACCGGTCACCACCGTGCCGCGACCCGAGATCGAGAACACGTCTTCCACCGGCATCAGGAACGGCTTGTCGATGTCACGCTGCGGCAGCGGGATGTAGGTATCCAGCGCGTCCACCAGCTTGATGATCGACGGCACGCCGATCTCGCTCTGGTCGCCTTCCAGCGCCTTCAGCGCAGAACCCTTCACGATCGGCGTGTCGTCGCCCGGGAAGTCGTACTTGGACAGCAGCTCGCGCACTTCCATCTCGACCAGCTCGAGCAGCTCGGCGTCGTCCACCATGTCCGCCTTGTTCAGGTAGACCACGATGTACGGCACGCCCACCTGGCGCGACAGCAGGATGTGCTCGCGCGTCTGCGGCATCGGGCCGTCAGCGGCCGAGCACACCAGGATCGCGCCGTCCATCTGCGCCGCACCCGTGATCATGTTCTTCACGTAGTCCGCGTGGCCCGGGCAATCGACGTGCGCGTAGTGGCGCGACGGCGATTCGTATTCCACATGCGCCGTCGAGATCGTGATCCCGCGCGCCTTCTCTTCCGGCGCCTTGTCGATCTGGTCGTACGCCTTGAACTCACCTCCAAAGCGCTCCGCACCGATCTTCGTCAGAGCGGCCGTCAGAGTGGTCTTGCCGTGATCGACGTGACCGATGGTGCCGACGTTCACGTGCGGCTTGGTGCGCTCGAACTTACCCTTGGACATGGCTAGCTAACCTTTGACTTCTATCTGGACTATGGCGGTGAGCGCAGGGCTCAGGACTTCTTCATCACGGCCTCGGCGATGTTCGCCGGGGCTTCTGCGTAATGGTCGAATTCCATCGTGAAAGTGGCGCGGCCCTGGGTCATCGAGCGCAGCGAAGTGGCGTAACCGAACATTTCGCCCAGCGGCACGTGGCAGTTGATGACCTTGCCCGACGGCGTGTCGTCGCTGCCCTGGAGCACGCCGCGACGCCGCGATATGTCGCCCATGACATCGCCGATGTAATCCTCGGGTGTTACCATCTCGACCTTCATGATCGGCTCAAGCAACACCGGAGACGCGTTCATGAAGCCTTCCTTGAAGCCCATCGAACCGGCGATCTTGAACGCCATTTCGTTCGAGTCGACTTCATGGTACGAACCGTCGATGACGCGCACCTTGACGTCCACCACCGGGAAGCCCGCCATGACGCCCGCGGCAACAGCTTCCTGGATGCCCTTGTCGACCGCCGGAATGTATTCCTTCGGCACCACGCCGCCGACGATGCCGTTCTCGAACAGGTAGCCCTCGCCACGCTCACGCGGCTCGATTTCGAGCACGACGTGGCCGTACTGGCCGCGACCACCGGACTGGCGCACGAACTTGCCTTCCTGCTTGACCGCGCGACGGATGGTTTCGCGATAGGCCACCTGCGGCTTGCCGACATTCGCCTCGACGCTGAACTCGCGCTTCATGCGGTCGACGATGATCTCCAGGTGCAACTCGCCCATACCGGCGATGATGGTCTGGCCGGATTCTTCGTCCGTACGCACGCGGAAGCTCGGATCTTCCTGGGCCAGGCGCGACAGCGCGATGCCCATCTTTTCCTGGTCGCCCTTGGTCTTCGGCTCGATCGCCATCGCGATCACCGGCTCGGGGAACACCATGCGCTCGAGCGTGATGACCTGATCCATCGCGCACAGCGTGTCGCCGGTGGTGACGTCCTTCAGACCCACGGCCGCGGCGATGTCGCCGGCGCGCACTTCCTTGATTTCTTCGCGCTGGTTCGCATGCATCTGGAGCAAACGACCAATGCGTTCCTTGCGGCTCTTCACCGGGTTGTAGACGGTGTCACCGGAGTTCAGCACGCCCGAATAGACGCGGAAGAAGGTCAGCGTACCCACGTACGGGTCGGTGGCGATCTTGAAAGCGAGCGCCGAGAACGGATCAGTATCCTGCGCATTGCGCGAGGACTCGTTGTCCTTCTCGTCGGTGCCCTTGACTGGCGGACGGTCGGCCGGCGACGGCAGCAGCGCGATGACGGCGTCCAGCATGGCCTGCACGCCCTTGTTCTTGAAGGCCGAGCCGCAGAAGACCGGGATCAGCGCCGTGGCGATGGTGCCCGCTCGCAGGCCGGAAATGATCTCGGCTTCCGACAGATCGCCTTCTTCGAGGTACTTGTTCATCAAGTCCTCGGTGGTTTCGGCCGCAGCCTCGACCATGTACTCACGCGCCTTCTTGCACTTCTCGACCAGGTTGGCCGGGATGTCGCGATACTCGAAGGACATGCCCTGCGAGGCGGCATCCCAGTGGATCGCCTTCATCTTCAGCAGGTCGACGACGCCTTCGAAGTTCTCTTCGGCACCGATCGGCACCTGCATCGGCACCGGGTTGGCGCCGAGACGCGCCTTCAGCTGGCCGACAACCTTGTCGAAGTCGGCACCGGCGCGGTCCATCTTGTTGACGAAGGCCAGGCGCGGCACGCCGTACTTGTTGGCCTGGCGCCAGACGGTTTCCGACTGCGGCTGCACGCCGCCGACCGCGCACAGCACGAACACCGCACCGTCGAGCACGCGCAAGGAACGCTCGACTTCGATGGTGAAGTCGACGTGCCCCGGGGTGTCGATGATGTTGAAGCGGTGCTGCGGGAACGACCGATCCATGCCCGTCCAGAAGCACGTCGTGGCCGCGGAGGTGATGGTGATTCCGCGCTCCTGCTCCTGCTCCATCCAGTCCATGGTGGCAGCGCCTTCATGGACTTCGCCAATCTTGTGATTGACGCCGGTGTAATACAGGATGCGCTCGGTCGTCGTCGTCTTGCCGGCATCGATGTGAGCCATGATGCCGAAATTGCGATAACGCTCGATGGGTGTCTCTCTGGCCACGGCAAAGAATCCTTTCTTGTCGGGGTGCTGGGATTACCAGCGGTAATGCGAGAAGGCCTTGTTGGCCTCCGCCATGCGGTGGGTTTCTTCGCGCTTCTTCACCGCGGAGCCGCGGTTCTCCGAGGCATCCATCAGCTCGCCGGCGAGGCGGCGCGGCATCGAGGTCTCACCACGCTTGCGCGCGGCGTCGATGACCCAGCGCATCGCCAGTGCGGAGCGGCGGGCGGGACGCACTTCGACCGGCACCTGGTAGGTGGCGCCACCGACACGGCGGGACTTCACCTCGACCACCGGGGCGACATTGCCCAGGGCCTTTTCGATCAGGCTGACGGCATCGGCGTTCTTGTTCTTGATCTCGTCGATCGCGCCGTACAGGATCTGCTCGGCGACGGCCTTCTTGCCGTGGCGCATGATCATGTTGACGAAGCGCGCGATGACCACGTTTCCGAACTTCGGATCGGGCAGGATCTCGCGGGACGGGTGCGAACCTTTGCGGGACATGGCGGTATCTCTCGATTACTTGGGGCGCTTGGCGCCGTACTTGGAGCGGCTCTGCTTGCGCTTGGCGACGCCCGAGGCGTCCAGCGAGCCGCGCACGGTGTGGTAGCGCACGCCCGGGAGGTCCTTGACGCGGCCACCGCGGATCAGGACCACCGAGTGCTCCTGCAGATTGTGGCCTTCGCCACCGATGTAGCTGATCACTTCGAAGCCGTTGGTCAGACGAACCTTGGCCACCTTGCGCAGCGCGGAGTTCGGCTTCTTCGGCGTGGTCGTGTAGACACGCGTGCACACACCACGACGCTGCGGGCAGTTCTCGAGCGCCGGGGAGGCGGTCTTGAAGGTCTTCGGAGACCGCGGCTTACGCACCAACTGATTGACTGTCGCCATTGCAGGATCCCTAAGAAACGAAACGACAGGCGAAAAGCGACCTGTCGAGAAGCGGGAGTTTAAGCCGCCGTTATTTTAGCTGTCAACTCACCGCGTGAATGGAAGCTGGCTGGACAGCGCCCGCGCGGTTCACGCGGGCGCCGCCATCAGCGGTTTACATGCTGTCGGCAAAGTCTTCACTGCGGTTGCCGCGACCACCGATGCCACCCAGCACCTCGAGTTCGGCGGTGGACAGTTCCTCGTGCTTGCGCCGACGCTTGTCGTGGTGCGCGAGACCGGTGCCCGCCGGAATCAGGCGGCCGACGATGACGTTCTCCTTGAGGCCGCGCAGCGTGTCGCGGGTGCCGCGGACGGCAGCCTCGGTAAGCACGCGGGTGGTCTCCTGGAAGGACGCCGCCGAGATGAACGACTCGGTCGCCAGCGAGGCCTTGGTGATGCCGAGCAGCACGCGGTCGTAGTCCGCCGGCTGTTCGTTGCGCGAGGCTGCACGCTGGTTTTCCTCGACCACGCGCACGCGGTCGATCTGCTCGCCGCGCAGGTAGCGGGTGTCGCCGGAGGCGGTGATCTCGACCTTGCGCAGCATCTGGCGAATGATCGTCTCGATGTGCTTGTCGTTGATCTTCACGCCCTGCAGGCGGTACACGTCCTGGATTTCCTTGACCAGGTAGGCGGCCAGTGGCTCGACGCCGAGCAGGCGCAGGATGTCCTGCGGGTTGCGCTCGCCATCGACCACGGTCTCGCCCTTCTCGACGTGCTCGCCTTCGAACACGATGACCTGGCGCCACTTCGGGATCAGCTCCTCGTGGACGTTGCCATCCTTGTCGGTGATCAGCAGGCGCTGTTTGCCCTTGGTGTCCTTGCCGAAGCTGATGACGCCGGTGCATTCGGCCAGGATCGCCGGTTCCTTCGGCTTGCGCGCCTCGAACAGGTCCGCGACGCGCGGCAGACCGCCGGTGATGTCGCGGGTCTTGGAAGTTTCCTGCGGAATACGTGCGACCACGTCGCCGACGCCCACTTCCGCCTCGTTCTGCAGAGAGATGATCGCGCCGGCCGGGAGGAAGTACTGCGCGGTGATGTCGGTGCCCGGCAGCACCAGGTTCTCGCCGTTCGGGCCTTCCAGGCGGATCATCGGGCGCAGGTCCTTGGCACCGCCACCGCGGCGCTTCGGATCGGTCACCACGTTGCTCTGCAGGCCGGTCAGCTCGTCGGTCTGCTCGTTCACGGTGACGCCGTCGACGAAGTCGATGAAGCGCACGCGGCCGGAGACCTCGGACACGATCGGGTGGGTGTGCGGATCCCAGTTGGCGACCGTCTGGCCGCCCTTGACCGCTTCGCCTTCGCGCACCGTCAGCACCGCGCCGTAAGGCACCTTGTAGCGCTCGCGCTCGCGACCGTGGCTGTCGAGCACGCAGACTTCGCCGGAACGCGACACCGCCACCAGGTGGCCGGCGCTGTGTTCGACCGTCTTCAGGTTGTTCAGGCGGATGGTACCGGTGGTGCGGATCTGCACATGGTCCTGCGCCGCCACTCGGCTGGCCGCGCCGCCGATGTGGAAGGTGCGCATGGTCAGCTGGGTACCCGGCTCGCCGATCGACTGCGCAGCGATCACGCCGACCGCCTCGCCGATGTTGACCAGGTGGCCACGCGCCAGGTCGCGGCCGTAGCACATCGCGCAGACGCCGAACCGCGTCGAGCAGGTGATCGTCGAGCGCACCTTGACTTCCTGCACGCCGAGCTCTTCCAGCTTGGCGACCCAGGCTTCGTCGAGCAGGGTGTTGCGGGTGACCACCGGATCCTCGTCGTTGCCCGGCGCGAACACGTCCGCGGCCACCACACGACCGAGCACACGGTCGCGCAGCGGCTCGATGACGTCGCCGCCTTCCACGATCGGCGCCATGGTCAGGTGCTCGAGCGTGCCGCAATCGACCTCGGTGATCACCACGTCCTGCGCCACGTCGACCAGGCGACGGGTCAGGTAACCCGAGTTCGCGGTCTTCAGCGCGGTGTCGGCCAGACCCTTGCGCGCGCCGTGGGTGGAGATGAAGTACTGCAGCACGTCCAGGCCTTCGCGGAAGTTGGCCTTGATCGGGGTCTCGATGATCGAGCCGTCCGGCTTGGCCATCAGGCCACGCATGCCGGCCAGCTGGCGGATCTGCGCCGCGCTACCACGCGCGCCGGAGTCGGCCATGATGAAGATCGAGTTCATCGACTTCTGGTCGATCGCCTTGCCCTCGGCATCGGTCGCCTTGTCGGTACCGATGCCCTTCATCATCGCCTGGGCGACCTGTTCGTTGGTACGCGACCAGATGTCGACGACCTTGTTGTAGCGCTCGCCGGCGGTCACCAGGCCAGAGGTGAACTGGTCCTGGATTTCGCGCACTTCGCGCTCGGCCACTCCAGGATTTCGCCCTTCTCCAGCGGGATCTTGAGGTCATCGATGCCGATCGACACGCCCGCGCGGGTGGCGTAGGCGAAGCCGGTGTACATCAACTGGTCGGCGAAGATCACCGTGTCCTTCAGACCCAGGCGGCGATAGCACTGGTTGATCAGGCCGGAGATCGCCTTCTTCGTCAGCGGCTGGTTGACCAGCGCGAAGGGCATGCCCGCCGGCAGGATTTCCGACAGCAGCGCGCGACCGACAGTGGTCTGGGTCAGCGTGCGCTTCCGGGTGCGCGTGCCGTCCTCGTTGACCTCGGTCTCCTCGATGCGCACGCGCACCTTGGCGTGCAGGTCCACCTTATGCGCCGAGTAGGCGCGATGGACTTCCTTGACGTCGGAGAAGGCCATGCCCTCGCCGCGCTTGCCGACCAGTTCGCGGGTCATGTAGTACAGGCCGAGCACCACGTCCTGGCTGGGCACGATGATCGGCTCGCCGTTGGCGGGCGACAGGATGTTGTTGGTCGACATCATCAGCGCGCGCGCTTCGAGCTGCGCTTCCAGCGACAGCGGCACGTGCACGGCCATCTGGTCGCCGTCGAAGTCCGCGTTGAACGCGGTGCAGACCAGCGGGTGCAGCTGGATCGCCTTGCCTTCGATCAGCACCGGCTCGAAAGCCTGGATGCCGAGGCGGTGCAGGGTCGGCGCGCGGTTCAGCAGCACCGGATGCTCGCGGATGACTTCCTCGAGGATGTCCCACACCTCGGCGCTCTCGCGCTCGACCAGCTTCTTCGCCGCCTTGATCGTGGTGGCGAGGCCGCGGCGCTGCAGCTTGCTGAAGATGAAGGGCTTGAACAGTTCCAGCGCCATCTTCTTCGGCAGGCCGCACTCGTGCAGGCGCAGCGTCGGGCCGACCACGATGACCGAACGGCCGGAGTAGTCGACGCGCTTGCCGAGCAGGTTCTGGCGGAAGCGGCCCTGCTTGCCCTTGATCATGTCGGCCAGCGACTTCAGCGGGCGCTTGTTGGTGCCGGTGATGGCGCGGCCGCGGCGGCCGTTGTCCATCAGCGCATCGACCGCTTCCTGCAGCATGCGCTTCTCGTTGCGCACGATGATGTCCGGCGCGTTGAGCTCGAGCAGGCGCTTGAGGCGGTTGTTGCGGTTGATGACGCGGCGATACAGGTCGTTCAGGTCCGAGGTCGCGAAGCGGCCGCCGTCCAGCGGCACCAGCGGACGCAGGTCCGGCGGCAGCACCGGCAGCACGGTCATCACCATCCACTCAGGACGGTTGCCGGACTCGACGAAGGCCTCCATCAGCTTGATGCGCTTGGACAGGCGCTTGAGCTTGGTCTCGGAGTTGGTGCTCGCGATCTCTTCCTTGAGCTTGACCATCTCGGCGTTGAGATCGATGGTGCGCAGCAGCTCGTAGACCGCCTCGGCGCCCATGCGCGCGTCGAACTCGTCGCCGTGCTCCTCGACCGCAATCAGGAACTGCTCTTCGGTCAGCAGCTGGCCGCGGGTCAGCGCGGTCAGGCCCGGGTCGACGACCACATAGGCTTCGAAGTAGAGGATGCGCTCGATGTCGCGCAGGGTCATGTCGAGCATCAGGCCGATGCGCGAGGGCAGCGACTTCAGGAACCAGATGTGCGCGGTCGGGCTGGCCAGCTCGATGTGGCCCATGCGCTCGCGGCGCACCTTGGCGAGGGTCACCTCGGTGCCGCACTTCTCGCAGACCACGCCACGGTGCTTCATGCGCTTGTACTTGCCGCACAGGCACTCGTAGTCCTTGATCGGCCCGAAGATCGCGGCGCAGAACAGGCCATCGCGTTCCGGCTTGAAGGTGCGGTAGTTGATCGTTTCCGGCTTCTTGACCTCGCCGTAGGACCACGAGCGGATCAAATCAGGCGAAGACAGCCCGATGCGGATCGAGTCGAAGTCCTGGGCGGGACGCTGCTGGTTGAACAGGTTCAACAGGTCTTTCATGGTGCTTTGCTCCAATGCCTTCGACGATTACTGCGCTTCGTTCTCGAGCTCGATGTGGATCGCCAGCGAGCGGATTTCCTTGACCAGCACGTTGAACGATTCGGGCATGCCCGCGACCATCTGGTGGTCGCCATCGACGATGTTCTTGTACATCTGGTTGCGGCCCTGCACGTCGTCGGACTTGACGGTGAGCATTTCCTGCAGCGTGTACGCCGCGCCGTAGGCTTCCAGTGCCCAGACTTCCATTTCGCCGAAGCGCTGGCCGCCGAACTGCGCCTTGCCGCCCAGCGGCTGCTGCGTGACCAGCGAGTACGGACCGGTCGAACGGGCGTGCATCTTGTCGTCGACCAGGTGGTTCAGCTTCAGCATGTACATGTAGCCCACGGTGACCGGGCGCTCGAAGGCGTCGCCGGTGCGGCCGTCGAACAGGACGGTCTGGCCGGAATCCGGCAGTCCCGCCAGCTTCAACATGCGCTTGATCTCGGCCTCGGTGGCGCCGTCGAAGACCGGCGTCGCCATCGGCACGCCCTTCTTCAGGTTCTTCGCCAGGTTCATCAACTCCTCGTCGGTGAACTCGGCCAGGTCCACCTGCGGACGCGGCATGTCCTTGTTGTAGATCTCGTCCAGGAACTTGCGCAGGTCGGCGATCTTCGCCTTGGCTTCGAGCATCTCGCCGATGCGCTTGCCCAGGCCCTTGGCGGCCCAGCCCAGGTGGGTTTCCAGCACCTGGCCGATGTTCATGCGCGAGGGCACGCCCAGCGGGTTCAGCACGATGTCCACGCTGGTGCCGTCGGCCATGTACGGCATGTCCTCGACCGGCACGATGTTGGAGACCACGCCCTTGTTGCCGTGGCGGCCGGCCATCTTGTCGCCCGGCTGGATGCGGCGCTTCACCGCCAGGTAGACCTTGACCATCTTCAGCACGCCCGGGGCGAGGTCGTCGCCCGCGGTGATCTTGCTGCGCTTGTGCTCGAAGCGCTTGTCGAACTCGGCCTTGTGGCGCTCGATCTGCTCCTGGGCCTTCTCGATGGCCTCGGCCGCCGAATCTTCCTTCATGCGGATCGCGAACCAGTCCTTGCGGTCCAGCTTGGCGAGGTACTCGCGGGTGACCGTTTCGCCCTTCTTGATGCCCTGCGGGCCACCATTGACGATCTTGCCCACCAACTGGTCGGCCAGGCGGTCGTAGATCGCGGCTTCAAGGATGCGGAACTGGTCGTCGAAGTCCTTGCGCACGCGCTTGACTTCGGCCTGCTCGATCTGCAGCGCGCGCTTGTCCTTCTCGAGGCCATCGCGGGTGAACACCTGCACGTCGATGACGGTGCCGTCCATGCCCGGCGGCACGCGCAGCGAGCTGTCCTTCACGTCGGAAGCCTTCTCGCCGAAGATCGCGCGCAGCAGCTTCTCTTCCGGGGTCAGCTGGGTCTCGCCCTTCGGCGTGACCTTGCCGACCAGGATGTCGCCGGCGTCGACTTCGGCGCCGATGTAGACGATGCCGCTCTCGTCGAGGCGCGACAGCGCCTGCTCGCCGACGTTCGGGATGTCCGCGGTGATTTCCTCGGGGCCGAGCTTGGTGTCGCGGGCGACGCAGGTCAGTTCCTCGATGTGGATCGTGGTGTAGCGATCTTCCTTGACCACGCGCTCGGAGACCAGGATCGAGTCTTCGAAGTTGTAGCCATTCCACGGCATGAACGCGACCAGCATGTTCTGGCCCAGCGCCAGCTCGCCGAGGTCGGTCGACGGGCCGTCGGCGAGCACGTCGCCGGGCGCCACGCGATCGCCCACCTGCACCAGCGGACGCTGGTTGATGCAGGTGTTCTGGTTCGAACGGGTGTACTTGATCAGGCTGTAGATGTCGACGCCGGCATCGTTCTCGCCGACCTCGGCCTCGTTGACCTTGACCACCACGCGGCCGGCGTCGATCTGGTCGACCACGCCACCGCGGCGGGCGTTCACGGTCACGCCGGAATCGGAAGCCACCTTGCGCTCGATGCCGGTGCCAACCACCGGCACGTCGGCGCGCAGCGTCGGCACCGCCTGGCGCTGCATGTTCGCGCCCATCAGTGCGCGGTTGGCGTCGTTGTGCTCGAGGAAGGGCACCAGCGCGGCCGCGACCGACACGGTCTGCATCGGCGCGACGTCCATGTAATGGATTTCGTTCGGTGCCTTGAGCAGGATTTCGCCACGTTCACGGCAGTTCACCAGGTCGTCGACGAAGCGGCCGTCCGGGGTCACCTGGGCGCTCGCGGTGGCGACCACGAACTCCTGTTCCTCGATCGCCGACAGGTAGTCGACCTGCTCGGTGATCTGGCCGTCGACGACGCGCCGGAACGGGGTCTCGATGAAACCGTAATCGTTGGTGCGGGCGTACACCGACAGCGAGTTGATCAGGCCGATGTTCGGGCCTTCCGGGGTCTCGATCGGGCACACGCGGCCGTAGTGCGTCGGGTGCACGTCGCGCACCTCGAAGCCGGCGCGTTCGCGCGTCAGGCCGCCCGGACCCAGCGCCGAAACGCGACGCTTGTGCGTCACTTCCGACAGCGGGTTGTTCTGGTCCATGAACTGGCTGAGCTGCGAGGAGCCGAAGAACTCCTTGATCGCCGCGGCCACCGGCTTGGCGTTGATCAGTTCCTGCGGGGTCAGGCCCTCGGACTCGGCCATCGACAGGCGCTCCTTGACCGCGCGCTCGACGCGCACCAGGCCGATGCGGAACACGTTTTCGGCCATCTCGCCGACGCTGCGCACGCGGCGATTGCCGAGGTGGTCGATGTCATCGACCGTGCCCTTGCCGTTGCGGATGTCGATCAGCACGCGCAGCACCGACAGGATGTCGTCGTGCGAGAGCACGCCCGAACCAGTGGTTTCCTTGCGCCCGACGCGACGGTTGAACTTCATGCGGCCGACGGCCGACAGGTCGTAGCGGTCGGCGGTGAAGAACAGGTTCTGGAACAGGTTCTGCGCGGCTTCCTTGGTCGGCGGCTCGCCCGGACGCATCATGCGGTAGATCTCGACCAGCGCTTCCAACTGCGAGCGCGAGGGGTCGATGCGCAAGGTGTTGCTGATGTACGGGCCGCGGTCCAGGTCGTTGACGAAGATCGTGCCGATCTGCTCGATCTTGGCCTTGCGGAAGGCGGCCAGATGCTCGTCATGCAGCTCGTCATTGGCCAGCGCCAGCACTTCGCCGGTCTTCGGGTCGACCACGTCCTCGCTCAGGATGCGACCGATCAGGTACTCGTCCGGCACCTCGATCTGCTTGTCCTTGAGCTTCTCCATCTGGCGCACGTGGCGCGAGGTGATGCGCTTGCCGGCCTCGACGATCAGCTCCTTGCCGATGCGGATGTCGAAGCTGGCGGTCTCGCCGCGCAGACGGTCCGGCACCAGTTCCAGCTTCGCGCCGACGTTCTGCAGTTCGAAGCGGTTGATCTCGAAGAAGGTCTGCAGGATCTGCGTGTTGGTGTAGCCCAGCGCGCGCAGCAGGATGGTCACCGGCAGCTTGCGGCGACGGTCGATGCGGGTGAACAGCGAGTCCTTCGGGTCGAACTCGAAGTCCAGCCAGGAGCCGCGGTAGGGAATCACGCGCGCGGAGTACAGCAGCTTGCCCGAGCTGTGGGTCTTGCCGCGGTCGTGGTCGAAGAACACGCCCGGGCTGCGGTGCAGCTGCGAGACGATGACGCGCTCGGTGCCGTTGACGATGAAGGTGCCGGTGTCGGTCATGAGCGGCAATTCGCCCATGTAGACCTCCTGCTCCTTGACGTACTTGATCGCCTTGTTCGACGACTCGCGGTCGTACACCACCAGGCGCACGGTCACGCGCAGCGGCGCGCCGTAGGACAGGCCGCGCGACTTGCATTCACGCACATCGAACGGCGGCTCACCCAGGCGGTAGCTGACGTACTCCAGCGACGCGGAGCCGGAGTAGGAGCTGATCGGGAACACCGATTTCAGCGCGGCGTGCAGGCCGACGTCGCGGTAGCCGGACGGCGACGAGTCCATCTGCAGGAAATCGCGGTAGGAATTGACCTGGATCGCCAGCAGAGGCGGCACGGCCAACACCGCGGCGGTCTTGCCGAAATCCTTGCGGATGCGCTTCTTTTCGGTGAACGAGTAGCTCATGGGGGGTACTCTCGCCTTGGGCTGTCTGTCGACAGCGGTTAAACGTGAAAAGTGAAAAGTGAAAGAGAGCGATCCGGCCGCGAGGCGCGGCATTTCAGGACCTCATTTCACTTTTCACATTTCACTTTTCACTCGTGAACAGCAAAGGGCCGGGGATCTTGCGATCCCCAGCCCAGAACCACCGATGGTGGAAATACCGAGCCAGGATCGATTACTTGACGTCGACCTTGGCGCCGGCTTCTTCCAGCATCTTCTTGAACTTCGCAGCGTCGTCCTTGCTGACGGCGTCCTTGACGGTCGCCGGGGCGCCTTCGACCAGGTCCTTGGCTTCCTTGAGGCCCAGGCTGGTGATCGCGCGGACGGCCTTGATGACTTCCACCTTCTTCTCGCCGGCAGCGGCGAGGACGACGGTGAACTCGGTCTTCTCTTCGACCGGGGCGGCAGCGGCGGCCGGACCGGCAGCCACGGCGACCGGGGCGGCGGCGGAGACGCCGAACTTCTCTTCCATCGCCTTCACGAGATCCATGATCTCCATGAGGCTCTTCGAAGCGATGGCTTCGAGGATCTGATCGTTGCTAATCGACATGATTGAAAACTCCTGATTGAAAAACGGGTGTAGCAGTTCGATTGCTGAACTCGCTCAAGCGGCTTCCTGGCGCTGCTCGCCGACCGCGCGGATTGCGCGCGCCAGGCTTGCGGCCGGTTCGGCCAGCACGCGCACCAGCTGGGTGGCGGGCTGCGTGAGCACTCCGAGCAGCATGGACAGGGCCTGATCGCGGGTCGGCAGACTCGCCAGTCGATCCAGTTCGGCAGCGCCGTAGAGCTTTCCGCCCACGGACACGACCTTGGCGACGAGCTTGTCGTTGGTCTTCGCGAAATCCTTGATCAGCCGTCCAGCCGCACCGGGATCGTCCTTGGAGAAGGCATACAGCAAGGGACCGGTGAGGGCGTCGGCGACGCACTCGAATTCGGTTCCCTGGACTGCACGACGCGCCAGCGTGTTCTTGACCACACGCAGGTAAACGCCGTCTTTGCGCGCCTTCACGCGGAGAGCGGTGAGGTGGGCGACGGTCAGGCCGTCGTACTTTGCGGCCACCAGCGACATTGCGCCGGAAGCCACCTCGGCGAGTTCGGCAACGACCTCTTTCTTCTGTTCCAGATTGAGTGCCATTGCTTTCCTCCAGCATCAGGGCCGGCGGCGGACCGCCGGGCACCTGCATCGACTACGCCGTCCACGAGTGGTTTCGGCGTCGGAGCCCTTGCGGACCCCTGACTGCGGTACTGCCGTTTCCCAACAACTCGGATCGGGCGGCACCATCTGCGCGGGTGATCCATCCATTAAGCAGTCGGTGCGCGTTGCCGGGTCTCCCCGGCGCGACGTACCGACCGCGCCCGCGGTCTTTGACGGCGGCCCGGCCAGGCCGGGCGCCCTCAAAATTGGGTGTTACTTGGTCTGCACGGTCGACGGGTCGACGATCACGCCGATACCCATCGTGGTCGACAGACTGATCTTGGTCAGGTACTGGCCCTTGGCGGCCGCCGGCTTGAGGCGCAGCAGGTCCGCGAGCAGCGCGTTCAGGTTCTCGCGCAGCGCCTGGATCTCGAAGTTGGCCTTGCCGATGGTGCAATGCACGATGCCGGCCTTGTCGTTACGGAACTTGACCTGGCCTGCCTTCGCGTTCTTCACCGCCGTCACGACATCGGGGGTCACCGAGCCGTCCTTCGGATTCGGCATCAGGCCGCGCGGACCGAGCAGCTGACCGAGCTTGCCGACGACGCGCATTGCGTCCGGCGTCGCGATCACGCGGCCGTAGTTCAAATCGCCCGCCTGCATCTTCTCGGCGAGGTCGTCCATGCCCACGGCGTCGGCGCCGGCGGCCTTGGCGGCTTCGGCCTTTTCGCCGGCCGGGCAGAACACCGCGACGCGGACGGTCTTGCCGGTGCCGTTCGGCAGCAGCGAGGAACCACGCACGCCCTGGTCCGACTTCTTGGCATCGATGCCCAGACGCACGGCAACGTCCACGGACTCGACGAACTTGACCTTGGAGTTGTCCTTCAGGATGCGCAGCGCGTCATCGACGGAATACGCCTTGCCCGGGACCACGAGACCCTGCAGGGCCTTTGCACGCTTGGTGATCTTGGCCATGGTCTCAGTTCTCCACGATCAGGCCCATGGAACGGGCGCTGCCAGCAATGGTTCGGACCGCGGCATCCATGCCAGCGGCGGTCAAGTCGGGCATCTTGGTGGTGGCGATGTCCTCGAGCTGCTTGCGCGAGATCTTGCCGACCTTCTCGGTGTTCGGGCGGCTGCTGCCCTTCGGCAAACCGAGTGCCTTCTTGATCAGGATGGTCGCCGGCGGCGTCTTGGTGATGAAGGTGAAGGAGCGGTCGCTGTACACGGTGATGATCACCGGCAGCGGGGTGCCCTTCTCCTGCTTCTGCGTGGCAGCGTTGAACTGCTTGCAGAACTCCATGATGTTCACGCCGCGCTGACCCAGCGCCGGACCGACCGGCGGCGAGGGATTGGCCTCACCGGCCTTGACCTGCAGCTTGATGTAACCTGTGACTTTCTTTGCCATTGCTCTCTACTCCTCGGGTTCGAACGCGTCAGGCGAGATGCCTTCGGCTCCCCGTTGGTTGTGAAAAGTGAAAAGTGAAAAGTCAAAAGTGCGAGGCCACCCTCATTTCACTTTTTACCTTTCACTTTTCACCGCTTCCCTCAGGCCTTCTCCACCTGCCCGAACTCGAGCTCTACCGGGGTGGATCGGCCGAAAATCAGCACCGCCACCTTGAGGCGGTTCTTGTCGTAGTTGACTTCTTCAACCACGGCATTGAAATCGTTGAACGGTCCTTCGATGACGCGGACCATTTCGCCCGGCTCGAACAGCACCTTGGGCTTCGGCTTGTCGACGCCTTCCTGCACGCGCTGCAGGATCGCGTCGGCTTCCTTGTCGCTGATCGGCAGCGGACGGTCGGCGGTGCCGCCGATGAAACCCATGACCTTCGGGGTTTCCTTGACCAGATGCCAGCACTCGTCGTCGATGCGCAGCGAGCGGCCGTCGACCTGGGTTTCGATCTGCACCAGCACGTAGCCGGGGAAGAACTTGCGCTCGGACTTGCGCTTCTGCCCGTGGCGCATCTCGATGACTTCTTCGGTCGGCACCAGCACCTGGCCGAAGCGGTCCTGCAGACCGGAACGGTGGATGCGGTCGTCGAGCGAGCGGCGCACCGCGTTCTCGAATCCCGAATAGGCGTGGACGACATACCAGCGCTTGGACATCCGTCTCGCCCCTCAGCCCATCATGACGCGGACGGATCCCGCCAGGATCATGTCGATGATCCAGATCAGGATGCCGATGACCAGAACCGCGACCGCGACGATCAAGGTGGTCTGCCAGGTTTCCTGGCGCGTCGGCCAGACCACCTTGCGGACTTCGATCTGCGAATCGCGCAGGAACTTGCGGAACAGGGCACCGGGGCCGCTGCTCAGGCCGATGGCGCCACCGATGCCGACGCCAGCGAGCACGGTCAGCACACGCGCCCACATCGGCCATACATCGGCGAACCAGGCGAAGGCCACGGCGCTACCGATTGCCAACACCGCCGCGACCGTCAGCTTGACCACGTCGAGCGTGGCGTTGCCGCCGTCTGCGCCCGGTTTTTCGTCTTTTGCGTTCATGGTTTCCTGGACGCCAGCGCCGCGCCCCTTGCGGGACGCGGCGGTGAGTACTTCTAGGCCTTTCGCTTGCACACTGGACTGGTTGGCACGCCAGGAGGGAATCGAACCCCCAACCTGCGGTTTTGGAGACCGCTGCTCTGCCAGTTGAGCTACTGGCGTACTGTCCTCAAGCGTGCAAACCCAACCAGCCGATTACTTGATGACCTTCGCCACCACGCCGGCGCCGACGGTACGGCCGCCTTCGCGAATCGCGAAGCGCAGGCCTTCTTCCATCGCGATCGGCGCGATCAGCGACACCACCATCTTGATGTTGTCGCCCGGCATCACCATCTCCACGCCTTCCGGCAGCTGGCAGTTGCCAGTCACGTCCGTCGTGCGGAAATAGAACTGCGGGCGGTAACCCTTGAAGAACGGCGTGTGACGACCGCCCTCTTCCTTGCTCAGCACGTACACCTCGGCTTCGAACTCCGTGTGCGGATTGATCGAACCCGGCTTGCAGATCACCTGGCCGCGCTCGACGTCGTCGCGCTTCGTGCCGCGCAGCAGCAGACCCACGTTGTCGCCCGCCTGCCCCTGGTCCAGCAGCTTGCGGAACATCTCGACGCCGGTCACGATCGTCTTCACCGTCGGCTTCAGGCCAACGATCTCGATTTCCTCGCCCACCTTCACGATGCCGCGCTCGACGCGACCGGTCACCACCGTGCCGCGGCCCGAGATCGAGAACACGTCTTCCACCGGCATCAGGAACGGCTTGTCGATGTCGCGCTCCGGCTGCGGGATCCAGGTGTCCAGCGCCTCGACCAGCTTGATGATCGCCGGCACGCCGATCTCGCTCTGATCGCCTTCCAGCGCCTTGAGCGCCGAACCGATCACGATCGGCGTGTCGTCGCCCGGGAACTCGTACTTGCTCAGAAGCTCGCGAACTTCCATCTCGACCAGCTCAAGCAGCTCGGCGTCGTCCACCATGTCCGCCTTGTTCAGGTAGACCACGATGTACGGCACGCCCACCTGGCGCGACAGCAGGATGTGCTCGCGCGTCTGCGGCATCGGGCCGTCAGCGGCCGAGCACACCAGGATCGCGCCGTCCATCTGCGCCGCACCCGTGATCATGTTCTTCACGTAGTCCGCGTGGCCCGGGCAATCGACGTGCGCGTAGTGGCGCGTCGGCGATTCGTATTCCACGTGCGCCGTCGAGATCGTGATCCCGCGCGCCTTCTCTTCCGGCGCCTTGTCGATCTGGTCGTACGCCTTGAACTCACCACCAAAGCGCTCCGCACCGATCTTCGTCAGAGCGGCCGTCAGAGTGGTCTTGCCGTGATCGACGTGACCGATGGTGCCGACGTTCACGTGCGGCTTGGTGCGCTCAAATTTACCCTTGGACATGTGCGGCCTCTGATGCGTGCGCGATGGTCAAGAAACACTTCGAAAATGGTGCCCACGACTGGAATCGAACCAGCGACCTCCTCCTTACCAAGGAGGTGCTCTACCGACTGAGCTACATGGGCGTAAACTTTTTCACATCCAGCTGGAGCGGGAGACGGGAATCGAACCCGCGTCATCAGCTTGGAAGGCTGAGGTTCTACCGTTGAACTACTCCCGCCTTGCTTCGCTACAACTGGAACGTGGTGGAGGGAGGTGGATTCGAACCACCGAAGGCAGTGCCAGCTGATTTACAGTCAGCCCCCTTTGGCCGCTTGGGTATCCCTCCGCGACGGAGCCCAGCATTCTGAGGATGAGCCCCGGGGTTTGTCAACGGCTCCGCAAGGTTTTTTTGTCGATCACCGGCCTTGGTTCAGTCTCGACGGCAACGATGCCGCCCTCGACACGCCCAAACCGCCTTTGCGCCCCGCTTTTCCTACACCAACCACCCACACCAACACTGTTCTTCAGCTTTCCACCACCACGCGCAACTCCCTGGGCAGCGCGAACACCATGTCCTCGCGCACCCCATCGAGTTCGCGCACCTGCCCCTGCCCGAGCCTCGTCAAGCGCTCGACCACGCCCTGGACCAGGCTCTCCGGCGCCGACGCACCCGCGGTGACACCGACGCAGCGCGCGCCGTCCAGCCACTCGGGGCGAATGTCGTCTGCACCATCGATCAGGTAGGCGGGTACGCCATTGCGCTCGGCCAGCTCGCGCAGCCGGTTGGAATTGGAACTGTTCGGCGAGCCGACCACAAGCACGCGGTCGCAGTGCTTCGACAGCTCGCGCACCGCGTCCTGGCGGTTCTGCGTGGCGTAGCAGATGTCGTCGTGCCGCGGACCCTGGATCTCCGGGAAGCGCTGGCGCAGTGCCGTGATGATTTCGATGGTCTCATCGACCGACAGCGTGGTCTGGGTGGTGAATGCCAGGTGCCCGGGCTGCCTGACCTGTATCGCCCAGACATCGGCGACCGTCTCCACCAACTGGATCTCGCCGGTCGCACCTTCGCGGTCCCATTGCCCCAGGGTGCCTTCGACCTCCGGGTGCCCGGCGTGGCCGATCAGGATCATGTCGCGGCCTGCGCGGCAGTGGCGCGAGACCTCCATATGGACCTTGGTGACCAGCGGGCAGGTCGCGTCGAAGATGCGGAAGCCGCGCTCGGCGGCTTCCTTGCGCACGGCCTGGGAGACCCCGTGGGCGCTGAAGATCACCGTGGCGCCGCGCGGGACCTCGCTCAGTTCTTCGATGAACACCGCGCCGCGCGCGCGCAGGCTCTCGACCACGAAGCGGTTGTGCACCACCTCGTGGCGCACGTGGATCGGCGCGCCGAACAGGTCCAGCGCGCGCTCGACGATATCGATGGCACGATCGACGCCAGCGCAGAAGCCGCGGGGATTGGCGAGCAGGACGTCCATGGGGCAGTGAAAAGTGAAAAGTGAAAGGAGACGTCAGGCCTACGGGGTCCCGGAACCCGGAACCCGGTTCCCGAAAATCTCGTACACGATCAACAGTACGATGCCGGCGGTGATCGCGCTGTCGGCGAGGTTGAACGCCGGCCAGTGCCAGCCATCGTAATGCCAGTCGACGAAATCGACCACGTATCCCAGCAGTACACGGTCGCTCAGGTTGCCGATCGCCCCGCCGATCAGCAGCGCCAGCGGCAGGCAGGGGAGCCAGGCGCGGCGCGGGCTGCGGCGCAGCCATTCAAGCAGGACCAGCGTGATGCCGCTGGCAACGATCAGGAAGAACCAGCGCTGCCAGCCGGGATGGTCGGACAGGAAGCTGAAGGCGCCACCGTAGTTGTGCACCAGGGTCCAGTTCCAGTGCGACAGGAAGGACTCGGGCACGCCGTAGACCAGCGAGCCGGTAGCGATCGCCTTGGTCCACTGGTCGAGCGCGATGACCGCCGCCGACAGCAGCAGCCAGATCCAGCCACCGAAGCGGCCAGCCTCAGAACCAGCCACGGATTTCCCCGGCGCCATCGACGTTCTCGACGCAGCGGCCGCACAGCTCCGGATGGGTGGCGTGGCTGCCGACATCCGCACGGTGATGCCAGCGCGCGCACTTGGCGGCTTCGCTGACGCGCACGGCGAGCTTCACCGCGCCGCCATCGACAGCGACTGCGTCGGCCGGCGCGGGCTCGCCGGTCAGGCGCACCGACGACACCAGGCACAGGAAGCGCAGGTCTTCGCCGATGTCGGCGAGGCCGCTGGCCGCGACGTCGGTCACATGCAGGTCGATCTCGGCATCCAGCCCGGAGCCGATGCGCTTGTCGCGGCGCAGGGGCTCGAGCGCCAGGTTGACCGCATCGCGCAGCGCCAGCAGGCGCGTCCAGCGCGCCGCATCGATGCGCGTGTCGGCCGGCAGCGCAGCGAGGCCGTCGTACCAGGTGTGGAACAGCGGCGACTGGCTGGCGCGTCCCGGCAGGAAGGCCCAGATCTCGTCGGCGGTGAAGGACAGGATCGGCGCCATCCAGCGCACCATCGCCTCGGCGACGTGGAACATCGCACTCTGGCCGGAGCGGCGCGCCAGCGAATCCGCCTTCAGCGTGTACATGCGGTCCTTCAGCACATCCAGGTAGAAGGCGCCGAGCTGCACGCTGCAGAAGGTGTGCAGATCCTGGTAGATCAGGTGGAACTGGTAGTCGGCATAGTTCTGCACCACGCGCTGCTGCAGCTGCCAGGACTGGTCGACGATCCACTGGTCGAAGGGCAGCAGCTGCGCGTGCGGTACCAGGTCGCGCGCCGGGTCGAAGCCGTTGAGGTTGGCCAGCAGGTAGCGGCAGGTGTTGCGGATGCGGCGGTAGGATTCCGAGACGCGCTTCAAGATCTCGTCCGAGACGCTCATCTCGGCGCGGTAGTCGGTGGCGGCGACCCACAGCCGCAGCACGTCGGCACCGAGGGTCTTCATCACCTGCTGCGGGGCGACCACATTGCCGGCCGACTTGCTCATCTTCTTGCCGTCGGCGTCGACGGTGAACCCGTGCGTCAGCACCTGGCGGTACGGGGCCGCGCCGCGCATCGCGGCGCCGGTCAGCAGCGCCGACTGGAACCAGCCGCGATGCTGGTCGGAACCTTCGAGGTACAAATCCGCCGGCACGCCAGCCAGTTCCTGGCGTGTATCGACCACGCAGGCATGACTGACGCCGGAGTCGAACCAGACATCGAGGATGTCCGGCACCTTCTCGTACTGTTCCGCCTCGTCGCCCAGCAGTTCGCGCGGATCGAGGTCGAACCAGGCATCGACGCCGCCCTGCTCGATGCGCTGCGCCACCTGCTCCATCAGCTCGACCGAACGCGGGTGCGGCGCCTGGTTCACCTTGTCGACGAACAGCGCGATCGGCACGCCCCAGGTGCGCTGGCGCGAGATGCACCAGTCCGGGCGCCCGGCGATCATGCCGACAATGCGCTCCTTGCCCCAGTCCGGGATCCAACGCACGGTGTCGATCGCGGCGAGCGCATCCTCGCGCAGCCCGGCCGCCTGCATGCTGATGAACCACTGCGGGGTGGCGCGGAAGATCGTCGGCGTCTTGTGGCGCCAGCAGTGCGCGACGCTGTGGTCGGACTCGAAGGCCGCCAGCAAATGGCCCACGCTGCGCAGGTGCTCGATGATCTGCGGATTGGCCTCGGCGATCTTCAGGCCACCGAACAGCGGCAGGTCCGCGGCGAAGCGGCCGTCGCCCTGCACCGGATTGATCACCTCGGCGGTGTAGGGCTTGAGCGCGTTGAAGTCCTCGACGCCGTAAGCCGGCGAGGTGTGCACCAGGCCGGTACCGTCCTCGGCGCTGACATGCTCGCCGCAGATCAGCAGCGAGGCACGGTCATAGAAGGGATGGCGCGCATCGACGCGCTCCAGCGCCTTGCCGGCGCAACGGGCGACGACCTCACCTTCCAGCTTGAAGCGCTTGAGGCAGCGCTCGACCAGCGCGTCGGCGAGCACCAGGTGCCCACGCTCGGTGCGCACCAGGGCGTACTCCAGCTCCGGATGCACGCTCACCGCCTGGTTGGACGGCAGCGTCCACGGCGTGGTGGTCCAGATCACCGCAAAGCCATCGGTCACCGGCTGCGCCAGGCCGAAGGCGCGCGCCAGCGCGGCGCCATCGGCGAAGGGCAGCATCACGTCGATCGCCGGATCGAGCTTGTTGCCGTATTCGATCTCGGCCTCGGCCAGCGCGCTGCGGCAATCGAAGCACCAGTGCACCGGCTTGAAACCGCGCACCACATGGCCGCGCGCGACGATCTGCGCCAGCGCGCGGACCATGTCGGCTTCGTACTTGAAGTCCATCGTGCGGTAGGGCTGGCCCCAGGCACCGAGCACGCCCAGGCGCTTGAAATCGGCGCGCTGGCGGTCGATCTGCTCCGCGGCGTACTTGCGGCATTCGGCGCGGAAGGTGCGTGCGTCGACCTTGTGGCCGACCTTGCCGACCTTTTTCTCGACCGCGACCTCGATCGGCAGGCCGTGGCAGTCCCAGCCGGGCACGTAGGGCGCGTGGAAGCCGGAGAGCAGCCGCGACTTGACCACGATGTCCTTGAGGATCTTGTTGACCGCGTGGCCGATGTGGATGTCGCCATTGGCATACGGCGGGCCGTCGTGCAGCACGAAGGCGGGGCGGCCGGCCGTGGCTTCCTGCAGGCGCTCGTAGCGGCCTTCGGCCTCCCAACCGGCGAGCATGGAGGGCTCGCGATTGGCGAGGTCCGCCTTCATCGCGAACTCGGTGGTCGGCAACTGAATGGTGTGCTTGTAATCGGTCACGCGGGCCGTACTCCGAGCAAGACGAGCGCCTCGTCGGCGTCGCGACGAATCTGGTCAACCAGGGATGCGAGGTCGGGAAAATGCCACTCGTCCCGTTGCTTCGCAATGAAATCAATGCTTAACCGCTTTCCGTAGAGGTCGCCATCAAAATCGAACAGATGCACTTCCAGCAGAAGCTCCTTGCCGCCGACGGCCGGCCGGTAGCCCAGGCTGGCGACACCCGGATGCCGCACCAGTCCGCCGCCGTCCACGCGCACGGCGAAGATGCCGCCGAAACCCTGGGAGTTCTGCGGCCAGCGCAAATTGGCGGTGGGAAAGCCGAGCTGACGTCCGAGCTGCTGACCGCGCACCACCCGGCCTGAATAGGCGTAACGGCGCCCCAGCGCGTGCTGTGCGGCCTCGAAATCCGAGGCCAGCAGCATCTCGCGGATGCGCGAGGAACTGATGCGTTCGCCATCCGCGGTGCGCGCGGCAACCTCGCAGGCGGTAAAGCCGAAGTGCATGCCGGCGGCTTCCAGCAGGTCAAAATCACCCTCGCGGCGATGACCGAAGCGGAAGCCCGGCCCGACCCATACTTCCTTCGCGCGCAGGCGCTTGACCAGCACCCGTTCGATGAATGCACGCGGCGAAGTACCGGCCAGCGCATCGTCGAAACGCAGGCACAGCAGCTCGTCGATTCCGCAGGCGCGGATGCGTTCGACCCGCTCGCGAAAGGGCGTCAGCCGCAGCAGCGGACCGCGGGCGAAATGCTGGCGCGGCAGTGGCTCGAAGCTCACCACCACCGCCGGCAGCCCGAGCGCGTCGGCGCGCGCGCGCACCTGGGCAAGCAGCGTCTGGTGGCCGAGGTGGACGCCATCGAAGGCGCCAATGGCCACCACCGCGCCCTGCGGCGCCAGTTGCGGACCATCGTGATCGCGACTGAGTCTCATGGTGCAGCGCAATAAAAAGAGCCGCCGAGTATAGCGATGCGCTCCCGTAGTCACCGCCAACCGTCGCCCTGCATCGAGAGACTGTTCAACGCGGAGACGCAGAGAACGCGGAGAGAAGCATGAGGAAGCTTACTCTGCGGGGCCGCGCTCAGTTTGTCGCCCAGGATTCCTGGATCGCCGGATCGCTCCGTACCCTGGGTTCGCTGTCCTCTGCTTCCCTCTGCTCTGCCTTTCTCCGCGTTCCTCTGCGTCCTCCGCGTCTCCGCGTTGAACCAGTCTCAACGGAGCCTCAGCCCGAGCGGCGCTCGAGCAGGTGGCGTGGGCGCAGGCCGAGGAGGAAGGCGGTACCGAGGTAGGCCACGCCGGCGATGGCCGCCAGCCCGGCCAGCCAGGCGAGGCGCCACAGCGCCGGCAGTTGCGGCCAGTCGGGGCCCCAGCGCAGTGCCAGCAGCAGGCAGGCGGCGGCGACCACTGTCGCCAGCGACAGGCTCAGCAGGTAGCGCGTCCAGCCGGGCCCCGGCTGGTAGATCCCGCGCTGGCGCAGCCAGTGCAGCAGCAGCCCGGCGTTGATGTAGCCGGCCAGCGCGCTCGACAGCGCCAGGCCGGCGTGCGCGCCCGGGCGTCCGGACCACCACCAGGCGCCGACGACGATGGCGGAGATGCCGATGTTCGACAGCATGCTGGCAATGCCGGCCTTGACCGGCGAGGCGGTGTCCTGGCGCGCATAGAAGGCGGGTGCGAGCACCTTGACCGCGATGAAGGCCGGCAAGCCGAGCGCCAGCATGCCCAGGCTCAGGGCTGACATCTGCGCGTCCTGCGCGCTGAAGCGGCCATAGCCGAACAGGGTCCAGAACATCGGCGCGGCGAGCAGCACCAGCAGCAGAGTGGCCGGCAGCGAGATGAACAAGCCGAGCCGCAAGCCCCAGTCGACCGAATGGTTGAACCCTTGCGGGATCCGCGGCCGCATGCCGCGCCGACAGATGCGGCAGGATCACGGTGCCGAGCGCGACGCCGAACACGCCGAGCGGGAATTCCAGCAGGCGATCCGTGTAATAGAGCCAGGTGACGCTGCCGGTGACCAGGAAGGACGCCACCAGGGTGTCGAACAGCAGGTTGACCTGCGCCACCGAGGAGCCGAACAGGGTCGGGATCATCAGCTTCAGCACCTTGCGCACGCCGCTGTCGTGCCAGCCCCAGCGCGGCCGCGGCAGCAGACCCAGGCGCGACAGTCCCGGCAACTGCATGCCGAGCTGCAACACACCGCCGATGAACACGCCCCAGGCCAGTGCCTTGACCGGCTCGTCGAACTGCGGCGCCAGCCACAGCGCCGCGGCGATCAGCGCGATGTTCAGCAGTACCGGTGACAGCGCCGGCAGCGCGAAGCGGCTGAAGCTGTTGAGGATGCCGCCGGCGAATCCGGCCAGGGAGATCAGCAGGATGTAGGGGAAGGTCACCCGCAGCATCTCGCTGGTCAGCGCGAACTTCTGCGGATTGGCGATGAACCCCGGCGCGAAAACGGTCACGAACGCCGGCGCGGCGAGCATCCCGAGGCCCACCACCAGCAGCAGGATGGCCGCGAGCGTGCCGCAGACGTGGTCGATGAATTGCTTCAGCGCCGCGCGATCACCGGTCTGCTTGATCTCCGCCAGCACTGGCACGAAAGCCAGTGAAAACGAGCCCTCGGCGAACAGCCGGCGCATGAAATTGGGGATGCGGAAGGCCACGTAGAAGGCGTCGGTGGCCAGGCTGGCGCCGAACTTCTGGGCGAACACCAGATCGCGCGCGAACCCGAGGATGCGCGACAGCAGGGTCATCGCGCTGACCAGCGCAGTGGAACGCAGCAGCTTCACGGGGACTCGGACTGAAGGGAACGCCGCGAGTCTAGGCAAGCGCGCCGGCCCGTGGCGGCGGCATCCGGCAATTGCCCGGCGCAGGACATCCGGCGCCCGTTGGCGCCGACCGCGCCTTTCCCGCGGCGCAGGTGTGGACGCTTTCAGCACGCACCCGGGGAACGCCCGGGCGGGTACCCCGGGCTATGCGCGCTTGATCGCGCCGATGACCGCCAGCACCACGACGGCCCCCACGGTGGCATTGAGGATCGCGCCGACCAGACCGCCACCAATCGAAATGCCGAGCACGCCGCCGAGCAGCCATCCGCCAACGAAGGCGCCGATGATGCCGACGACGATGTTGCCGACCAGCCCCAGCCCGCGCCCGCGCATCAGTTGCCCGGCCAGCCAGCCGGCCACCGCACCGATCACCAGCCACAGCACGATTGCAGTGAGGTTCATCGCAGGACTCCAGGACGGGTGGTGACGCGACTGTCGCCCTGTTTACCATCAGTTGCAAGGTGTTCCGCAGCAATCCTGCACGCCTCAGCCGTTGCGCGGGTTCGCTCGTGCCGACCGTTGCCGCTTCGGATGACAGGCGACATATTTTCTCCGCAAAGGACGCAAAGTCAGGCCGCGGTCGTTGGCGGATCTGAAAGCGACAGGAGCGCGCGGCACAGTCCAAGATGCTCTTGCCTTCCTTGCGTCCTTTGCGTCCTTTGCGGACAAGAACTTCTTCACTGCGCTCACTTTGATCGTTTTCGCCGAGACCAACTCCGGCCGAGCGATCATGCCGCTGGCAGCAGACGCTTCATCCAGTCGTGGAAGCGGGTCAGGTCCAGCGGCTTGGGCAGGAAGGCATCCGCGCCCGCGCGTTCGGCGGCGCGGCGCGTGCGCTGGTCGGCGGCGCCGGAGAACACCACGATGGCGCCGCGGTAGCCGTTGAGACGCAGTTCCTGGGTGACCACCAGGCCCGAGCGCAGGCCCAGGTCGACATCCATCACGATCAGGCCGGGGTCGAGGGCATCTACCCGCGCCAGCACCTTGCCCGCGTCGTTCAGGATCTCGGCCTCGTAGCCGATTTCGCGCAGCGACCACAGCAGCAGTTCGCAGATGTCCGGGTCATCGTCGACGATCAGCACACGGCGGCTCGCCAGCGTCAGCGCCGGCTCGCCCGGCACAGCAGGCGTGGTGTCATTTGCCGCTGCGCGTGGTTCCTCCGGCAGGCGGATCTCGATCCGCGTCCCCACGCCCACGGCCGACTTGAGTTCCAGCCGGCCACCCATGGCGTCCACCAGCTGGCGCACGATCGACAGGCCGAGGCCAGCGCCCTCGCGCCCTTGCTGCGCGCCGCGGTTGAGCGGCTCGAACACGCGCTGCTGATACTCGGGCGCGATGCCGATGCCGTTGTCGGTGACGGTCAAGGTGAGTGCGTGGCCGTCCCAATCGATCTGTGCGTCTACCCGGCCGCCCGCCGGGGTGTAGCGGACCGCATTGCTCAGCAGGTTGAGCAGCACCTGCTCCAATTTGAGCGGGTCGAAACACGGCATGCGCGGATCGACCGGCTGCGCGCGCACTTCGAAGCTGAGTCCCTTGCCATCGGCCATCGGACGCACGATGGTCTCGACATCGCTGGCCAGCTCGGTGAGCGACACCGGCTGGCGCTGCAGCGCTGCCGCTTCCGGGTGTCCCTGGCGCGCGAGTTCAAGCAGGTTTTCGGCGAGTGCCTTGAGGTACATCGCATTGCGCTGGATCGCACCGAGGGCGCGCTTGAGCGGTGTGATGTCGTCCACATAGGGCTGCATCAGCGCGGCGTAACCGCTGATCGAGGTCAGCGGCGTGCGCAGATCGTGCGCCAGGGTATCGATCAGCCGGCGCTGGAACTGCTGGGTGTCCTTCAGCGCCTGCTCGCGCGCCTCCAGCTCCAGGCGCACGCGCTTGAGCTCGCGGATGGTGCGGGACTTCTCGATGCCGGCCAGCGCCAGCTCGTTGGCGGCCTGCTGGCGTTCGGCCAGCTCGGCATTGCACAGGTCCGAATCGGTGATGATGATGTGGTCGAAGGGCGCGTCCGGGATCCAGTGCAGCGCGACGTGGTGCCCCTGCTCCAGGTGCACCAGCGGCCAATAGCCGGGCTGCCCGGCATCCGCGCCGACCAGCATGTCGGCGCACAGCTGCAACAGCGGGCCGACCTGGTTGCCGGGATAGCCATAGCGCGCGGCATCGCCCTGGATCTCGCGCACCTGGCGCTCGCGGTCGATGCTGATGACCAGCGGATGCGCCTTGTCGACCAGGCGCTGCTGGAGCGTCGCGGCGACCTTCGGCGGATAGCGGTTCATGGCGACTGCTCCGCAATCCGCCGGGCGAGTTCGCTGAAGGCTTCCTCGACGCCCACGCCGTCCATCGCGCTGGTGCGCCAGGTCGGCAGGCTCTGCTGCAGGCGCGCGATGTCCTCGGTGGAGACTTCCCAGCGATCGATCAGGTCCAGCTTGTTGACCAGCAGCACCACCGGCACGCCAGCCAGCTGCTTCTGCGACTGCATCCACAGGTACAGCGCGGCGCGCAGGCTGGCCTCGCGGGTGCCGTCGGCCACCAGCAGCAAGCCGTGCGCACCGCGGATGTAGCTGCGGTTCAAGCTGTCCAGTTCGGCCTTGCCGGCAAGATCCCAGATCACCAGTTTCATCGCCAGGTCCGGCGACAGCTCGACGCGCTTGCTGTCGACCTTGACCCCGACCGTGGTCAGGTACTTGTCGGAAAAGGTCTGGCGCACGAAGCGCGCCACCAGGCTGGACTTGCCGACGGCGAAGTCGCCGAGCAGGCAGATCTTGCGCGAGGTCTCAGCCATCGGCGGGCTCCAGCAACAAGCGCACACCGGCCGCGGGCAGTGCGAGTTGCACGTCGTCGGTGACCAGCGTGATCGAATCCGGCGGGACCGCGTGGCGCACCAGCACCTCCCGAAGCTCCTGCGCGCGGCGGGCGCGCAGCCTGGCGTTGAGGCTAGCGCTACCGCTGTCGTCGCTCCAGCCATACACGACGATCCGCACCGGCAGCTTCAGGCGATCCGCCTCCGCCATGGCCTGCGCCACCTTGAGCGCGAGCGCTTCCGCGGCGGCGCCGGCATCGCCTGCCAGGCGCGAACGGCCGCGCGCGAATTCGACGCGCATCGCGTTGGCCGCGTCGATGAGTTGGCGCAGTTGCCGTCGCGGGTCGTCGGCGCTGATCGGCAGGAGCGCGCTCGCATCGACCGATTGCACGCCGGGAATCAGCAGCGCGCGGCCCGGCAGAGCCGCAGCCCAGTCCGCCGGCGCGCTGCCGGTGGCGCGCAGCCGGCCGTCGGCGACCTCGATATGCACCCCCTGCGGTGGCGCCAGAATCCGCTGCGCGCGGATGGCCAGCAGTGGCGGATCCAGCGACAGGTAGCTACGCAGGTTCAGGTCGACTCGACCTCCGGCGATTTCCGCCCGCGCCAGCACCTCCGCGGGCGCCGCGGCATCCGGATCGCGCAGGGCGTCGACCTGCCAACGCTGGGCGTGGTGCAGATCCAGCAGTTCCCAACCGGGCGCGGCGGCGATCGCGGCGCGCAAGCGGTCCGCCTCCTCCATCCGCTGCCAGCTGCGCCAGCCGAAAACGCCGGCGAGCGCCAGTAGCACGACCACCAGCAACCACAGCGGCCAGCGCGCCGAAGGCCGCACCGTTGCCTCGGCAGGATCGACCAGCGCCTCGATGGCCAGTGGCGCGTCCGCTGCAGCATCCCAGTCGAAGGGCACGGGGCCCGGGTGCGCGTCGGCGGCGCGATGCAGGTCCTCCAGCGCCGCGCGCAGGCGGTCGAGCAGCGCCGGCGGCGGCACCCCGCGGATGAAGCAGGCGAGCACCGCGAACGGGCCCTCGACGACTTGCAGGAGGTGTTCGCCGACGGTCGCCGAGGCGAGGCCCGCATCGCTCTCGGCGTTGACCGAATCGCGCACGAAATCGCCGATCGCGGTAAGCATCCCGGCGATCGCATCGGCATCGAGATCGGGCAGTTCCGGCGCCGAGTGGCGGTGCAGCAGCAGGCCGGATTCGCGCTCGATCAGGAACAGGTGGTCGATGCGGTAGCGCAATGAGTGCTTCATCACCACTTGCGCGAAGGGCACGCCGCTGCGCCAGGATTCGAAGCGCCAGGCGAGCCCGCGCGGGGTCAGGCTGTATTCCAGTGCGCGGTTCAGGTCGGCGGCGAAGCCGCGCAGCGCCTCGGCGATCGCGCGCCGGATCGCCGGGCCGATGATCGGAAACAGCGCATCGACAATGCGCCGGCGATCGCGCTGTACGGCGTCGGTCAATGCGGCAGCCACCACCGGCGCCAGCGCGCGGTGCAGCGCCTCGCGGCGGTCGCCGCGCTCGGCCTGGTCGAGCAACTCCGGCAGGCGCTCGGGCAGCGCGGCCTCGGCTGCGCGCAAACGCGCCAGTTCGGCCTGCTCGGGGGCCAGCAAGACCTCGCGCAGTCGTTCGAACTCGCTCACGGCAACGGCCGCGCGTCGATCAGCCTGCCTCGCCGTTCAGCCGCAGCGCCAGCTCGGTGAGCATGCCGGCCAGGTCGTTGCGCCCGACTTTGTCCGCACGCAGATCGTGGTCGGCGCGCGACAGTGCCTGCTGCAGCTCCCCCGCGCGCGCCAGCAGCATCTGGCGCAGTTCCGCGAGCCCCTCGCGCAAACGCTCGTCCTTCGCCGCCAAATCGCCTTCCAGCGCCTGCAATCCACCCTGCAACTCGCTGCGCAGCGTGCGTTGGCCCTGCTGCATGCGCGACTCCAGGTCGTCGATACCGGCGCTGCGGTCGGCGATCTCCTGGCGCAGCTGCTTGCCGAGCTTGTCGAACTGGTCGTCGACGCGCTTCTCCAACTGTCCGAGGCGCTGGTCCAGGTCGCTGTGCAAACGCTGGCTTTCGCTCTCCAGCCGCTGCGACAGGTCGAGGAAGCGGCGCTCGTAGTCGCGCATCTGGCCGCCGAACAGGATGTCGCGGATCTGGTCGACGTTGCGGTCTGGCGTTGCATCATTCATCGGGGCGCTCCGTGGGGGACTGGCGGCAGGTGGCGCGACGGCCGTCGCTGGCGGATCGGGAGTCCCTGGTTTGCGCTTGCCGCTGGCCATCTGCGGGCTCCTCGCTGTCTGCCGTGGAGCGGGTAAAGGTAACGCAAACCCACCAACGCCGTGCGGGGATGAACGCAGGATGTCGCTGAAATCGGTTGGATTGACGAATGCCCTCCCGGACCGCTATGCTCCGCGGTCTTTTGTTCAGCCCACCCAGTTTTGGAGTCCGTCCGTGGCAAATATCAAGTCCGCCAAGAAGCGTGCGCGTCAGGCCGACAAGCGCAACGCCCACAATTCCAGCGTGCGCTCGATGCTGCGCACGGCGATCAAGAAAGTCGTCAAGGCCATCGAGGCCGGTGACCAGTCGGGCGCCGAGTCCGCGCTGAAGACGGCCGTGCCGATCATCGACCGCATCTCCGCGCACGGCTTCATCCACAAGAACAAGGCTGCCCGCCACAAGAGCCGCCTGACCGCCGCGATCCGCAAGCTGGCCGCGCCGGCCGCCGCCTGATCCGGGCAACATCGCTACACGAAAAAGCCGGCTACGCGCCGGCTTTTTCATGTCCGCACATGTCGACCGCAGGTCATTCCTCGGCTTCGGCGGGGCGCTTGATCGCGTTCAGCGCTTCCATCGTGGCATAGATCAACGGCTCCAGCCCACGGCGCTCGGAAGCCGAAATCACGAACACCGGCCCCTTCCAGCGCAGGCTGCGCTTGAGCGCCTTGGCGCGCACCTCGGCCTCGCCTGGCGGCAACGCGTCGGACTTGTTCAGCACCAGCCAGCGCGGGCGCTCGATCAGTTCCGGATCGAACTGCTTGAGCTCGCGCTCGATCGCGCGCACCTGCTTGGAGAGCGACACGCCCTCGTCGTACGGCGCCAGGTCGACGACGTGCCACAACAGGCGCGTACGCTGCAGGTGCTTGAGGAAGTGCACGCCGAGGCCCGCGCCTTCCGATGCACCTTCGATCAGGCCCGGGATGTCGGCGACCACGAAGCTGTGGTCGGTGGACACGCGCACCACGCCGAGATTGGGGTGCAAGGTGGTGAACGGGTAATCGGCCACTTTCGGCGTCGCCGCGGACACCGCGCGGATCAGGGTGGACTTGCCGGCATTCGGGAAACCGAGCAGGCCGACATCGGCCAGCACCTTGAGCTCCAGGCGCAGCTCGCGCTCTTCCCCCGGCGTGCCTGGCGTGGCCCGGCGCGGCGCGCGTGTCACCGAGCTCTTGAAATGCACATTGCCGAGGCCGCCGCGGCCACCCTGCGCCACCAGCAGGCGCTGGCCGTGCGCAGTCAGGTCGCCGATCAGCTCATCGGTACCCGCATCCATCACCACGGTGCCGACCGGCACGCGGATGGTGAGGTCGTCGCCGCCCTTGCCATAACACTGGCGGCTCATGCCGTTCTGCCCGCGCTCGGCGCGGAAGGAACGCTGGTGGCGGAAGTCGACCAGGGTGTTCAGCCCTTCGTCCGCAATCAGCCAGACGCTGCCACCCGCCCCGCCGTCGCCGCCGTCGGGGCCGCCGAGCGGTATGAACTTCTCGCGACGGAAGCTCACGCAACCGTTGCCGCCGTTGCCGGCATGCACCTGGATCCGCGCTTCATCTACGAATTTCATATCTCATCTCTGGGCTGGACTCGGGACTCGGGACTCGGGACTCGGGACTCCCGTCCTGCAGAAACAAAAAACCCCGCGCGCGGCGGGGCTTTTCGCGTGCAGCTGAGGTTCCGCTCAGGCGGAGACCACGCTCACGAAACGGCGCTTCTGCGGACCGCCGACGTGGAACTTGACGGTACCGTCGGTCAGCGCGAACAGCGTGTGGTCGCGACCGAGGCCGACGCCCGAGCCCGCATGGAACTGCGTGCCGCGCTGACGCACGATGATGTTGCCCGCGGAGACCGCCTGGCCGCCGAAAAGCTTCACACCGAGGTACTTCGGGTTGGAGTCGCGGCCGTTGCGGGTTGAGCCGCCTGCCTTCTTGTGTGCCATGACTTATCTCTCCTCTGCGAGTTCGTGATCAGGCGTTGATGCCGGTGATCTCGATCTCGGTGTAGTGCTGACGATGACCCTGCTGCTTGCGGTGATGCTTGCGGCGACGGAAGTGCACGATGTACACCTTGTCCGCGCGGCCATGGCTCTTCACCGTGGCTGCCACTTTCGCACCCGCGACCAGCGGAGCCCCGACCGCGATCTGGTCGCCATCGGCGACCAGCATCACCTGGTCCAGCTCAACCACTTCACCCGGGGCGGCGTCCAGCTTCTCAACCTTGAGAACGTCACCGGGGGCTGCTCGATACTGCTTGCCACCAGTCGCAAATACGGCGTACATGACGAAACCTCGTCCAATGAGTCTTGAAACAAAGGAGCGGGACTATAACCGCTCCTGATCGTCTGGTCAATGAACAGAGTGCAGGCGATCTCGCAGCCCATTCATGTCCGTGACCGGCCTGCATCACTGGCAAACTTGGCGCAGAATCTGCATCGCAACCCGGTACGGTGATGAACCGCACACCTGGGGTAGCCCGATGGATGCAGAGTACGGAGCATACGAGTTCGTCATGGAGTCCACTCCCGACATGGGCCATGTCTTCCTCGATCGCCGCCAGGAACCGCGCTTCGAGCTGCCGGGGCGCTTCCGCTGCATTGCGCCGGCGGGCCTGGGCGGGCGCGTGATCGATCTGTCGCTGAACGGCGCGCTGCTGGAAGCGGACAGCGAACCGGCGTGCAAGGGTGGCGAGCCGATCGAGGTTCTGCTGGAACTGGACGAAACCCGACCATTTGCGGCACGCGCCCGGGTGGCGCACGTACACGGCACGCGCATCGGCATCGAGTTCAGCGAAATCGAACCGCCGGCCTTCGAGCAACTGTCCGAACTGGTCCTCAACCTCAAGCGCGCGCCCGCTCTGGCCAAGCTCTCGGCCGAGTGAGTCCCGCACGATCTGGCCCGCCGCACTGTTGGCGGGCGGGACGCAGAGTCACAGAAGGCGCGCGGCCCAGAGAGGAGCGGCTTCGATCGCGATCCTGCGCCGCAAGCCGCCAGACAGTCCCCTGGAGTGCCGAACCGCTGGCCGCGCGCGGTACTCGTCGCACCCGGGGACGCGCTGCGCGCGCCGGGCTCCAGTCCGCCCCAACGCGATTCTCCGCGTTCTCTCTGCCTTTCCTCTGCGTGCTCTGCGTCCCAAACTCTTCCGCCGGGCCGCGCGAGCGTCAGGGCTTGCGCCGCTTCGGCGCTGCCTCGCCGGGTTCGCGCTTGCTGCGCGGACGGGCCTCGGGCTCGTTGTCCTTGACCCGGGAGATCTTCAGCGGACGGCCGGAGACCCAGACTTTCTTGAGGTGCTGGAAAACGTCCTTGGGCATGCCTTCGGGCAGGTCGATCAGACTGTATTCGTCCTCGATTTCGATGCGACCGATGAAGCGGCTCTCGAGTCCCGCTTCGTTGGCGATGGCGCCGACCAGGTTGCCGGGTTTCATGCCGTGGCGGTGGCCGACTTCCACGCGATAGGTTTCCAGCGTCGTGGGTGCTTCATCGCCGCTGGTGCGGGCCTTGCGGTCCTTTGGCGGGCGCGGCGGACGGGCCGGGCCGCTGTCGAAATCCGGCCGCGGCGCTTCGCTCGCGGACGCGCGCGGCGGGCGCGCGGCACGCTCGGCCGGGGCCGGCCGCTCGCTGCGCTCAGTGCGCGGCGAACTGCCGAACGGGGACGACTCGGAACGCTCGCGCACCGGGCGGTCGGCGCGTGGCGGGCGCATCGCGCGTTCGGTCGACGGCATCGGCGCCTCGCCGGCAGCGGCAGTCTCGCCAGAGGCCGGGAGCAGGAGCGGGGTCTTGCCCTGTACCAGCCGCGCCAGTCCGGCTGCGATGTCCAGTTCCGACACCTCGTGCTGGTGCGCGTAGTCGGCGATCAGGCGGCGGAAGATGTCGAGGTCGGCCGCCTCCAGCGCCTCGCTGATGCGCTTCTGGAACTTGGCGATGCGCCGCTCGTTGACCGCCTGTACCGTCGGCAGCAGCATCGGGTCGATTGGCTGGCGCGTGGCGCGTTCGATCGCACGCAGCAGATGGCGCTCGCGCGGGGTGACGAACAGGATCGCCTCGCCGCTGCGCCCGGCGCGGCCGGTACGCCCGATGCGATGGACGTAGGCTTCGCTGTCGTAGGGAATGTCGTAGTTCAGCACATGGCTGATGCGCTCCACGTCCAGCCCGCGCGCGGCGACGTCGGTGGCGACCAGGATGTCGAGCTGGCCTTCCTTGAGCCGCTGGATGGTCTTCTCGCGCTGCGCCTGCTGCAGGTCGCCATTGATCGCAGCCGCGGCGAAACCGCGCGCCTGCAGCCGCTCGGCGAGTTCCTCGGTGCCGAGCTTGGTGCGCGCGAACACGATCATCGCCTCGAAGGGCTCGGCTTCGAGGATGCGCGTCAGCGCGTCGAGCTTGTGCACCCCGCTGACCAGCCAGTAGCGCTGGCGGATCGCCGCGGCGGTGGTGGTGGCGGCGCGGATCGCGATCTCGACCGGATCCTTGAGGTGGGTCTGCGCGATGCGTTTGATCGGCGCCGGCATGGTGGCCGAGAACAGCGCCACCTGGCGCGTGGCCGGGGTCTTCTCGAGGATGCTCTCGACGTCGTCGATGAAACCCATGCGCAGCATCTCGTCGGCCTCGTCGAGCACCACCACCTTCAGTTGCGACAGATCCAGCGTGCCGCGGGCCAGATGGTCCTTGATCCCGTCCTGGCGTGCCGACAACCACATGCGTGCCGCGCGCCAGGCCATGCAACTGCGCGCCATAGCCCTGGCCGCCATAGATCGGTAGTACGTGGAAGCCGGGCATCTGCTGGGCGTAGCGCTGGAAGGCCTCGGCCACCTGGATCGCGAGCTCGCGCGTCGGCGCCAGCACCAGCGCCTGCGGCTTGGCCCGGTTCATTTCCAGCCGCGCGAGGATCGGCAGCGCAAAGGCCGCGGTCTTGCCGGTACCGGTCTGCGCCTGGCCGAGCACATCGCGCCCTTCCAGCAATGGAGGGATGGTCGCGGCCTGGATCGGCGAGGGCGATTCGTAGCCGACGGATGCGAGCGTCTGCAGCAACGCGTCGGGGAGCCCAAGGTCGGTGAAACTGGCGGGCGCGGTGGATTCGGACATGGTTGCTTCCTTGCAAGCGGGTATCGAGGAGCCCGCTGGGACGCGAACTGGCGCCGATTCTAGCGGTTGTGGCTGAACCGGCGGGCGCGCCGGCAGACGACCGCAGGGCCAGTGACCTTCGACCTGCGCCGCAGGCCGTTTCCGCGCCTAGACTCGGCACACCCCCGCCGCCGGATCCCGCATGAGCGCGCTGCCCGAACGCCCGTCTGCCTACGCCGCGCTGCTCGGCGTGCGCGACGGCGAGCGCGGGCCGCTGATGCTGGCCTTCGCCTACTTCTTCTGCGTGCTGGCGAGTTACTACGTGCTGCGCCCGATCCGCGACGAGATGGGCGTCGCGGGCGGCGTCGACAACCTGCCCTGGCTGTTCCTCGGAACGCTGGTCGCCACCCTGCTGGTGTCCCCGCTGTTCTCCTCGCTGGTGGCGCGGCTGCCGCGCCCGCGCTTCATCGCCTGGTCCTACCGCGCGATGTCCGCCTGCCTGGTCGGCTTCCTGCTGGCCCTGTCGCTGCTGCCGGAATCCACGCATGTGTGGATCGGGCGCGTGTTTTTCATCTGGCTCAGTGTCTACAGCCTGTTCGTGGTATCGCTGTTCTGGGCGGTGATGGCCGATGTGTTCCGCAGCCAGGCGGCACGCAGGCTGTTCGGCGTGATCTCGGCCGGTGGCACCCTGGGCGGGCTCACCGGCGGCATGATCACGGCACTGGCGGTGGAGCACCTCGGCACGCTGCCCTTGCTGCTGATCTCGGCACTGCTGCTCGAAGGCGCGCTGTGGTGCATGCGCCAACTGGGGCGCCACACCGCCGCCGGCGATGAGGAAGCGGCGCAACTGGAAGCGGAAGTCATCGGCGGCCAGTGGTATGCCGGATTCAGCGCCGCGGCGCGCTCGCCCTACCTGCTGGGCGTGTGCGGCTACATGTTGCTGTACACCGTGGGATCGACCTTCCTCTACTTCCTGCAGGCGGAGATCGTGGGGCAGTCGATCAGCGACAGCGCCGAGCGCACCGCCTACTTCGCCCAGGTCGACATGCTGATCAACGCACTGACGCTGGTGCTGCAGCTCTTCCTGACCGGCCGCGCGCTCGGCGCGCTGGGCGTGGGCATGACCCTGGCATTGTTGCCGCTGATGTCGGTCGGCGGTTTCCTGACCCTGTCGCTGACGCCGGTGCTGGGTGCCGTGGTGGTGTTCCAGGTGGCGCGTCGGGTGACCAATTTCGGGCTGTCGAATCCGGCGCGCGAGGTGCTGTTCGTGCCGCTCTCGCGCGAGGACAAGTACAAGGCCAAGAACCTGATCGACACCTTCGTCTACCGCCTGGGCGACCAGGTCGGCGCCTGGACCCATGCGGGCCTGGCGGCGATCGGCATCGGCAGCGCCGGCATCGCCGCGGCGGGGATACCGGTCTCGCTGGCCTGGGTGGCGCTGGCCGCCTGGCTGGGCGTGCAGCATCGCCGGATGGTCGTCCGCGACGAACCGCCCGAACCGCCGCCGCTGGTGCCCTTCCCGCCCCGCCGACCGCTGATCCCCAGCAGCGAGTCCCCCCCGCTGCACTGACCCCCGACCCGGAGAACCGCATGCACACCACTCGCCGCGATCTGCTCAAGCTGGGCATCCTCGCCGCCGCCGTCGGCGCCACCGCCAGCCGCGCGGCCTTCGCCGCCGCACCGGTGGCGAAAGCAGACAAGCCGCTCAACATCCTGATCCTCGGCGGCACCGGGTTCACCGGCCCGCACCAGGTGCGCTACGCGCTGGCGCGCGGCCACAAGATCACCCTGTTCAACCGCGGCCGGCGCCCGCAGGACTGGCCCGCCGAGGTGGAGGAGCTGACTGGAGATCGCAGCACCGGCGACGTCGCCGCGCTCAAGGACCGCCAGTGGGATGTGTGCATCGACAACCCGACCAGCGTGCCCTTCTGGGTGCGCGATGTCGGCGAAGTACTGGCCGGCAACGTCAAGCACTACATCTTCATCTCGACGATCTCGGTGTACGCCGACAACAGCAAGCCGGGCCAGGACGAAAGCGGCGCACTGGCGGTGTACCAGGGCGAGGACATCCTCAAGGAAACCCGCGACACCCTGATGGCCAACATGGCCCTGTATGGCCCGATGAAGGCAGGGTGCGAGGCGCAGGCGGCGAAGTACTTCAAGGACCAGCTGACCATCATCCGTCCCGGACTGATTGTCGGCCCGGGCGACGAGACCGACCGCTTCAGCTACTGGCCGGTGCGCATCGAAATGGGCGGTGAGGTGCTCGCGCCGCCGCAGGAGGACCCGGTCCAGTTCATCGACGCGCGCGACCTTGCCGAATGGACCATCCGCATGGCCGAGGCGCGTGCCTTGGGCACCTACAACGCGACTGGCCCGGACTACGAGATGTCGGTCGCGGCGATGCTTTATGGCATTCGCGCGGTCACCACGCAGGGCGCGAAGTTCACCTTCGTTTCCGGCGATTTCCTCGAAGCGCAGAAGGTGGCCCCGTGGGGCGACCTGCCGGTGTGGGTGCCGGGTCAGGGCGAATCGGAGGGCTTCGCCCGCATCAGCATCGCCCGCGCGCTCGCGGCGGGCCTGAGCTTCCGGCCACTGGCCACCACCGCCGCGGACACGCTGGCGTGGTTCCACGCCCAGCCGGCCGAACGCCAGGCCGCACTCAAGTCCGGCCTCAAGCCCGAGCGCGAGGCGGAGGTTCTGGCGGCCTGGAAGGCGCGGGGATGACTCCCCGAACAGGCTGGGAAGGCTTTGCGCGGCCTCGGCTGGGCGAGTTCGGGTTGGCGCCGGGCTTGAATCCTTCCGCTTGAAGCTTTCCGCTTGAAGCTTTCCGCTTGAAGCTTTCCGCTTGAAGCTTTGCGCTTGAAGCTTTGCGCTTGAAGCTTTCCGCTTGAAGCCTCTCGCTTCAAGATCAAAGGCAATAGCCAAGGGGCAACAGCCACAGCGAAAAGATCGCGGGCAAAGCCCGCTCCCACAAGTGCCAAAGCGACAGCGACAAGCGACAAGCGACAAGCGACAAGCGACAAGCGACAAGCGACAAGCGACAAGCGACAAGCGACAAGCGACAAGGTCGCAGGCAAGACCTATTCCCACGAACAACCGAGCACCAGCGTCACCGACAACCCCAGCGAAATCGCCTCGAACAGAGCCCACTTGCGCCAAACCACGGGCGCCACCCTGACCGAGCGAATCGGGCACCATCGAGATCCGTGATGGCCGCGTGCGCCTGAGCGCGCGCGGTGCGCGACTCGCGCACATGAGCCGCTGGTTCCGCTGAACCTGCTGCCCAAATGCCGCCTGCTCGCCGGCGAGTGCACCGATGCACTGACCGATCCCTTCCGCGCCAGCGTCGATTCCGCAGACTACCGCTGCCGCTGAGCGCCACCCGAGAGCGCTACGCGCAGCGCGGCGAAGCCGTGGTCCATGCTCACCCGTGGGGTATAGCCGAAATCGCGCGCGGCGGCGCTGATGTCGTACCAGTGCGCGGTGGCCAGCTGCTCGGCGACGAAGCGGGTCATGATCGGCTCGCCCTTGAGCCTCAAGGTGCCGTAAGCCAGTTCCAGCAGGGCACCGACGGCATACGCCACTCCGAAGGGAATGCGCGCATGCACCGGCGGCAGGCCCGCGCAATCTAGCAATCGGTTGATCATGTCCTCGGTCGCGATCGGCTCGCCGTTCGAGATGAAATAGGCGCGTCCGGCATGGGGCGCGCCGGCTTGCAGGGTCGCCGCGGCCTTCAGGTGCGCGTCGACCGCGTTGTCGATGTAAGTGGCATCGATCAGCTTTCCTGGCGGGCCGATGAAGCGCAGCCGACGGGCGCGGGCGCGCGCGAGGATGCGCGGCAGCAGGTGGTTGTCGCCCGGCCCCCAGATCAGGTGCGGACGCAGCGCCACCGAGGCCAGCGCCGGGCCGTTGGCGGCGAGCACTTCCTGCTCGGCGATCGCCTTGGTCGCCGGGTAGTGCGCCTGGAAGCGGGTCGCCAGCGGCGTTCGCTCGTCGACGCCTTCCAGGTCGCCGCCCGCATGCACCACGCTCGGCGTCGAGGTGTGCACCAGGCGGGTGATGCCATGCTGCTGGCACGCAGCCAGCACATTGCGCGTGCCGCTGACATTGGCGCGAAAGTACTCGTCGTAACTGCCCCAGTGGCCGGCCTTGGCCGCCACGTGGAAGATCGTGTCGCAGCCGCGCGCGGCGTCGGCGACCACCTGCGCGTCGCCGATGTCACCGCTGCGCACCGCCACCCCGATGGCCGCCAGTTCCGGCGCCGCGGAGCGCTGCAGCGACACCACCTCGTGTCCCTGCGCGCGCAGCGCACGGCAGATCCCGCTGCCGAGGAAGCCGCCGCCGCCGGTCACCAGGGCGCGCATGGGGAATGCCTGGGTGAAGCGGGGCACGGGGCACGGGGCACGGGGCACGCGGGCGCGGCGCCATCCCGGTTCCCCGGATTACTCCAGTCACCCATGGGCGGCCAGCACGGATGGAGAGGCGGATCCCGCCATGGAAGGCTCGTTCGAGTCCCCCAGCCTTGCGCGGTCTCTCGGAAATGCGCGCCCTTGGCGTGCCCCGTGCCCCGTGCCCCGTGCCCCGCTCCGCCCCTCACGCCTGTCGCTCCGTCCCGATCGCCACCTGCGGCAGCGGTGCGCCGAGCTTTTCGCTGGCCCAGCGCTTGAGGTACTCGCGGCCGATCTTGGCGTTGTGGCGGATGTCGACCGGGAAGCGCGGGTAGTACAGGATGCGCGCAATGCCGCGGGTGTGCGGGTGGCGCGCGGCCATGCCGAGCAGTTCCTCGCGAATGCGGGCGTGCTCCTCGCGGCCGATGCCCGGCTCCAGTTCGACGATCAGCACCGGCTCCTCGCTGCCCGGCGGGCCGATGCCGACCAGCGCCGTGCGGAAGACCTGCGGATGGGTGTTGAAGATCGGTTCGACCTGCTCGGTGCAGATCGGGCCACCCGCCGCCTGCACCCGCTGCGAGCGGCGGCCGCACATCCACAGGCGACCGCCCTCGTCGAAGTAGCCGAGGTCGCCCATGCGGTGCACGATGCGCCCGTCCTCGCGGATCTTGGCGATCTGCTCGGCGTCGGCGCGGTTGTAGTAGCGCTCGGTCGAGGTGGGGCCGACCACCGTGATCTCGCCGACGGTGCCGGTGGGCACGACGAGCTCGTCGCTCCATTCGGGGATCGGCGCATCGCTGATGCGGATCACGCGCACCTGGTTGGGCGCGACCACCTGGCCAACCAGGGTGCCGGCGCCGTGCTCGGTGCGCGGACGCGCGTACTCGGTCAGCTCGCGGCCCTCGACCACCGCCACCGGCAGGCACTCCGTGGCGCCGTACGGCGTCCACAGCTTCGCGTCATCGGGCAGCAGCTTGCGCATGCGCTCGACCACCGCGACCGGCACCGGCGCGCCGGCCGAGATCACGCGCTTGAGGGTGGGCAGCTTGACCCCGCGCGGCGCGCCCCAGCGCGAGATCGCGTTGACCAGCGCCGGCGAGGCGAACAGATTGGTCACGCCGAAGTCGTGGATGGTCTGGATCAGCTTGGCCGGATCGGCCATCGCCGGGCGGGTGGGGTCCATTTCCGGGATCACCGTGGTCATCCCGAGTGCCGGATCGAACAGCGCGAACGGCGGGAAGGTCGGCAAATCGATCTCGCCGGGACGGATGTCGAAGGCCTCGCGCAAGAGGTCCACCTGGGCCATGAAGTGGCGGTGCTGGTAGACCACGCCCTTGGGGATGCCGGTCGAGCCCGAGGTGTACAGGATCGCGGCCGGATCGTCCTCGCGGGTGTCGGCCAGACGCGCAGGCGTGCGCTTGCGTGCATCGCTGCCTTCGCGGCCGATCTTCAAGAGCTCGGCATAGCTGTGCCCGCCCCACATGAAGCGCGGGCCGACCGTGACCAGCGTGCGCACGGTCCGGCGCCCCCAGCCCAGCGCCACGCGCGCCGCATGCGCCAGCGGAATGCCGATGAAAGCCGCGGGCTCGGCCTCGGCCAGGCACTGCTTGAGCGCAGTCTTGGCGATGCCTGGGTCGATCAGCACCGGCACCGCGCCGGCCTTGAACAGCGCGAACATCAGCACGAACAGCTCGACGCTCGGGCGCACCATCAGCACCGTGCGCACGCCGCGGCCGATGCCGATGCGCTCCAGGCCGCAGGCGATCGCGTCCGACTCCTCGTCGAGCTGGGCGTAAGTCAGGTGGGTGTGCGCCGGGCGCCCGGCGATGTCGGCGCCGCAGGGCACGAAGATGGCGATCTGGTGCGGGCGCTCGCGCGCCTGCCGGGTCAGCGCGGAAGCGATGTTGGCGCTGTCCATGGCGGTCGTCGGTTAAAGGGGGCGCAAGGGTGCCGTGTGCGCGGCGGCGGGTCAACTCAGCGGGCGGGGGCCGATCCGGAGACGGCCGCCAGTCGCGCCCGCACGGCGTCCAGCCGCAGATCGCGCGGATCCAGCCTGGCCGCGGCATCGGTCCAGTGCCGCGCCTGGGCAAGCGCGGTGGGCGCTGCAGCACGCGACTGCGCCGCCTGCTCGATCAGCGCGGCGGCCGCGGCAAGGGCGGCATCCCGATCGTAGCGACGCAGCGCGGCGGCCTGCGCGAAGGCGGCGGCCGATTGCGCGTAGAGCGCCGCGGCAGCGGTCCGGTGGTCCCTGGCGGCCGCGTACAGCGCCTGGCCGCGAGCGAATTCCTGCTCGGCCTCAAGCGCTGGCGCCCAGCGGCGCGCCCAGGCCGACGGCGGCCACCCAGCCGCCGCGACCGCGAGCACCAGGATGCCACCGGCCATTGCGAGCGCGCCGGCGGACCACGCATGTCGCGCAGCCAAGGCCGGCGACTCGTCAGTCCGCGCCACCAGCCCCAGCGCCATGCCGATGCAGATCCAGCCGAGGACGCGGTCGCCGGTGAGCGCGAACGCGGCCTGCAGATGCACTCCCCAGGCGCCCAGCGCCAGGCCGAGCGCGGTCGCCTCGGCACGGGTGTGCGGGTTGCACCATGCGCGGTGCAGGGCGCGCCCCACGGCGACCGCCAGCACCAGGCCCGCGAGCACGCCCAGCGCGCCACCCTCGAGCGCGCGATCGAGCACCCACTGGTGCGCACGATCGGCGTCCCAGCCTGCCGCATCGACACGCACGCCAGGCACTTCCGCGCGGGCGGCCGCGAGCACCGGCTGTTGTCCATCCGGACCGTATCCCAACCAGCGGCGCAGTGGCGCCAACGCATCCGCCCGGCCGTCGAGATCGGTCAGCACCGGCGATTCGACCAGCGCATGCGTCGCCAGCTGCCAGAGCCAGGCGCGGTCCTGCAACGATGCCGGACGCCAGGTCGCGGCCAGCAGCGCCAGCACTGCCAGCAGCGGCAGCGCCGCCAGCAGCCAACGCCGGCGCGAATTCGAGGCCACCAGCAACAGGCCCACGCCGGCCAGCGCGAGCCACGCGCTGCGCGTACCGCTGGCCAACAAGGCGCCCGCCTGCAGCAGCGAGAGCAAGGCCCACGCCAAGGGCCGCGGCGAGGTGCGCACCTGCAGCAGGGTCAGGGGCAACGCGAGCAACAGCCAGCCGGCCAGCACCGTGGGGTTGCCCAGCGTCGCCATCGGCCGCGCATCGGGCTGGCCGCGCCAGTGCCAGGGATCGAGGCCGGCCCGCTGCAGCAGCGCGTAGGCCGCAATCACGCCACCGAGCAGCGCCACGCCGCGCAGCAGCGCGCGACGGCCAGCGGCATCCAGCAACGATGCGTGCGCGGCGAGCAGCGCCAGGACCATGCCGATCAGCGCTCCCTGAGCGCGCGCCGCGCTGCCGATCAGCGCAACGGCAGTTTCGGCGGCAACGGCGGCGCTGAGGCACAGCGCGACCAGACTGAAGCCAAGCGCCCGCCGCGCCAGCAGGGTCTGCAGCAGGCGGCCGTCGCGCAGGGCCAGCGCCGCCAGTGCGGCGACGCCGGCAACCTTGGCCGGCTCGGAACCGCCCGGGTGCACGGCCAACGCCGCCCAGGCGACTGCGAGCAGCGGAAATGTGGGCAGAGGAGGCAAGGCTGCGCTGCGACCAGGAAAGTACCAGTCTGACAGCGCGGAGCCGGAAAAAGTTGGCCCCGGGCGTTGGGGAGGCGCCCGGGGCCTGGGGGTCGCAGGGAGGGCTGGGGAGGTCCCGTCCCTGCTTGAAGGTTCACTATTGGGGGAGGAGTGAACCGGATTGAGCCGCTGTGGGCTCGAACCCGTAGATAGGTTGCCGCAATCGAAGTTCCAGTGACAATGCCGGTCGTCACCTTGTGCGTTCATTTACGACTAACGGCGCGGCGCGTCAGGCGCGCCTCATCGCCCGCACGGAGTCGGTCGAATAAACCGCAACTTATTGATTATACGACACTCATGATGGCGCCAAGACGAGTCTGGCCGTCCCCCAAGCACGCCGCAGCCAGATGAACGGGCGCCAACCGGATCACGGATTCCCGGTGGGACCCGCTGCGAATCCGGGTGCACCTGTCGCCATATGCCCGTCGCTGGGCGCGCGTCCGTCTCCGGGACAACTACTTTCGCAGTTCCGGGGCTTGGGCTACATTCCGCAGAAGTCTCATGAGGTCCGCGAGCCATGGCGAGCAACCCGCAAACCACCACGCTGACTGGCCTGACGGGCGTCGCCCGGCGTCTGGTCAGCGAGGGCTCCCTGTCCGAAGCGGACGCGCGCAAGGCTTCCGAGGCCTCGTCCAAGCAGCGCGTCTCGCTGATCGCCTACCTGATCGAGAATGGCCTTGCCGATCCCAAGGTCACAGCGGCGGCGGCCAGCCAGGAGTTCGGCGTGCCGCTGTTCGATGCCTCCGCCATCGATCTCAAGCAGGCACCGCTGAAGGCCATCGAGCAGGGACTGATCGAAAAGCACCGGGCAGTGCCGCTGTTCAAGCGCGGCAACCGCATGTTCATCGGCATCGCCGACCCGACCAATGATCGCGCACTGGAAGAGATCAAGTTCCAGTCGAAGACACTGGTCGAACCGATCATCGTCGACGACAACACGCTGACCCGACTGATAGAACAGGCACTGTCGCAGAACGACTCGGTGCCCGAAGGCATGGACGATGCCGAGGGACTGGAAAACCTCGACGTGCAGGGCGGCGACGACGACGCCGAAGGCGGCATCGGGTCCGCGAGCGGCGTCGACGTCCAGGGCAACGACGATACCCCGGTGGTCAGGTTCATCAACAAGGTGCTGGTTGATGCGATCAAGCGTGGTGCGTCGGACATCCATTTCGAACCTTACGAAACCGCCTACCGCGTGCGCTTCCGCATGGATGGGATCCTGCGCCAAGTGGCCTCCGCACCGGTCAAGCAGAGCGCGCGCATGGCCGCACGCCTGAAGGTCATGAGCGCGCTGGACATCGCTGAGCGGCGCGTACCCCAGGACGGTCGCATCAAGCTGAACCTGTCCAAGACCAAGGCCGTCGACTTCCGTGTCAGCACCTGCCCCACGCTGTTCGGCGAGAAGGTGGTACTGCGCATCCTCGACGGCTCGGCGGCCAAGCTCGGCATCGACAAGCTGGGCTACGAAGACGACCAGAAGAAACTGTTCCTCGCTGCGATCAACAAACCCTACGGCATGGTCCTGGTGACCGGCCCCACGGGCAGCGGCAAGACCGTTTCCTTGTATACGGCGCTGAACATCCTGAATACCGACGAGCGCAATATCTCGACGGCCGAAGATCCGGTTGAAATCCGCGTCCAGGGTATCAACCAGGTGCAGATGAACGTAAAGGCGGGCATGACCTTCGCTGCTGCCTTGCGTTCCTTCCTGCGCCAGGACCCGGACGTGATCATGGTCGGCGAGATCCGCGACCTGGAGACCGCCGAGATCGCGATCAAGGCCGCGCAGACGGGGCACATGGTGCTGTCCACGCTGCACACCAACGACGCGCCGCAGACCATTTCGCGCCTGATGAACATGGGCATCGCGCCGTACAACATCACGTCGTCGGTGACCCTGGTGATTGCCCAGCGTCTCGCCCGGCGCCTGCACGACTGCAAGCGGCCGTTGTCGCTGCCGAAGCACGCGCTGCAAGCCGAAGGCTTCACCGATGAGGACATCGCCAGCATGCAGTTGTTCGAGCCGGTAGGCTGCAGCGGCTGCAACGACGGCTACAAGGGCCGCACCGGCATTTACCAGGTGATGCCGATAACCGAGGACATCGCGCGCATCGTGCTCGGCGGCGGCAATGCGATCCAGATCGGTGAAGCCGCGCGCACTTCCGGAATTCCGGACTTGCGCCGCTCGGCCCTGATTAAAGCCAAGGCTGGTATGATCTCGTTGGCCGAAATGAACCGCGTCACCAAGGATTGATGACCATGGCAACCGCGACTGCTTCCCGTGCCAAGGCCCCAGTGTCGCGGGGCATCGGTGAACTGCAGACTTTCAGCTGGGAAGGCACCGACAAGCGCGGGGTCAAGCTCAAGGGCGAAGAGCTCGGCAAGAACGCCAATCTGGTCAAGGCGGCGCTGCGCAAGCAGGGCATCAACGCGACCAAGGTGGCGCAGAAGCGCACATCGATCTTCGGCTCGTCTGGCGCGGCCATCGCCCCGCGCGACATCGCGGTGGTCAGCCGCCAGCTGGCGACCATGATGAAAGCTGGCGTGCCGCTGGTGCAGAGCTTCGAGATGATCGCCGGCGGCCAGAACAATCCGCGCCTCAAGGATATGCTGACGGCGGTCAAGGTGGACATCGAGGGCGGCTCATCGCTGTCCGAGGCAATCAACAAGTTCCCGGCGTACTTCGATGAGCTGTATGTGAACCTGGTACGCGCTGGCGAGTCCGCCGGCGTGCTCGATGTGGTGCTCGATACGATCGCCTCGTACAAGGAGAACATCGAGACACTCAAGGGCAAGATCAAGAAGGCACTGTTCTATCCGGCGGCCGTCATGGCGGTAGCCGTCATCGTCTCGTCGGTCATCCTGATCTACGTCGTGCCCCAATTCGAGGCCACGTTCAAGGGCTTCGGTGCCGACCTGCCTGCCTTCACGCGAATGATCGTCAATGCGTCGAATTTCATGGTGTCCTACTGGTGGGTCATCCTCGGCATCGTGTTGGGCGCGATGTTCGCGTTCACCACCGCTTTGCGGCGCTCGCGCAATTTTGCGCGCCTGATCGATCGGATCTTGCTGCGTCTGCCGGTGATCGGTCAGATCATGCACAACTCGGCGGTCGCACGTTACTGCCGCACGCTGGCCATCACCTTCCGCGCCGGCGTGCCACTGGTGGAAGCGCTCGAAACCGTGTCTGGCGCCACGGGCAACATCATCTACGACGAGGCCACCAAGCGGATCAAGGAAGACGTGGCCGTGGGTCATCAGCTCAACCTGGCGATGAAGCAGGTCAACCTGTTCCCGCTGATGGTGGTCCAGATGACCGCGATCGGTGAAGAATCCGGTGCCCTGGACACCATGCTGGTCAAGGCGGCCGAGTTCTACGAGCAGGAAGTGAACAACGCCGTGGATGCCCTGTCCAGCCTGCTCGAGCCCTTCATCATGGTCATCATCGGCGTGTTGGTCGGTGGTCTGGTCATCGGCATGTACCTGCCGATCTTCAAACTGGCGGCGGTGGTCTGAACGAGTTCGTCGCGCTGTTGCACGGGAACCCCGGCGTCGCCATCGCAGCGGCGGCGGGGGTCGGCTTGATCGTTGGCAGCTTCCTGAACGTGGTGATCCTGCGCCTGCCGCCCATGCTGGAACACCGCTGGCGGCTGGAAGCGAACGAGATCCTGGGTGGCGCGGGCAGCGCCCTCCCGGAGGCCCCGCCCGGGCTGGTTGCCGACCGTTCGCGCTGCCCGCAGTGCCAGGCACAGATCCGCGCCGTCGACAACATTCCGGTGCTGAGCTACGTGCTGCTACGCGGCCGCTGCCGCGCCTGCGGGCTGCGCATCTCGCCACAATATCCCTTGGTGGAGCTGGCGACGGCGGTGGCCACCGCGCTGTGTGTCTGGCGCTTCGGCATCGGGTCCGAGGCGCTCGCGGCCATCGGGTTGACCTGGACGCTGATCGCGCTGACCGGCATCGACGCACGCACCCAGTTGCTGCCCGACAACCTGACGCTGCCCTTGCTGTGGGCAGGACTGCTGCTCTCGCTGGTGCCGCTGTTCGTGGACGCGCGTCAGGCGATTATCGGCGCCGCCATCGGATATCTCAGTCTGTGGTCGGTGTATTGGCTGTTCAAGCTGCTGACTGGCAAGGAGGGCATGGGCTATGGCGATTTCAAGCTGCTCGGCGCCCTGGGCGCCTGGTTCGGTGCCGGCGCGATCCTGCCGATTGTCCTGATGTCCTCGGTCGTGGGTGCGGTGGTAGGCGGCACCATCATGGCTCTGCGCAAGCAGGACTCCCAGGTACCCATGCCCTTCGGACCGTTCATCGCCGCAGCAGGATTCGGCTGGCTGATCTTTGCACCGCAATTGCGGAGCTGGCTGCCGTTCCTGGGGATGTAGCCGGATGCCGCACGCGCCCGTCATCGGCCTGACCGGCGGCATTGCTTCGGGTAAATCCACAGTCTCCGACACTTTCGCGGTGCTCGGCGCCGCGGTTGTCGACACCGACCTGATCTCGCGCGAGCTGGTAATACCGGGCAGCCCGGCGCTGGCGGAAATCCGCGACGCCTTCGGGTCCGCGGTGATCGCCGCGGACGGCAGCCTGGACCGGCGCCAGCTGCGCGCTCTGGTGTTCGCCGACCCCGCGAAGAAAGTGCGGCTGGAAGCCATCCTGCACCCACGCATCCGCGACGCCGCGCAGGCGGCGGTGGACCAGGCGCGCGCCCATGCACCCTATGTCGTGCTGGTGGTGCCGCTGCTGGTGGAATCGGGCGCTTACGGCTGGGTCGACCGGGTGCTGGTGGTGGATGCCACGCCGGAGGTCCAGCAGCGCCTGCTGGTCACGCGCGACCGGATCGACGCGGCGCTGGCGGAGGCGATGATCCGCGCGCAAGCCAGCCGTGAGGCGCGCCTGGCGATGGCCGACGATGTGATCCGCAACAGCGCAGGCGTCGACGAGTTGCGGGCACAGGTGCGCGCCGCGGACCGGCGTTACCGCGTGCTCGCTGCCGGTTGAGTCGCCGCGGCGACGGCGCCCGGACAGGCTACCGGTGCCGGCTCGGCGCGATCGGCCAGACCGGGAATCAGGCCTGAAAGGCGCGCCGGACTGCCGTCGATGCGCCAGTCGTAGAGCACGGCAAAGGCCAGGACGCGCGCGATATACTCGCGGGTCTCCTTGTAGGGAACCGTCTCCACCCACAGGTCCCACGGCGGCAGCGGCCCCTCCAGCCAGCGTTTCACCGCGCCGATTCCGGCATTGTAGGCGCCGGTTGCGAGCACCGGATTGCCGTCGAGTTCGCCGACCCGGCGGCCGAGGTAGGTGGTGCCGAGGCGGATGTTGTGCGTCGGGTCGGTCAGCGGGTCGGCGCGCAGACCGAGCGATTTGGCCACGGCGGCCGCGGTAGCGGGCATCAGCTGCATCAATCCGCGCGCGCCGACCGGCGAGCGCGCATTCGGATTCCACGCGCTCTCGGCCCGGATCAGGCCGAATACCCAGGCCGGTTGCAGGCCGGCGCGCTGGGCTTCGCGCGTCACTGTCTCGACCTGCAACAGGGGAAACGCGCCTCGTACTGGCGCAACAGCGGCTCGGTATTGAGGGTAAAGATCGCCCACTCATGCAGGCCTTCACGGCTCAGGATCAGGCCCGCTTCGCGGCGTTGCTCAGGGTTGAATTGCGGCAGTTGCCAGAACCACTCGGCGCGAGCGCGGTCGCTCTCGCCGATCGCATGCCACTCCAGCGCGCGCCGCACCCCACCCAGATTCAACACGGCGAGCGCGCGGTCGGCGTCGAGCAGGCCGTCGGCGGGGCAAATCGCGTAGGCGCCACCGATGCGGTCGGCGGCGAGGAAACCATGAAAGTTCGCCTCGCCGGCAGCCGCCGCGAAGTCCGCGCGCGCGTCGTCGGCGCGCCCGAGCAACTCCAGCACCCGCCCGCGCGTGTAGCGCCAGCGCGACTGTTTGCGCAGTGTTTCGCCCATCCCGTCGAGGCCCGCCAGGGCCTGCGCATACTCCAGCCGACGCAGGTGGTAGCGCACCTGCCATTCGCGCAGGTTGTCGTCGAAGGCCACGGCGGGCACCCGCTGCAGCAGCGCGGCGGCTTGCGGCAAGCGATCGACCGCGGCAAAACGCGCGATCTCGGCCTCGATCCGGCCGCGTTGAGTGGCATCGAAGGGCAAGCGCTTGCGCAGTGCCTGGTAATGGCCCTCGGTGGCGAGCGCGTCCTTCTTCGCGAGTTGCTGCAAGGCAAGCGCCGCGGCGGCGGCGCTGCTCGCGTCAGCTGGCCAACGCGCGGCCTGGCCTATGGCCACCGCCGGCTGCGAACGCGCCAGGATGCGCCGTTGCGCCAGGGCGCGCGGGGCCTTGGGCAGCTCCAGGCCCAAAGCCTGCGCCAATCCGATCTGGCCCGCCGCCAATGCGGTGTCGATGCGCGTGTTCAGCCGCGCCGGGGTCAGTTGCCCGGTGTCCCGCAGGTGCGACAGCACCGGCCGGCAGTCGTTGCGATCGCTCTCCAGCGCATCGAACAGCGCCGTTGCCTCAGCTACGGCAGCGGCATCGCCGAAGAGCTTGCGCGCCTTGCGCGCGGTCCAGGCACGGCAGCGCAAGTCCACCGGCGCCAGCGCAGGATCGTAGATCTTGAGGAATTCGTCGAAGCGCTGGGTGCGCCCGTAGCGCTCGAGCATCTGCGTGCGCAGGCGCTGCCCGGGCAAGCTGTTGCCGTGCTCGCGCAGGAACTGCTCGACCTCCTTGAAACTGGCCTTGTCGCCCTGGCGGCGCAGGCGCTCGTAGGGCAGATAGGGATAAAGCGGATAGTCTCCCAGAGCCGGATAGCGAGCGCTGGCGTCCACGCCGGTCTGTGCCAGGCGCCAGGCGGCCTGGAACTGGGCACGCTGAGGCCCAAGGTCGCTGGCGAGTGCCTGTGCGGCGAGTAGCAGCAGCAAGGTGGACAACAGGCGGCGCACGGCGACTCCGGAAGAATGGCGGGCGTCTCGACGGGGACGACGCGAAGCAGTTTGTAACGAGTCTACAAGGACTTGCGGGTCATTCCTGAGAATCTGGCTGAACAGGCAAACGCATGCTGGAAACGCTGACATTGATGCTGATCGGAGCGCTGACCGGGATCCTCGCCGGGCTGCTCGGTGTCGGCGGCGGTCTCGTGGTGGTGCCGGCACTCGCCTTCTGGCTACCGCTGCAAGGTGTCGATCCTGCGGACGCACTGCACGCGGCAGTGGCCACCTCGCTCGCGAGCATCTGCGTGACCTCGGTTGCGAGCGCCTGGGCGCATTACCGCCGCGGCGCCGTGGACCTGCGCGCCTTCGGCTGGCTGGCACCTGGCTTGCTGCTGGGCAGCAGCGGCGGCGCCGTGATCGTGGCCGGCATCCCGGCGCCGGCACTGACCCTGTTCGTGGCCGCCTTTTGCCTGTTCGCAGCCTTGCAGGTGGCACGCCCGCGCGCGCTCCAGGTGCACCCGGCGCCTCAATTGCCCGCGCGCTGGCTGGCGCCGGGGGGCCTTGCGATCGGTGCGGTCTCGGCCGCCGTCGGCATCGGCGGCGGTTCGCTGACCGTACCCCTGCTGTATCGCCTGGGCGCGCCGCTGCAGCGGGCGATCGCCACCTCCGCCGCCGCGGGGTTCCCGATCGCCCTCGCCGGCACCCTGGGCTACATGAGCGCTGCGACGCCGCCCGCGCTGTCGGCCTGGGCGGTGGGACTGGTCGACTTCAAGCTGGCGCTGGCGATCGGCTCGCTGAGCGTGCTCACTGCGCCGATTGGCGCCGCACTGGCGCACCGCTGGCCGCTGGCGCGCCTCAAGCGGGTGTTCGCCTTCTGGCTGGTGCTGGTCTCGATCCTGCTGCTGGTGCGCCTGCTGCGCGCCTGAGCCTCAGAACTGCGCGATCGCGGCTTTGCACACGGCACTGTCGCGGTCATCCTTGCAGGCCGCGCGCATCGCCTCGCACATCGCATTGCCCATCGCCGAACCCATGCCGACCACGGCATCGGCCATTGCCTTCTCCACCGCATTGCCGTCCTTGGCTGGCGCGGAGGTCTGCAATTCTGCGGCCACCTTGTCCAGGCACTTCTGGTAGGCCACCTCGACCGGATCGCGCGTGAACCACCAGGCGGCAAGCCCGGCAACAATCAACAACAGCAACCACTTGGCCATGCGCGCCACCTCCAGAAGGGACAGATGCCGCATCGTAACAGCGCGAGGGGCGGCCCGCGCCCTTCAGGCCATCCGCAGTTCAGCGCCGGGCAGCAGTTCGGCGAAGCGCGCGCCGGTCGCCACGCCCACGGCGGCGAGCAACTCCCTGCCATGCCACAGCAGCGGGATGCGCTCGCGCAGCCACGGTGGCACACCCTGTTCCTGGAACAGCAATCGGAGTTCGCGGGTGTGCGCCGCGCCCGCAGGACGGATGCGCTCCCCGCCGCAACGCCAGCGGACCTGGAGATCGACCGCCGCCGGCAGCGCCCGGCCTGCGGCGTCCACCAGCGCCAGCGTGCCCAGCCCACCGGGCAGTTCCAGCGCCGCCCGACCCGCGGGCCAGTCGATGACCCGGTCGCCGATCGGCAGCACCGCCGCGTCGGACAACAGGTACACGCGGTCGCGATAGCGGCGGTACTGATGACCGTCCTGACGCAGCACCGGGTTGGCATCCAGCTTCGCCAGCAGCACCTCCTCGCGCAGGCGCTGCAGCTCATGGAAGCCCGGCGGCTGGACGCCAAGCTGACGCGCGTGCCGCCGCAGGGTGGCGCCGAACAGCGCATCGGAGAGCGCGAGCAGACCATCAACCGACAGGCTGCGCGGGTCCCCGGCGCACACATGGTCCAGGTGTTTCGCCGCCAATGCCTCGATTTCGTCGCTCACCGAGGCAGCGTGTGCGGCAAGCCGCGCCAGGCGCTCGCCGAGCGCGGGGAAGCGCGCCGCCAGCAGCGGCCAGGCCTGCTGGCGCAGCCAGGAACGATCATGCTTCGGATCGCTATTGGCCGGATCCTCGATCCATTCGATCCCGAGTTCCTGCGCCGCCGCACGCAGCAAGGCGCGCGGCTGGGCCAGCCAGGGCCGCGCGATCAATCCCGCGCCCAGCGCGCGCACCGGGCGCATCGCGCCGAGGCCATCGACCGACGCACCGCGCAGCAAGCGCAGCATCAGCGTCTCGGCCTGGTCGTCCTGGTGGTGCGCCAGCAGCATCGCGCCACCCTGGGCCAGCGCGTCGGCGAACACCGCCAGGCGCGCCTCGCGCGCGGCCGCCTCGATGCCCTGCCCGCGCGGATCCACGCGCACGCGGACCACCGCGCAATCGACGCCGAGTGCCTGCGCCCTCGCCTGCGCGTGGGCGGCCCACGCGTCGGCATCGGGGTGCAATCCGTGGTGCACGTGCAGCGCGCGCAGCCCGCGCGCGCGCGCCGCCTCGCTGCTCGCGGCGCAGTGCAGCAGCAGCGAGGAATCCATGCCACCGCTGTAGCCGACGATGAGCGGCCCCGGCGGCAGCGCGGCGAGCGCGGCCTCGATGGCGGCGGTCAGTTGCTCAACCGGTGATGGACAGCGCATGCGCCGGTCCAGGCGCTACTCGACCTTCTGCGAACCGTAGCCGCGCAATCGGCGGTAGCGCGCCTCGACCAGGCTGCCGGCCTCAACGCGGTCGAGCCCGTCGAGCTGGCGCAGCAGGGTTTCCTTCAGGGTCGCCGCCATCGTGGCCGGATCGCGGTGTGCGCCGCCGAGCGGCTCGTCGATCACATGATCGACCAGTCCGAGTTGCAGCAGTCGCGCCGAGGTGATCCCGAGCGCATCGGCGGCCTCGCGGGCGCGCTCGGCGCTCTTCCACAGGATCGAGGCGCAGCCTTCCGGCGAGATCACCGAGTAGATCGCGTACTCCAGCATCAGCGTGCGGTCGCCGACGCCGATCGCCAGCGCGCCACCGGAGCCGCCCTCGCCGATCACCGTGCAGATGATCGGCACGCGCAGCTCGGACATGATTTCCAGGCTCTTGGCGATCGCCTCGGACTGCCCGCGCTCCTCGGCGCCGACCCCGGGATAGGCGCCCATGGTGTCGATGAAGGTCAGCACCGGCAAGCCAAAGCGCTCGGCCATCTGCATCAGGCGCTGCGCCTTGCGATAGCCCTCGGGCCGCGGCATGCCGAAGTTGCGGCGCACCTTCTCCTTGGTGTCGCGGCCCTTTTCCTGGCCGATGAACATCACCGGCCGCCCGCCGATCCGCGCCAGGCCGCCGACGATGGCCGGATCGTCCGCGTAGTGGCGGTCGCCCTTCAGCTCATGGAATTCGTCGAACACCAACGGCAAGTAGTCCACCGTGTGCGGCCGTTGCGGATGCCGCGCCAGCTGCGCGATCTGCCACGGCGACAGATTGGCGAAGATCGACTGGGTCTTCGCTCGGCACTTGTCCTTCAGCTTGCCGATCTCTTCTTCGATGTTCATCGCATTGCCCTGGCCGGCAAAGCGCAGCTCCTGGATCTTCGCTTCCAGTTCGGCGATCGGCTGTTCGAAGTCGAGGAAGGCTGGATTCATCGTGGGCAGGATCGAAAAGAGCGCGGCAGGATAGCACCGGCCCGTGACCGGGCGTCTGGACGGGGGCGTATGGGGGGTTGGAGCGGGTGTTGGTTGTTGGTGTTGGTGTTGGATTGAAGCCAGAGCTGCCGCGTCACCGCCTTGCTGCCGACAGCGGGATCCGCCGCGGCGTGAACCCACGGACCGCGCGGCTTCGCCTTGATCCAACACCAACAACCAACACCAACACCCGCTTCATCGGCACCCGCTTCAGCGGCACCAACACCAGCTCTCAGGCCAACAACGCCTTCACTCGCGCGCTCACCAGGGTCATGTCGGCGCGGCCGGCGGCCTTGGCCTTCATCGCCGCCATCACCTTGCCCATGCCTTGCGCACCGGCGGCGCCGGTTTCGGCGATGGTCTCGCGCACCAGCGCGTCGATCTCGGCTTCGGACAGGCGCTGCGGCATGTAGACCTCGATCACAACGACTTCGGACTTTTCCTTGTCGGCAAGGTCCTGGCGCCCGGCGGCCTCAAATTGGGTGATCGAGTCGCGACGCTGCTTGAGCATCTTCTCCAGCACGGAGAGCACCTGCGCGTCGCCCAGCTCCGGGCGGTCGCCCTCGCTGCGGCCGTCGATCTCGGCCTGCTTGATCGCTGCCTGGATCAGGCGCAGCGTGGCCAGGCGCTCCTTGTCGCCGCCCTTCATGGCGGCCTTGACGTCATCCATCAGTCGGGCTTTGAGGCTCATGTCGATTCTCTTCCTTGGGTGAGGCGGGAGCGGTTTCTTGTCCGCAAAGGACGCAAAGATCGCAAAGGAGAGCTTGGGCCAAGCGGTTGTGCGCGCCGGCCAACCTAGTCTCGCGGCCGCCACACTTGTTCAGAGGTTCCCAAGCTCTTCTTTGCGTCCTTTGCGTCCTTTGCGGACCCATGCTGTTGACGGAATCCCTGTCGCAGATAGCGATCAACGACAAATGCCACCGGCGGGAATCCGCCGGCGGCATCGGGAGTACCATGGGTCGCGGCGGGCGCCCTGCGGCGCCTGCCTGCGCGGATCAGTACATCCGCTGACGCTTGGTCACGTCGCGGGACACGCGACGCAGGTTACGCTTGACCGCGGCGGCGAGCTTGCGCTTGCGCTCCTGGGTCGGCTTTTCATAGAACTCGCGGCGGCGCACTTCGCTGAGCACACCGGCCTTCTCGCACGAGCGCTTGAAGCGGCGCAGGGCAAACTCGAAGGGTTCGTTTTCGCGGACTTTAACGTTGGGCATGGATACTCCGTAATGTCATCGGCTGGCGCCCGGCGCCAAGCGAGCCGAGAATCATAACCCGAGAATTGGTGACAGAGCAAAGCATGCGCGTACTGGGTGTGGAAACCAGCTGTGACGAGACCGGCATTGCGGTGTACGACACCGAGCACGGCCTGCGCGCGCACGCGCTGCACACCCAGGCGGCGCTGCACCAGGATTATGGCGGCGTGGTGCCTGAACTGGCCTCGCGCGACCACGTGCTGCGCCTGCTTCCGCTGGTCGACGAGGTGCTGGCGCAGGCGCGCATGACCCGCCGCGACCTCGACGGGATTGCTTACACCGAGGGCCCAGGCCTGATCGGCGCGCTGCTCACCGGCGCCACGCTGGCCAAGACGCTCGCCTGGACGCTCGACATCCCGGCGCTTGGCGTGCATCACCTGGAAGGCCATCTGCTGGCGCCGCTACTGGAGGATCCGCCGCCGGCCTTTCCATTCGTCGCGCTGATCGTCTCCGGCGGCCACAGCCTGCTGATGGATGTTGCCGGGATCGGCCGTTACACCCTGCTCGGCGATACCCTGGACGATGCCGCCGGCGAGGCCTTCGACAAGACCGCCAAGCTGCTCGGACTGGGCTATCCGGGCGGCCCGGCGCTGGCGCGCCTGGCCGAGAGCGGCGATCCGAAGGCCTTTCGGTTCGCGCGTCCGCTGACCGACCGACCCACCCTGGACTTCAGCTTCAGTGGCCTCAAGACCCAGGTGCTGCTGGCCGCGCAGAAAGCAGGGCCGGAGCGCCATGCCGACATCGCCGCGGGCTTCCAGGCGGCGGTAGTCGACACCCTGGTGTGGAAATGCTTGCGCGCGCTGGACCAGACCGGCCGCGCGCGACTGGTGGTGGCGGGGGGCGTCGGTGCCAACCTGCACCTGCGCGCGGAGCTGCAAGCCGGCGCGGCACGGCGCGGCGCGACGGTGTATTTCCCGCGCCCGGCTTTCTGCACCGACAACGGTGCGATGATCGCGCTGGCCGGCGCCTTGCGCCTGGCCGCTGGCGAGCGCGAGGATGCGTGCATCCGCGCCACGCCGCGCCGCGACCTTGCCACCCTGACGCCGCCATGAGCCTGACCACCATCCTGATCAAGAACCTGCGCGTGGACACCGTGATCGGCGTCTACGACTTCGAGAAGCAGGCACCCCAGTCGCTGCGCCTGGATCTGGAGCTACGCCTCGACGCGCGCCGCGCGGCGCACAGCGATGCGCTCGCCGACACCGTCGACTACGACGAGGTCTGCGCCGCCGCACGCGAATTCGGCCAGCGCCAGCGCCACGAGTTGCTGGAGCGCTTCAGCTACGAACTGGCCGGCGAACTGATGCGCCGCTTCCCCTTGCGCAGCCTGTCGCTGACCGCCTGGAAGTCGATCGCCGCGCTGCTGCCGGCGGAGATCGCGGTGCGCGTGGACGTGGACCGCGCGGCAATGGAACGCGCCCAGGCCGATGACGACCGTTACAACGACTGAACTGCGCGGCACGCCGATACACGTCGTGCTGCTGCTCGGCAGCAATGTCGATGCCGAGGCGCGCATGGACGCGGCATTGGCGGAACTTGGCTCCCAGTTCGCGCTGATCGCACGCTCGGCGCGCCACCCAAGCGCGGCGAGCGGTGTCGATGGCGCGCCGCCTTATCTCAACCAGGCGGTAGTGATCGAATCCAATGCCGAGCGCCAGTCCCTGAAGGCCAGGCTGCGCGAGATCGAAGCGCATCTCGGCCGTTTGCGCCCCAGCCCGGACCCCCGGCTGTGCCCGATCGACATCGACGCGATCGGGCGTTGCGGCGCGACCTTCGAGGTATGGGACCCCAAGGCCTTCAGCGCCGACTACGCCCGCCTGCCGCTGATCGAACTGGGAACATTTTGCACGCTCCCTTGACTTCCCTGAACCGATGCTGAAAATGGTGAGACGCAGCCGTGCATGGGGATGCATCGGCGCGGGCCAGACATGAATGTCGGCCAATTTCACTCTTTTCCGGGGAACATCGATGAAGATGAGTCTGGGTGCGATCGTGGGTGCGTTGCTGCTGGCGGGCGTCGGCAGTGCCTATGCTGCAAATCCGCTGAGCGTCGAACTGCGTGCGCAGACCAGCAAGTCCTCGCCCGGCGAGTCGGTGGTGTGGTCGCTGACCAACCACTCCGACGAGACGGTCCATGTGCTGCGTTGGGAAACCCCGCTGGACGGCCTGTCGCGTTCGATTTTCGAGGTCAGCAAGAACGGGCGCCCGGTGCGCTACATGGACAAGATCGTGCACTGGGGCCACCCGGATGCGAACGACTTCGTCAAGGTTGGCCCGGGCGAAACGATCAGCGCCGAAGTCAACCTCGCGGCGTCCTACGAAATGGTCGACGCCGGCAACTACACGGTGAGCTTCGAAGGCCAACTGAGCTATGTGATGGCCACCGACGAGAAGTCCGGCCACATCGAGGACCTCGGCGCTTCCCAGCTGGATGCCGACCCGATCCAGATGTACTCGATGGGCCGCTCGCCGACCTACTACCAGAGCCTGGGCGCGTTGCCGGCCGCGGTCAACGCCACCAAGGCCGGGACCTATGCCAACTGCTCGAGCAGTCAGCAGAGCAGCTTCGGCAGCACCCACAACAACGCCAAGACCTATTCTGCGAACGCCGCGGCCTATCTCAACGCCGGCACCCGCGGCAGCCGTTACACCACCTGGTTCGGCTCGTACACCTCGTCGCGCTACAACACGGTCAAGAGCCACTTCAACCTGATCAACAACGCGCTGATCAGCTCGACCATCACCTACGACTGCTACTGCACGCCGTCGGCCGCGAGTGCCTACGCCTATGTGTACCCGAGCCAGCCGTACATCATCCACCTGTGCAACGCCTTCTGGTCGGCGCCCGCGACCGGCACCGACTCCAAGGCCGGCACGATCATCCATGAGATGAGCCACTTCACGGTCAACGGGGGCACCAAGGACAATGCCTACGGCCAGACCGCGGCCAAGAACCTGGCTTCGCGCACTCCCAGCAAAGCAGTCGCGAATGCCGACAACCACGAATACTTCGCCGAGAACACCCCGGCGCTGAACTGAGTCCGGCAGCATCGCAGCCCACGAAGGGCGGGGAGAGATCCCCGCCCTTCGCCTTTTTGGGCCCATTCAAACGCGGAGACGCAGAGGACGCGGAGAAGAGCCGCGACACTGGCGGGTGCCTCGCGGAAAACTGCAGGCGCCAGGTCTCCACGGCTTCTCTCCGCGTCCTCTGCGTCTCCGCGTTTGAATGGGCTACCCCATTTGCGGCAAAATCGGCAGTCCCCAGGAAGGCCCATCGGCGAGTGCACCGCACTGGCCCGCAAGGAGCGCACCCATGAACTACATCTACACGATGAGCGGCGTCAGCAAGACGGTGCCGCCCAAGCGCGAAATCATCAAGGACATCTCGCTGTCCTTCTTCCCCGGCGCGAAGATCGGCTTGCTGGGCCTGAACGGCGCGGGCAAGTCGACCGTGCTGCGGATCATGGCCGGGGTCGACAAGGATTTCGTCGGCGAGGCGCGGCCGCAGCCGGGCATCAAGGTCGGCTTCCTGGAGCAGGAGCCCAAGCTGGATCCGAGCAAGACCGTGCGCGAGTGCGTGGAAGAGGGCCTGGGCGAGATCTTCACGGCGCAGGCCGAGTTGGACAAGGTCTATGAGGCCTACGCCGATCCCGAAGCCGATTTCGAGGCGCTGGCCGAGAAGCAGGCACGCCTGGAAGCGATCCTGGCCGCCGGCGACGCGCACACCATGGAGCAGCAGCTGGAGCAGGCCGCCGATGCGCTGCGCCTGCCGCCCTGGGATGCGATCGTCGGCAAGCTCTCGGGTGGCGAGAAGCGCCGCGTGGCGCTGTGCCGTTTGCTGCTGCAGAAGCCGGACATGCTGCTGCTGGACGAACCGACCAACCACCTGGACGCCGAGTCGGTGGAATGGCTGGAGCAGTTCCTGGCGCGCTTCCCCGGCACCGTGGTCGCGGTCACCCATGACCGCTACTTCCTCGACAACGCCGCCGAATGGATCCTGGAACTGGACCGCGGCCGCGGCATTCCGTGGAAGGGCAACTACTCCTCCTGGCTGAGCCAGAAGGAAGAGCGTCTGCGCCAGGAAGCGCAGAGCGAGAAGGCACGCCAGAAGGCACTCGCGCGCGAGCTGGAATGGGTGCGCCAGAACGCCAAGGGCCGCCAGGCCAAGAGCAAGTCACGCCTGGCCAAGTTCGAGGAGCTGAACTCGGTCGAATACCAGCAGCGCAACGAGACCAACGAAATCTACATCCCGCCCGGCGAGCGCCTGGGCGACCTGGTCATCGAATTCCGCAACGTGAGCAAGTCCTTCGGCGACCGCCTGCTGATCGACGACCTCAGCTTCAAGATGCCGCCCGGCTCGATCGTCGGCATCATCGGACCGAACGGCGCCGGCAAGTCCACGCTGTTCAAGATGATCATCGGCAAGGAGCAGCCGGATTCCGGCCAGGTGGTGCTCGGCCCGACGGTCAAGCTGGCTTATGTCGACCAGTCGCGCGATTCGCTCGATGCGGACAAGAACGTCTGGCAGGCGATCAGCGGCGGCAGCGACATCCTGACCATCGGCAAGACCGAGATCCAGTCGCGCGCCTACATCGGCCGCTTCAACTTCAAGGGCCAGGACCAGCAGAAACTGGTGGGTTCACTCTCCGGCGGCGAACGCGGGCGCCTGCACCTGGCCTCCACCCTGCTGCAGGGCGGCAATGTGCTGCTGCTCGACGAACCCTCCAACGACCTCGATATCGAGACCCTGCGCGCGCTGGAAGACGCCATCCTGGAATTCCCCGGCTGCGTCATGGTCATCAGCCACGACCGCTGGTTCCTCGATCGCATCGCCACCCACATCCTGTCCTTCGAGGGCGATTCCCACGTCGAGTTCTTCCAGGGCAACTACACCGAGTACGAGGCCGACAAGAAGCGCCGCCTCGGCGAGGAAGGCGCCAAGCCGCACCGGTTGAAGTACAAGCCGCTGTCGCGCTGAGGGAGCGGAAAAGGGAAAGGTAAAATGGGAAAGGGCGCGTGCGGCGATCTGCCGGGCGCCCCTTGTGCGCGGAAGTTTCCCGGCGGGTATTGCTCCGGCGCCAGCTCCAGTTGCTTCGCGACTGCACACACCCATGACCTTGCCTGTGGTCGCATGCGGCTTTGCCCGGAATTCCATCCATGCACCCGAACCGTTCCCGCTGGTGGCTGATCCCGTGGGCGCTGCTGCCATTCGCTGCAGCACTGACCGGCGCTGCGTTTCCGCCGGATGCCTGGTTCGCTGCGCTGGCCAAGCCTGCCTGGCAGCCGCCGAACTGGCTGTTCGGGCCGGTGTGGACCACGCTGTACCTGATGATCGGCATCGCCGGCGGGCTGGTCTGGCTGCGCGGGCCTTCGCCGGTGGTGCGCGGCGCGCTGACGGCCTGGTGGGTGCAACTCGGCCTCAATGCGCTGTGGACGCCGGTGTTTTTCGGCGCGCAGGCGCTGGGTGCTGCGCTGGTGGTGATCGGAGTGCTGTGGCTGGCCATCGTCTGGACCATCGCGCGCTGTTGGCCGATGTCGCGGCTGGCCGCGGGACTGCTGCTGCCCTACCTGGCTTGGGTCAGTTTCGCCACGGTGCTCAACGCCTCGTTGTGGTGGATGAACCGCTGAACTTCGGCGCGGTACGCGGGTATCCTGCGGGAATCCCGCCGGAGGGTGCCTGACCCCGTGCACCACACCCTCGCCGAACGCGCGGCCACCGAGGTTTCCGTCGAGGACGCGCAGTCCCTGCCCTTCCGTTTCAGCGGCCGCACGGACGAGTATTTCCGCATCTGGATCGTCAACCTCGCGCTGACCATCGTCACGCTGGGGGTGTACTCGGCCTGGGCCAAGGTGCGCAGCGAGCGCTATTTCTACGGCAACACTTCGGTCGGCGGCACCCCTTTCGAGTACCTCGCCGAGCCCCTCGCCATCCTCAAGGGCCGCGCGATTGCGGCGGTGCTGCTGCTGGCTTATGTGGGCTCCTCGCAGATCTCGCCGCTGCTGAACCTCTGGGTGCTGGCGCTGCTGGCGCTGCTGTTCCCGTGGATGCTGACGCGCTCGCTGGCCTTCCGCGCGCGCTATTCGGCCTGGCGCAGCATCCGTTTCGGCTTCGACGGGCGCTACGGCAGCGCCTTCAAGCTCTACATCTGGTATCCCTTCCTGACCATTTTCACGCTCTACCTGCTGTTCCCGATCGTGGCCCGGCAGCAGGCCGAATGGATGGCCAATCACCACCGCTACGGTGGCACGCCGCTGCGTTTCCAGTCCGATAACAGCCAGTTTTATGCGATCTACCTGCTGGCCACGGTGTGCGCGGTGGGCGTGGGCTTCATGATCGCGATCCTGATGGGCTGGGCAATGGACCTGATGCGCATGCTCGACGCCGCCGGCGCCGAGTCGGTGCTGGCGCTGGTCGGCGGCGTGGCCTACCTCGGCATGTTCGCGATCGGGGTGTATGTGCGCGCCTCGGTGGCCAACCTCATGTGGAACGGCATCGAAGTGGGCGGCTGCCGTTTCCGCAGCACGATTTCGGGATGGGAAATGGCCTGGCTGTTCTTCACCAACACCCTCGCGATCATCTGCACCCTGGGCCTTGCCTACCCCTGGGCACGCATCCGCGTGGCGCGCTACCGCGCCGAGCATCTGTACTTCGTGCCGATGGGGGATCCGGACCAGTTCTTCGCCGACGCCGCCGGCAATGCGCCCGCCTTCGGCTCGGAAGCCGGCGATCTGTTCGACGTGGACATCAGCTGGTGAACTGGGCCAACGGTTTCCTCTACGACGGCGTCACCTCGGCACAGACCCTGGTGCGCTTCGGCGTGGATGCGCCGGGCCGGTTGCTGATCGAGCACGCGGAAGGCGTGGAGATCATCGAGGATGCCTCGCGCGTGCGCGTCGGCAGCCGCGTGGCAAATACCCGGCGCACGCTGTGGCTGGCCGACGGCCGCCAGATCCAGAGCGACGACAACGACGCGATCGACCGCATGTTCGCCGCGCGCGCCGGCGTAGAGGCCCTGGTGCACCTGCTGGAAAACCGCTGGCAAGTGGCGCTGGCCAGCGTGGTCGCCACTGCGATCGCGGCCGTGATGCTGGTGTGGTTCGGGGTGCCGTGGGCGGCCGACCAGGCGGCGGCGATGGTGCCGATGTCCTGGGAGCGCGAGGCCGGCGAGCACACCCTGGCGGCGCTGGAGGAATTGGGTTTCGAGCCTTCCGAGCTGCCGCAGAAGCGCCAGGACGAGCTGCGCGCGGTGTTCGACCGCTTCGTCACCGAGCTGCCCGAGGCGCGCGATTACCGCATCGAGTTCCGCAACTGGATGCTGGGGCCGAACGCCTTCGCGCTGCCCGGCGGCACCGTGGTGTTCACCGACGACATCGTCGGCCTGTTCGCCGACGACGCCGAGTTCCTCGCCGTGCTGGCGCACGAAGTCGGCCACCTGGAACACCGCCACGTGATGCGCACGGTGATGCGCGGCGCGTCCATCGCAGTACTCACCGCGGTGGTATTCGGCGACGTCGGCAGCGCCAGCTCGGTGATCGTCGCCGTGCCCACGACGCTGGTCTACAGCGCCTACTCGCGCGAGTTCGAGCGCGAGGCCGACCAGTACGCCTTCGCCGCACTGAAGCGCCGCGGGATGAGTCCGCTGGCCTTCGCCCGCGTGATGCGCAAGCTCGACGATGCCGCGGCGAAGGCGGCCGGCGAGGCGGACGAGGGCGACTGGTCCTACCTGTCCTCGCACCCGGACACCGCCGAGCGCATCGAGGCCGCCGAACGGGCGCAGTAGGGAACTTCGGGCGGCCGGCAGGCGTCATTGCGTGCCAGAGCCGCGTATCGGCTACTGTGGGCATACTTGCGCAGCACCGCTGCTTCCCGTGCAATCCATGGCCGACGCAAACGTCACCCAACTGCTGAGTCGCTGGCGCCAGGGCGAGAAGGCCGCCGAGGCCGAGTTGCTGGACGCCATTTACCCGGTGCTACGCAAGCTGGCGCAGCAGCGCATGTCGCCGGCGGACGCCCAGGCACTCGCGGCCACCGATCTGGTGCATGAGGCCTACATCAAGCTGATCGACCAGCGCGGCACCGATTTCCAGAACCGTGCGCACTTCTACGCGATCGCCGCGCGCCTGATCCGGCGCGTGCTGATCGATCAGGTGCGTGAGCGCCAGGCGCAGAAGCGCGGCGGCGACCAGATCCACGTCAGCCTCAATCACGCGCTCGACGCCGACTCGCCCGAGCGGGTGGCGACCGATGACCTGATCGACATCGACCGCATGCTCGGGCGCCTGGCGCGTATCCGCGAGCGCGCTGCGCGGATCGTCGAACTACGCTACTTCACCGGACTGTCGCTCGAGGAGACCGCCGAGGTCTGCGCGATCTCGCTGGCCACGGCGAAGCGCGAGTGGGCCTTCGCGCGTGCGTGGATGCAGGACCAGCTCGGGACGGGCTGATGGGTGCGGAGACCGACCAGTGGCGGCTGGCGGCGGAACTGTTCGATCAACTGGTCGACCTGCCTGCCGACACCCGAGAGCGCAAGTTGACCGCGCGCTGCGGCGGAGACGCCGCACTGGCACAAGCGGTGCGCCGGTTGCTCGCCGGGCACGAGCGCGCGTTGGCTTCGCACACCGGCGACAGCGGCCGCAACGCGGCAGTTGACCAGGCGCTGCGCGTGCTGGTGGACACCGGCGACCTCGCTGCCGGCACCCAGGCCGGGCCGTTCCGGGTGCATCGCGCGCTCGGCGCGGGCGGCATGGGCCAGGTGTACCTGGCGGAGCGAGACATCGACGGCCGCACCCAGCGGGTCGCGCTGAAGGTGCCGCGCGCCGACCGGAATCGGGAAGCCGCAGAGCGATTCCGCCGCGAGCGCGCGATCCTGGCCACCCTGCAGCACCCGGCCATCGCGCGGCTGATCGATGCCGGCGAGCTGGCCGATGGGCGTCCCTACCTCGCGATGGAGTACGTCGAGGGGCGCTCGATCATCGATTACTGCCGCGAGGAGCGGCTGGACCTGGCGGCGCGCATCCGGCTCGTGGTCGCCGTGCTCTCCGCCTTGCAGCACGCACACGAACGGCTGATCCTGCACCGCGACATCAAGGCCGCCAATGTGATGGTGGATGACGCCGGGCAGCCGCGACTGCTCGACTTCGGCATCGGCAAGGAACTGGATGCGGCACCGACGCAGTCCACTGTCGACGGCATGCGCTACTTTTCGCTGGCGAGCGCTGCACCGGAGCAGATCGCCGGCCATCCGACCAGCGCCGCGACCGATGTCTATGCCGCCGGCGTATTGCTGTACGAGCTGCTGGCCGGCAACCCGCCCATCCGCTTCGACGGACTGGCCGCGCACGCTGCACTGGAGCGCGCCCTGCATGAGGTGCCGCCACTGGCCAGCGTCGCGGTCGCCGCGCTGGGCGCGGATGTGGCCGCGGAGCAGTCGGCCGAGCGGCGCCTGCGCCCGCCCGCCTGGGCCACGGCGCTGCGCGGCGACCTGGACCAGATCCTCGCGCGCGCTCTGCGCAAGGAACCGCAGGCCCGCTACACGACGGCTGATGCCTTCGCCGCCGACCTGCGTGCCGTGCTGGAATTGCGCCCGATCAGCGCGCGCAGCAGCGAGCGCGGCTACCGCATCCACCGCTTCCTGCGGCGGCACGCGCTGGCGGTGACACTGGGCGCGATGCTGGCGCTGTCGCTGGCCGCCTTTCTGACCCTGACAGTGCTGCAATCGGCGGCGCTGCGGCGCGCGCGCGACACGGCCGAGCAGCGCCGGGCACAGGCCGAACAGGTGACCCAGTTCGTCAAGCAGCTGTTCCGCCAATCGGATCCGCTGGTCGCGCGCGGCCGCGACCTCAGCGTGCGCGACCTGCTCGACCGCGGCGTCGCCGACCTCGAGAGCGCGCGCATCGACGACCCACTGGTGCGTGCCGAACTGCTGGAGACCCTGGGCGACATCCAGCTTGCGCTGAACAACTTCGAACCGGCCTACAGCCTGGCCGCGGAGGCCCTCGCGCTGCGCGGCGGCGATTCGGCGGCACTGACACGCAGTCGCGAACAGATGGCCCGCATGGAGGCGGCCCGCGGCAACTACTCGGCGGCAGTCGAGCAACTGCAACTGGTGTTGGGTGCGCGCAGCAGCGCGCCGCTGTCAACGCTGGACGACACCACGCTGGCGCACCGGGCGATGCTCGCCGCGGCCCGGCTGGGCCAGGGCGTGCCGATGGACGAGTCGATTGCGGTGTTCACCGCGCTGGTTGAAGAGCATCGCAGGCGCTACGGCGCGGCTGACGCGCGGACCCGATCGGTGCTGCGTCGCCTGGCGATGAGCCTGGGCGCTGCGGGCCGCACCAATGAGGAAAGCGCCATCATGCGCGAGCTGGACGGCGACGCGCCGCTGGCGGACGGCGCCCTCGACCCGTTGCAGGCAAGCCTGATGCTCCGTCGCGCGCGCCTGGCTCGCGATGCGGGCGACTGGAACCAGGCCCGCGCCCTGGCCAGCCGGGCGCTCGAAATCAACCGCGAGGTCTACGGCGAGGCCGACGAACAAGTTGTCGCCAGCCTGGCGCTGCTGGCGTCGATAGCGGGGCGCGCCGGCGACCTGGCGCAGGCGCAGGTCCATCACGAAGCAGCCGTGGCGAGCGCGGACCGACTGCCGGCGAACTCGCCGCTGCGCATGCTGGCGCATCACAACTACGGGACCTTCCTGGCCGAGCGCATGCACGATCCGGCCGGCGCGATACCGCATTTCGAGACCAGCGTGGGAATCCAGGAACAGTCCGGCAAGCCGCAGAGCGTCAACCTGATGCTGGGCTGCATCGCGCTGGCGCAGGTGCTCGCCGATGTCGGCCGCCGCAATGACGCGCTGCTACGGTTCCGGCAGGCGATGACGATCGCCGAATCGCTGGGCGACAACGCGGTGCGCACCCGCGCCAAGCTCGCCGCCGAAATGGAATGCCTGGACCCGCCGGGCGCGCGCGCCGAGGGCGCGCCCGGGCGCCTGCAGCACGCGATCGCGCTGTTGCAGGCGAATGATCCGGAAGACCTGTCCCTGGGCCGGCTGCTGGCCTGCCGGGACGGGCGCCCTCGTTCGGACCGGAGTTCCACCGCTCCGCACTGAGGGTGGGCGTTCTGGCCTGCGTCCGATGCCAACCGGCGCTTTCAGGAACCGGCGCGCCAGCTGGTGCGCGCAACGGTGGACCCATTGGCATTGAGGTGCCGAAGCAGGGACACGCGGTAAGACCCTGGGTAGATCTGACGCATGGACCTGGGCGTGGTCAGCAAAGTGACCGAGTTGCGACTGATCTTCACCTTCTTGCCGTCCTCCACCCAGATCGTGAATGGGGTGCTCAAGAAGGGCGCCGCCGTATCGCTCTTGCAATCCGGGAGCGGCAGGGTCGCGATCGGCGTGGCGGGAAGCTGGTTCGCGGGATTCGCCAGGCTCCAACCACGCGGGACCGTGGGCAGCAGGTCGACCACCAGCGAGCGCGTGCCGTTGACCTGCGCCGCAGTGAAGACCAGGACGGTCGACGGTGTATCGCGGGAGTCGGAATAGTATTCGAGCTCCGCAAAACTGATCTCGCGATCGATGCCTGGCGCTTCAGTGGGCCAGCTTCCGCACAAGTCCACACTGACCGTGTCGGCTGGATAAGGGAAAGCAAGGATTGCCGGCGGCAGAGGTGCCGATTGCGCCTCTTGCGGTCCCGACACGTCCACCCGGCATTCGGCTTCGCCAAGGGGAACGATGACGGAGTATTCGAGGTAGGTTCCGTCGCATTCGGCAGCCTGGAGCGGACCCAGCGCCAACCCGCAGCCACCTGCCAGCAGCGCTAAACCATACAAGGCGGAAGGAATGATGGCGGTCTTGCGGCGGCTGAAGGTCATTGCGGCGTTCTTCTGAGACGGGATTCCCTGCGGGGGCGCTTTGTAACCGAATGCACTCGAGACAGCAATGCCGGCGCGTCAAGTGGCCGAAAAACGCCATCGGGTGGCGTCGCCGGATTGCCGGCGTTGCCCGGCCCAGCGCGCATTGAGAGGATCAGCCGAATCGCAGGGAAGCCCGCGCCCCGCCCTCAGGCCGCGGCTCCAGGTCCGCCGTCCAGCCGTACAGCGCGCACAGGCGCTTGACGATGGCCAGGCCCAGGCCCGCGCCGTTGGTGCTGCCGGCGCTGCTGCCGCGCACGTGGCGCTCGAACAGCTCCTTGGCCTCGTTGGCCTTGATCCCGGGGCCGGTGTCTTCGACGATCACGCCGTCCGCGTCCACCCGCACCCGCACCTCGCCTTGCTTGGTGTACTTCACCGCATTGCCGACCAGGTTGTTCAGCACCACCGCGATGACGGCCTCGGGGGCGGCCACTTCGGGGTGCGCGTTCACTTCGAGGATCAGCGCGACGGGTTTCTGCCCGATCTGCGGGCGCTGCGACTCGACCACCTCGGCCGCCACCTTGGAGACATCCGTGGCCTCCCCGTCCTGCGGCCCCTGGCGCTCGCTGCGCGAGAGCAACAGCAGGGCGGCGATCAGTTCAGTCGACTGCTTGGCCGCGCGCTCGATGCGCTGCAGGCGCTCGCGCATCTTGTCGCTCAGCTCCGGACTGCCCATCACCAGCTCGGTGGTGGTCTTGATCACCGCCAGCGGCGTGCGCAACTCGTGGCTGACGTCCGAGTTGAACTCGCGGTCGCGCTCGACCAGCGCGGTCAACTGGCCGGCGTAGTCGTCCAGCGCGCCCGCCAGTTGGCCGACTTCGTCGTCGGCGAAGTGCGGCGCCAGCGGCTCGTGTCGACCGCGCCGACTGATGCCTTCAAGGCGTCGCGCCAGCTCCGCCACCGGCGCCATCACGCGCGAGGATGACCAGAAGGCGATGACGAAAGCGAGGATCGAAAAAAAGGCGACCGCCACGGCCAGCGCGCCGATCAGCAGCTTGCGCCCGCGCTCCTCCTCGGTGATGTCGTACTCGAGGAAAAACCAGACATTGGCGTCCTTGCGCACGGCCAGCTTGTAGGTGACCGGCCCGTTGGCGCCGGTCTCGGTGATCCGGTGCACGCCATTGGGCAGGCGCTGGCGGTCGAAACTCTGGTTGGCGAAGCGGTTGGGCCCGACCACCCGGCCGCGGATCTTGGAAAACTCGAACAGCGAAGGGCCATGGCCGTCGCGCTCCTTGTACCAGGCGTTGGCGAAGGCATCGAGCTCGGCGCTCAGGGTCTCGCCGATCAGGTTCTCCTCCAGATAGCCGCGCAGGAAGATCGCGGCCGCCGCGAACAGCACCGTCAGCGCCGTACCGAACAGCGCGATCGCGATGACGATGCGGCTGCGGAGGCGCTTACGATGCCGCTTCGGGGTCGACGAGGCGGTAGCCAATGCCGTGGCGCGTCTGGATCAGCGGCTTGTCGAAGGGCTTGTCGATCGCCGCACGCAGCGTGTGGATGTGCACGCGCAGGGAATCGCTGTCGGGCAGTTCCTCGCCCCACACCCGCATTTCCAGCTCCTGACGGGTCACCACCGAGGGACTGGCTTCCATCAGGCACTGCAGGATCTTCAGCGCGATGGGATTCAACTGGATGTTCTTGCCCTGGCGCCCGACCACCAGCGTGTCCAGGTTGTAGCTGAGATCGGCCACCTGCAGCACGCGCGCCTGCTGCGGTTTGGAGCGGCGCACCAGCACCTGGATGCGCGCCTCCAGTTCCTGCAGCGCGAAAGGCTTGACCATGTAGTCGTCGGCGCCGGTCTCGAAACCCGCCAGCTTCTGCGGTAGCGCGTCGCGCGCGGTCAGCATCAGCACCGGGGTGTGCTTGCGCGCTTCCTGGCGCAGCTTGCGGCAGACCTCGAGGCCATCCATGCCGGGCAGCATCAGGTCGAGGACGATGCACTCGTAGTCGTTGACCACGGCGAGATGCAGGCCGGTGATGCCGTCGCCGGCGAAATCGACCACATTGCCGCGATCGGAAAGGTAGTCGCCAATGTTGCTGGCGATGTCGGGATTGTCTTCGATGACGAGGATGCGCATGGACGAACTCTACACCGGGAGGCAGGCGGGCATGCGTTGGACCGGATCCGGCAATGTCGGGTTCCTTCGCCAGAAGCTGGGCAAAAGAAAGCCCGGGTGGCGTTTCATGGGGGAATCCGCCGTGCCCGGGCTTCGAAAGTGCTGCCCCGATTACCGATGGTGCCCTGGAGCGAAGCCCCGAACACCACGATGAGCCAGACGCTAGCGGAGCGAGTGTTAGATCAGGGTTAAGTGAGAGTTTCCCGGGCGTTAAGCAGCGCACCGGGTCCGGCGCTGCCATGCGCCTTCGGGAGCCTCACGCCGAGCGGATCGAAGGCGCCCCGGTCGCCACGGAAAACGCCCCTCGGTGCCAGAAACTTGCGCGCACCACTGCACTACCGTACCTTTCCGCTTCTTTATCGCAAGACGCCCTTCCGCATGCGCTTCAAGCACGTCGCCATTGCCTCCGTCGCCCACGTCGACGCCCCGAATCGCCTGAGTTCGGCGGAGATTGCGGCGCGCCTGCGCCCGTCGATGGAGCGCCTCGGCCTGCGCGCCGATCTGCTCGAAGGGGTGGCCGGGATCGAGGCACGCCGGGTGTGGGACGAGGGCACCGAGCCCTCGGATGCTGCGGCGCTGGCGGCGGAGAAGGCGCTGGCCGAAACCGGCCTCGATCGCGAGAAGATCGGCATGCTGGTCAACACCTCGGTCTGCCGCGACTTCCTGGAACCGTCCACCGCCAGCATCGTCGCCGGCAAGTTGAAACTCCCGGAGCACTGCCAGAACTTCGACGTCGGCAATGCCTGCCTCGCCTTCCTCAACGGCATGGACATCGCCGCGCACATGATCGAGCGTGGCGACATCGAGTACGCGCTGATCGTCGACGGCGAATCCAGCCGCTTCATCACCGAGAAGACCATCGAGCGCCTGAGCCAGCCGACGGTCACCGCCGAGCAGTTCCGCGAGGAGTTCGCCTCGCTGACGCTGGGCTCGGGTGGCGTGGCGATGATCCTGGCGAATGCCGACCTCTACCCGGATGGCCATCGCTACCTCGGCAGCGTGTCGCGCTCGGCCACCCAGTTCTCGCGCCTGTGTGCCGGCAACATCGACCGTATGGTCACCGACACCCGCACCCTGCTGGTCGAAGGCCTGAAGCTCGCCGGCAAGACCTTCGCCGCGGCGCGCCAGATGTTCGGCTGGGCGGTCGGCGAGATCGACGAGTTCGTGATCCACCAGGTCAGCCGCGTGCACACCGAGGAACTGGTCAAGATGCTCGGCATCGACCCGCACAAGGTGCTCACCATCTTCCCCGAGTTCGGCAACATCGGCCCGGCCTCGCTGCCGACCGCACTCAGCAAGCTCAAGGACACCGGCCGCCTGGTCAAGGGCAAGCGCGTGGCCCTGCTCGGCATCGGATCGGGGCTGAACTGCTCGATGGCGGAAGTGGTCTGGTGAGGCGGTGAAAAGTGAAAGGTGAAATGTGAAGGGGTGGTGGTTGCCGCTATTCTGCTTTCCTTTCACTTTTTACATTTCACTTTTCGCTGCTCCGCAGGAGCTTCCATGCCCGTCACCGTGACCGAAAACATCTCCTGGTGGAGCCGGCTGAAGTCGTCCTTCGTCGGCTTTCTGCTGTCCTTCGTGATCGTGATCGGCGCGCTGGTGTTGCTGGCGTGGAACGAGCACCGCACGCTGAAGAACTTCAAGGGACTGAAGGCGGCGGGCGAGACGGTGCAAATCGCCAGCGCGGATACCGTCGATGCGGCGATGAACGGCAAGCTGGTGCACATCAGCGCCGAGGTCAGCAGCGAAGAGACCGCGCAGGACCCGGAGTTCGGGGTCGAGGCGCCGGCGCTGGTTCTGCGGCGTTCGGTCGAGATGTACCAGTGGAAGGAGAAGTCGCGCACCGAGGAGCGCGAGAAGCTGGGCGGCGGCAAGGAGCGGGTGACCACCTACACTTACGAGAAAGTGTGGGACGACCAGCCGATCGACTCCGACAGCTTCAAGGAGAACGGGCACCGCAATCCGGATTCGATGCCCTACCGCGACGAGAAGTTCGCGGTGTCCGATGCGCGCATCGGCGCCTGGCGCGCCGACGACACCATCCTCGATGCACTCGACGGCCAGTCGCTGGCCCTGGCCGAGGCCGGCGAGTACCCGGACGGCTTCTGGCTGGCGGACGCCAACACGCTGTACCGCGGAAACAGTCCCAAGTCGCCACAGATCGGCGATGTGCGCGTGCGCTACTCGGCGGTGCCATCGCAGATCGCCTCGCTGGTGGCGCAGGCCGACGGCGAGGGCTTCAAGGCCTGGACCAGCCCCGTGGGCACCGAGATCTACCTGGTTGAGCCGGGCCGGAAGGACGCCGCCACGCTGGTGGCGCATGCGCAATCGAGCAACAGCGTGCTCGGCTGGATCCTGCGCGCGGTCGGTTTCATCCTGCTGTGGGTGGCCTTCGGCATGATGCTGAATCCGCTACGGACGTTGGCCGCGGTGCTGCCGCCGCTGGGCAAGCTGGTCGGCACCTTCACCGGCATCGTCGCTTTCCTGCTCGCGGCCGTGCTCGCCAGCGTCACCATCGTGCTCTCGTGGATCCTGGTGCGACCGCTGTGGACGGTGTCGATCGTGCTCGCGATCGTCGTCGCGGTCGCCATGTGGAGCCGCAAGAGCGCGAAGGCCCCCGCCGCCGCCCCGGCGATGGCTTTTGGCCCACCGCCGATGGCCCCGCCGGCGGGGCCGCCACCGCCGCCGCGTTGAGCCCGGCAGAAGAGGTTTGGGGGCTGGGGTTGGTGTAAGGCGCGGAGCGAAAGGCAGGCGATCCGCGGACGGCCGACCTTCCAACCCCCACAGCCCTGTGATCTGCGCAACAATCGGCTTCCCGCCCCTTCCCCGCCAGCCTCGCATCCGCCACACTGCGCGCCCTTTTTCCCAGCGACTCCCGCACCGTGCCCAATGCCCAAGCCCAGGCCCTGATCGAGGGGCTCGGATTCACCCCGCGCCACTTCACGCGCGATGGCCTGTCGATGCATTACCTCGACGAGGGACAGGGCGAGCCGCTGGTGATGGTGCACGGCAACCCGAGTTGGTGCTGGCTCTATCGCGACCTGGTCGCCGCGCTGAAGCCCGACTACCGCTGCGTGGTGCCGGACCACATCGGCATGGGCCTGTCCGACAAGCCGGACGACAGCCGTTACCGCTACACGCTCGACTCGCGCGTGGCCGATTTCAGCGCCTTCCTGGACAAGGTGGTCCCGAGCGGCCCGGTGACCCTGATCGTGCACGACTGGGGCGGCGCGATCGCCAGCGCCTGGGCGGTGCGCAACCCGGAACGCGTGCGGCGCATGGTGGTGTTCAACACCGCCGCCTTCCCGATGCTCGACGGCAAGCGCCTGCCACCCACCCTGAAGCTGGTGCGCAACACGCGCCTCGGCGCCTTCCTGGTCGAGCGCTTCAACGCCTTCGCCGCTGGCGCCGCGCGCATCGGCAGCGTGCGCGGGATGTCGGCCGCCGCACGCGCGGCCTACACCGCGCCCTACGACAACCCGGTCTCGCGCCGCGCCACCCTGCGCTTCGTGCAGGACATCCCGCTGAGCGAGGGCGATCCGGCCTATGCCACCATCGCCGCCACCGGCAAGGGTCTGCAGATGCTGGAAGGCAAGCCGATGCTGATCATGTGGGGCCTGCGCGACTTCGTGTTCGACCGCGACTACTTCGACGAATGGTGCGCCCGCTTCCCGCGCGCCGAGGCCATCGCCTTCGCCGACGCCGGTCACTACGTCATCGAGGACGCCGGCGACACCATCCTGCCCAAAGTGCGCGAATTCCTCGCACGCACCTGATGAGGCAAGCCCGGGCCGGTTAAACGCGGAGACGCGGAGGGCACGGAGAAGAGCGGAAGCGTCATGGTCGGCTCTTCTCCGCGTCTTGGCGTCTGCGCTTTGCATCGGTCCCCGCATCCAACTGGCCCGAGCGCGCCAGCCAGAGGCAAAGACGCCAAGACGCAGAGAGAAGCTGAAGGGCATCGCTGATTCGCCCCTCTCCAACGCTCTTCTCCGCGTCCTCTGCGTCTCCGTGTTGAATGGGGTTTGTCGCAGCCGTCAGCCGGCGCGACGCTTCAGGTGCACCAGCAGCAGCGAGACCGCGGCGGGTGTGACGCCGGGTATCCGCCCGGCCTGGCCCAGCGTGGACGGGCGCACGCGTTCGAGTTTCTGCAGCACTTCGGCCGAGAGGCCAGTGACGCGGCGGTAGTCGAAGCCATCGGGGATCTCCGCGGCTTCGTGGCGCTGGGCGCGCGCGATCTCACCCTGCTGGCGCTCGACATAGCCGGCGTACTTGGCTTCGATCTCGACCTGCTCGGCCACCGCCGGATCGTCCACCGGCGGGCCGAATCCATCCACCGCGGTCAGCGTGACGTAGGCCATGTCGGGGCGCTTCAGCAAGTCGATGGCATGCGTTTCGCGCGACAGCGGTGCGCCGGTGGTCGCGGCGAATTGCTGGCCGAGCATATTGGTCGGCGCCGCCCACAGCGCGCGCAGGCGCGCGCTTTCGCGGTCGACCGCCTCGCGCTTGCGGCTGAAGGCGGCCCAGCGTGAATCGTCGACCAGGCCGAACTCGCGCCCGACCGGCGTCAGCCGCGCATCCGCGTTGTCTTCGCGCAATTGCAGGCGGTACTCGGCGCGCGAGGTGAACATGCGGTAGGGCTCGGTGGTGCCGTGGGTGATCAGGTCGTCGACCAGCACGCCGAGATAGGCCTGGTCGCGTCGCGGGCACCAGGATTCGCGCGCGAACACGCGACGCGCGGCGTTGAGGCCCGCCAGCAGGCCTTGGGCCGCCGCCTCTTCATAGCCCGTGGTGCCGTTGATCTGGCCGGCGAAGTACAGTCCTTCGATGGCCTTGGTTTCCAGCGAAGGCTTCAGGCCGCGCGGATCGAAGTAGTCGTACTCGATGGCATAGCCCGGGCGCGTGATGTGCGCCTGCTCGAAGCCCCGGATCGAGCGCACCAGTTCCAGCTGCACGTCGAAGGGCAGGCTGGTCGAGATGCCGTTCGGGTAGATCTCGTGGGTGCCCAGGCCCTCGGGTTCGATGAAGATCTGGTGCGAGGACTTCTCCGCGAAGCGCACCACCTTGTCCTCGATCGAAGGGCAGTAGCGCGGGCCGATCCCTTCGATCTTGCCGCTGTAAAGCGGCGAACGGTGCAGCGCACCGCGGATGATCTCGTGGGTGCGTTCGCTGGTGTGGGTGATCCAGCAGGACACCTGACGCGGATGGTCAGCGCGAGTGCCGAGAAACGAGAACACCGGCGCCGGATCGTCACCCGGCTGCTCTTCCAGCTCGCGGTAATCGATGCTGCGCCCGTCGATCCGCGGTGGCGTGCCGGTCTTAAGCCGCCCCTGGCCCAGCGGCAACTCGCGCAGGCGCTCGGCCAGCCGCTGCGCCGGCGCATCGCCGGCGCGACCACCACGATAGTGCGCATCGCCGATGTGGATCAGCCCGGCGAGGAAGGTGCCGGTGGTCAGCACCACGCTGTCGGCGGTGAAGCGCAGGCCCATCTGCGTCAGCACGCCGGTCACCCGGTCGCCCTCCAGCAGCAGATCGTCGACCGCCTGCTGGAACAGCGTCAGGTTCGGCTGGTTTTCCACCGCCTGGCGGATCGCGGCGCGGTACAGCGCGCGGTCGGCCTGGCAGCGCGTCGCGCGCACCGCCGGGCCCTTGCTCGCATTGAGCGTGCGCCACTGGATGCCGGCGCGGTCCGCCGCCCAGCCCATCACGCCGCCCAGCGCGTCGATCTCGCGCACCAGGTGCCCCTTGCCGATGCCGCCGATCGCCGGATTGCAGCTCATCTGGCCGACGGTCTCGATCTGGTGCGTCAGCAACAGCGTGCGCGCGCCCATGCGCGCAGCCGCCAGCGCGGCCTCGGTGCCGGCATGGCCGCCGCCGACGACGATGACCTGGTAGTGCGTGGGGTGCTGCATGGATGTGGGCGCGTGAGTTCCGGGGGGCGAATGGTAATCCCGGAGGGTGGAGCTGGTGTTGGAGCTGGAGCTGGTGTTGGTGTGGGTTGTTGGTGTTGGTAGAGGCAGCGGAATCCCTGGTGGAGATGCCGGTGTAGCGCGCAGCGCTTCACGGGCAATCCGCAAAGCCTGGGCAGCGGCGCTGTTTCCAACACTTACAACCCACACCAACACCGCTTTCCAAAACCCCCTAAACACAAAACGGGCCCACTGGCCCGTTCTGTGCATGAGACTCCATGTGTCAGGGGGAGTCCCGGCCGCCGTGAGCGCAAGCTGCGGCGGCCGTTTTTTTTGGGTAGGTTTCGACGCCCGGTGTTCAACTGGAACAGGGGGAATCCGGATGAACTGCACGCCGGACGTCGAAACCGTGGAAACCAACCACACGGTCAGTATAACCCCAGGGGTTCCGCATATTGTGACGCTCGTCAAGCATTGTGACCGTCGGTCCGCTTGACGTTCAGACTTTCATTCCTCTTCGCGCGACTCGCGGACCATTGCGCGCGCTGCGCCGCCGGCACTGCTGCTGCGCGCGCTGCCCATCGAGGATCCGCTGAGGCCCGAACCGCGGCTGCCGCCGAAGCTGCCTTCGTAGTCGCGCGAGGCGCCCGATAGCCCTGAGGAAGCACCGAAAGTGGCACGGCTGCTGCCGTACTCGGCGGGCGGCTGGCGCCACTGGCGGCTTTCGCGCCAGGCGCGGTCGCCACCGCCAGTGTCGCGGTTGCGTCCCGGCGCAAGCTCCTCGTAGCGCGGGAAATAGCCCGGACCCAGGCTTGGCTCGTCGGCCAGGTGCCGCGCTCGCTGCCCGGCGCGCGGGGCCTCCGGTGTCGGCGGCGGCAGATACCAGCGCTGCGACCAGAAGGGGTCATGCCAGTAGCCACCGTAGCCAGGGTAGTAGCCCGGCCCGTACCAGCCGCCATAACCGTAGCCGCAGCCGTAAGCATGGGCGCCGGGATAGGACCACGGTCCGTACCAGGGCCGGCAACCCGCGCCGTACCCAACGCTGATCATCACCTGGGAGCGGCGCGCATCGCCGGCGGTGTAGTAGCCGTCGTCGTGATAGCGATAACCATCGCTGGCGCAGCCGCCCAAGGTCATCAGCGCTGCCAGCGCGAGCAGAATCCGCATCGGTCCTTCCTCCTTCCGAACGTGTCCGAGCGTATCGCCGCCGCGGTAAAAGCCCGATGAACCGCGGACCGGTGCCGTTGCGCCTGGATGGACACAGCCAGTCCCGGTTACCGACTTATACTCCGGCGTTCCGCTCTGTAACGGGTGCGCCGATGATCCGCGTCGTCTTCAACCAGAAGGGTGGGGTGGGCAAGTCCACCATCGTCTGCAACCTCGCGGCGATCGCCGCCAGCCGCGGCCAGCGCACGCTGGTGGTGGATCTGGACGCCCAGGGCAATTCCTCGCGCTATCTGCTCGGCGAGGCCGCAGGCAGCGTGGAACTCGGCATCGCCGATTTCTTCGAGGAAACCCTGTCCTACCGGCTGCGCACGCGCGATCCGGCCGAGTACCTGACGCCCACGCCCTACGAGAACCTCGCGGTGATGACCGCCGACGCGCGCCTGTCGGATCTGCAGACCAAGCTCGAGACCAAGCTCAAGATCTACAAGCTGGGCGAGATGCTGGCCTCGCTGAAGAAGGAATTCAGCCAGATCTGGATCGACACCCCGCCGGCGCTGAACTTCTACACGCTGTCGGCGCTGATCGGCGCGGACCGCTGCCTGATCCCCTTCGACTGCGACGACTTCTCGCGCCAGGCGCTGTACCGCCTGCTGGAGAACGTCGACGAGATCCGCGCCGACCACAACAAGAAGCTCAAGGTGGAGGGCATCGTGGTCAACCAGTTCAACGCGCGCTCCAACTTGCCGCAGAGGGTGGTCGAGGAACTGATTGCCGAGAAGCTGCCGGTGCTGCCGCAGTACATCTCCACCAGCATCAAGATCAAGGAAAGCCACGAGGCCGCCCGGCCGCTGGTCTACCTCGAACCCGGGCACAAGGTGGCGCGTGAGTACCAGGCGCTGTACGACCTGCTGAGCAAGCAGAAGCGCTGAGCGGAGCGGGCGTTTATGCTGTCCCCTCGGCCGCAGCGACCGGCCAACCCATTGCGCATGAAGACAGGAGCACAACCATGATTCTCGGAAAGTTCTGGGCCGCCTTCCGCGCGCAGATCAACAAGCTGGCGAATTTTTTCTGGGAGGCCGATCCGATCGCCCAGATGCAGTACGAGTACGACAAGTCGGTCGAGGAGCTGAAGAACGGCCGCGTGGGCCTGGAGCAGTATCGCGGCCTGGTCGAGCGCGTCTCGCGCCAGGTCAAGGAAGGCGAGCGCCACGTGGCGCAGCTGGAAGCGCAGGCCAAGGCCTACCTCAAGGCCGGCGACCGCGCCACCGCGGCCAAGTTTGCGCTGGAGATGGAAAAGGCGAAGAAGGACCTGGCCGCCAACCAGGAGCAGCTCTCCATGCATGAGACCTCTTACAACAACAGCTTGGCGAAGATCCAGCACGCCACCAAGAAGCTCGGCGAGGTCAAGGCGAAGATCCAGAAGTACGACGCCGAGATCAAGATGAGTGAGGCCGAGGCCGAGGTCGCCAAGCTCTCGGAGACCTTCAACTTCAACGTCACCACCGACTTCGGCCAGTTGGAGCAGGTGGTGCAGCAGCGCATCGACACCAACCGCGGCGCGGTGCGCGTGGCTGCCGACCTGTCCAACCGCGGCATCGCCGAGATCGAGGCCGAGCAGAACATGGAGAAGTTCATGGCCGAGGACGCCCTCAAGCGGATGGAGATGGACATGGGCATCGTCACCGCCGAGACCGCCGCCGCCCCGCCGGCGCAGAAGGAACTCGGCCCCGCACAGCCGAATTGACGCGCCCTGCACGTCCGTCCTTTCACCTTTCACTTTTCACCTTTCGCTGGGGCAAGCATGAACGGCCAACCCAAACCAGGTTTCTACTTCGTCGTCCTGTTGGTGATCCTGTCGCTGGTGGGCTACGGCCTGTACCGGCTGAAGACGCCCACGCCGGATGGCACGCCACCGGTCACCGTCGATGCCGGCCAGCAGTCCGACAACGGGGACCCCGCCACGCCGCCCACCGATGGCGGCGCCGAAGCGCCGGATGCCGCCGGCATCACCACGGTCAAGGAATACGCCTACGTCCCGAGCCAGCGCCTGCCGGACGTCAAGGGCGTGTCCAACTACAAGGAAATGGACGCGCGCACGGTACGCTTCGCCATCAACGTGTGGGCCGGCTGGGCGCCGATCGTGCACGCCAACGGCGGCTTCAAGCCGGGCAAGACCTGGCAGGCTCCGGGTGGCCAGCCATTCAAGGTCGAACTGGTGCTGATCGATGACCCGGTGGCGATGCGCGACGCCTACGCCGCCGGCGATGTGCACATCGGCTGGGCCACCGTCGACATGCTGCCGCTGCTGCTGGAGAGCCTGCAGAAGGACAGCCGCGTGATGCCGCGCATCTACCAGCAGATCGACTGGTCCAACGGCGGCGACGGCATCGTGGTGCGCGCCAACATCAAGACCGCCTCTGACCTGCGCGGCAAGACCGTGGTGCTGGCGCAGAACAGCCCCAGCCACTTCTTCGCGCTGAACACCCTGATCAACTCAGGCGTGGAGCCGGCGGAGGTCGATTTCCGCTTCACCAATACTGCCTTCGAAGCCGCTGCGGCGTTCAATGCCGACAAGAAGATCGCCGGCGTGGTCAGTTGGGCGCCGGACATCTACAACCTGTCGGACGTCAAGGGCAACAAGCTGCTGGTGTCCACCGCGACGGCCAACAAGCTGATCGCCGACGTCTGGTTCGCGCGCGCGGACTTCGCCAAGGACCACGCCGACATCATGGAAGGCCTGGTGCGCGGGATCTTCGATTCGATGGTGACGCTGGAGGCGCAGGAGGCCAAGCAGCAGGTAGCCACCTGGATGGCGGAAGGTTATTCGCTGCCGCCGGCCGACGCGCTGGCGATGCTGCCGGACGCGCACTGGACCAACCATGCGGAGAACCGCGAGTTCTTCTTGAACCGCAACAATCCGACCAACTTCGAGCGCACCTTCAATACCGCCTACGTGATGTACCGCAAGATCGGTGCGGTGTCCTCGCGCGTGAGCTTCGACCAGATCGTCGATTTCAGCGTGATCCAGAAGCTCAACGCCGAGCCGAAGTACGCCAACCAGAAGTCCACCTACGGCATCAACTTCGCGCCGATGAGCGCCAGCGCGATCCAGTCGGAAAGCCCGGAGATCCTGACCAAGACGGTCGTGATCCACTTCTTCCCGAACTCCTGGGATCTGCGCAAGATGGTGGTCAAGGACCAGAACGGCAAGGCGGTGGAGGAGATGTACGACCCGAACGTCGACTTCGTGCTGGAGGAGATCGGCAAGCTCGCCGGCTCCTACGGCGCCGCGCGCGTGGTCATCGAGGGCCACACCGACGGCTCGATGCGCGGCCAGGTGCCGGATTCTGCGGTCAAGGAACTCTCCAGCAACCGCGCCAATGCGGTGAAGCAGGAACTGCTGCGCAAGTTCACCACCATGGACCCCAACCAGTTCTCCGCCCAGGGCATGGGCTGGGCCCGCCCCGCCGACGCCAGCGACCCCGACAACCACGCGAAGAACCGCCGCGTGGAGGTGAAGGTGTATCCGTTGGAAGCGCAGTGAAGCGGGTGTTGGTATGGGTTGTTGGTGTTGGCTGAAGCCGAAAAGCTGGTGTTGGTGTGGGTTGCTGGTGTTGGTTGAAGCCGACAAGCTCGTGTTGGTGCGGATTGTTGGTGTTGGGTGAACCCGGCGCCCCCACCCAGCGGACTCAGCCCGCGGTCCCGCAAGGTACCGCGGGCTTCTTGTTTTCAGCCGGCTCTCTGCCGATCTGCGCCGCTGGCTCTTGCCCCTACCAACACCAACACCAACAACCAACACCAGTCGCTTGGCACCTCCACGCCCCTTGGCTACCATCGACGGGTTCCCTCAACTAGAGGCGGGTCATGAAGATCCTGGTGGGTTTGAAGCGGGTGGTGGATTACACGGTGCGGGTGCAGGTCAAGCCGGACGGTTCCGGGGTGGCCATCGAAGGCGCCAAGATGAGCGTCAATCCCTTCGACGAGATCGCGCTGGAAGAGGCGCTGCGCCTGCGCGAAGCGGGCAAGGCGACCGAGGTGGTGGTGGTCTCGATCGGCCAGCAGACCTCGATGCAGCAGATCGACACCGGCCTGGCGATGGGTGCCAACCGCGGCATCCTGGTCAAGACCGATGCGGCGATCCAGCCGCTGACCGCTGCGCGAGTGTTCGCCAAGCTGGTCGAGAAGGAACAGCCGGGCCTGGTGATCCTGGGCAAGCAGGCGATCGACGACGACGCCAACCAGACTGCGCAGATGCTCGCCGAGCTGCTGAACCAGCCGCAGGCCACCTTCGCCAGCAAGGTCGAGGTCGACGGCAACGTGGCGCGCGTCACGCGTGAAGTGGATGCGGGCCTGGAAACCCTGGAAGTGGACCTTCCGGCGGTCATCAGCGTCGATCTGCGCCTGAACACGCCGCGCTTCATCAAGCTGCCGGACATCATGAAGGCCAAGAGCAAGCCGCGCGAAACCCTCGAACTGGCCAGCCTCGGCGTCCAGTCCGGCGACCACCTCGCCACCGTGCACTACGCGCCGCCGGCCAAGCGCCAGAAGGGCGTGATGGTCAAGGACGTGCCGGAGCTGATCGGTGCGTTGAAGGCGAAGGGGTTGCTCTGAGAGCAGTGAAAAGTGAAAGGTGAAAAGTAAAAGGCGTGTGGAACGGAGCGCGAGTCGCTTCCTTTCACTTTTCGCCTTTCACTTTTTGCCGCGAATCCGCAGCAAGTGTCGGTTGCCGACGCTGCCCAACGAACACGGATGACCACCATGTCCAAGATCCTCATCATCGCCGAACACCTGAACGGCCAGCTCAACCCGAGCACGGCCAAGTGCGTCAGCTGCGCGGCGAAGATCGCCGGCGGCAGCATCGATGTCGTCGTGCTCGCTGCCGACCCGGCGCAGATCGCCGCGCAGGCCGCGCAGATCGCCGGGGTCGCGCGCGTGCGCACCGTCGCCAACGCCGCCAACGCGCACGCGCTGGCCGCGGTGTACGCGCCGCAAGTGGCCGCGATTGCCGGCGACTACACCCACGTTTTCGGTCCGTCGACCACCTTTGGCAAGGACCTAATGCCGCGCATCGCCGCGCGCCTGGGCGTCAGCCAGGTCAGCGACGTGATGGCGGTGGACGACGCACACACCTTCAAGCGCCCGATCTACGCCGGCAATGCGATCGTCACGGTCAAGGCGCCGGCCGGCCAGATCGTGGTCGCCACCGTGCGCACCGCATCCTTCCCGACCGCCGCCGGTGGCGGCGCGGCGGCCATCGAGGCGGCCAGTGTCGACGTCGCGCTGCCCGCGCACACCCGTTTCGTCGGCCTGCAGCAGGGCGGCGGCGACCGCCCGGACCTGCAGACCGCGCGCTTCGTGGTCTCCGGCGGCCGCGCGCTCGGCAGCGCCGATGCCTTCAAGCTGGTCTACGACTTCGCCGACAAGCTCAAGGCCGGCGTCGGCGCCTCGCGCGCCGCGGTGGACTCGGGCTACGCGCCGAACGACATGCAGGTCGGCCAGACCGGCAAGATCATCGCGCCCGAGCTGTATGTCGCTGTCGGCATCTCCGGCGCCATCCAGCACCTCACCGGGATCAAGGACGCGGGCACCATCGTCGCGATCAACAAGGACGCCGAAGCGCCGATCTTCGAAGTGGCCGACATCGGCCTGGTCGCCGATTTGTTCAAGGCGGTGCCGGAGATCATGGCCGCGCTCTGAGGGCGAAAGCTGATGATAGGAGCCGACTGTCGGCGATCTCCCGGCGGAAAGCGGATCGCGGCTGAAGCCGCTCCCACAGACAGCCAGCGCGCGAAACACGCTGACGTGGGAGCCGATTCTGTCGGCGATCTTCCGGGCGGAAAGCGGATTGCGGCTGAAGCCGCCCCCACAGACAGCCAGCGCGCACGAAACACGCTGATGTGGGAGCCGACTCTGTCGGCGATCTTCCCGGCGGAAAGCGGATCGCGGCTGAAGCCGCTCCCACAGACAGCCAGCGCGCACGAAACACGCTGATGTGGGAGCCGATTCTGTCGGCGATCTTCCCGGCGGAAAGCGGATCGCGGCTGAAGCCGCTCCCACAGACAGCCAGCGCGCGCGAAACACGCTGATGTGGGAGCCGACTCTGTCGGCGATCTTCCCGGCGGGAAACGGATTGCGGCTGAAGCCGCTCCCACAGGCAGCCAGCGCGCGCGAAACACGCTGACGTGGGAGCCGACTCTGTTGGCGATCTTCCCGGCGGAAAGCGGATCGCGGCTGAAGCCGCTCCCACACACAGCCAGCGCGCGCGAAACACGCTGATGTGGGAGCCGATTCTGTTGGCGATCTTCCCGGCGGAAAGCGGATCGCGGCCGAAGCCGCTCCCACAAGCAGCCAGCGCGCACGAAACACGCTGATGTGGGAGCCGACTCTGTCGGCGATCTTCCCGGCGGGTAACGGATCGCGGCTGAAGCCACTCCCACAGGCAGCCCGCGCGCGCGGACACGCTACACTGCGCGCATCCGTACTTCCGAGGCTTGGTCCGTGCGTCGAATGCTGCTGCCGCTGCTGTGCGCCCTCTCCGCGCCTGCCCTCGCCGGCGACAAGATCGCCGCCAATGTCGAAGCTGCGCTCAAGCGCGGCGAACGTACAACGGTGCTGGTGTCGCTCGCAGAGCAGGCGGACCTGAAGTCCATCGCGGACAAGCGCAGTGGCGATGACCGGCTGGTCGCCAGCGTGGCGCGCCTGCGCGAGACCGCCGCGCGCACGCAGGCGCCGCTGCGCGCCTACCTGGAAGCGCGCAATGTGCCTTATCGGGCGTTCTGGGTTGCCAATTTCATCGCGTTGCAGGCAGATGCCGAGCTGGTCGACGATCTGGCGGCGCGCGCGGACGTTGCGGCGATCGAACTGGAGACCCGCCTCGCGGTGGAGCAGCCTGTCGCGGAACAGCCCGCCAGCCCGAAATCGGTCAACGCCATCGAAACCGGCGTCACCCAGGTCAACGCGCCCAGCCTGTGGGCGATGGGTTTTCGCGGCCAGGGCGTGCTGGTGGCCGGTGCGGATACCGGCTACGACTGGGACCACCCGGCCATCGTCCGCCAGTACGCCGGATCGGCGGACGGCGCGGCGGACCACAACTTCCACTGGTGGGATGCCATCCACAGCAGTGGCGGGTCCTGCCCCGGCAACTCGGCGGCCCCGTGCGACGACAACTCGCACGGCACGCACACCATGGGCACCATCGTCGGCGACGACGGCGGCAGCAACCAGATCGGCGTCGCGCCCGGCGCGAGGTGGATCGCCTGCCGCAACATGGACCAGGGCAATGGCACGCCGACCACCTACACCGAGTGCTTCCAGTTCTTCATGGCGCCGACTGACCTCGCCGGCAACAACCCCGATCCGCTGCGCGCGCCGCATGTGATCAACAACTCCTGGGGTTGCCCGGTGTCCGAAGGCTGCACCACGCCGAACATCCTGCAGACGGTGGTCGAGAACGTGCGCAATGCCGGCATCCTGGTGGTGGTGTCGGCGGGCAACTCCGGCTCCAGTTGCTCGTCCGTGTCCGACCCGCCATCGATCTACTCCGCCAGCTTCAGTGTCGGCGCCGTCGGCGGCATCGCGATGGCCAGTTTCAGCAGCCGCGGGCCCGTCACCGTGGACGGCAGCAACCGCTTGAAACCGGACATCGTTGCGCCGGGCGTCAACACCCGCTCCGCACTGCCCGGCACCGGGTACGGCACCAAGAGCGGCACGAGCATGGCTGGCCCGCATGTGGCGGGCGTGGCGGCACTGCTGATGAGTGTCGACCCGACACTGAAGCGCGATCCGGCCCGCATCGAGGCGCTGATGAACAGCACCGCGGTGGCCGACATCACCACGTCGCAGCTCTGCGGCGGCACCCAGTCGCCCGCCACGATCCCGAACAACACCTTCGGCCACGGCCGCGTGGACGCACTCAACGCGGCGCGCGTGGGACTTGGATTGCTCAAAGCGTCGGGGTTCGAATGACTGCGTAGCCCGGTGTGCGGCGCAAGCCGCTCACCGGGTCTTCGCGGTCTGCGCCTGGCAACCGCGTTGGGTCCAGCCGGCCGCTCTCAGTGCCCCACGCCCTCGAAGGGATTGGCCTTCGGCGCCGCAGAGACCACCTGGGCGCGCGGAATCTTGGGGGCGTTTTCCGCCACCAGCCGCGGTCCCTCGCGGAAGCGGCCGGGTCCGGTCATGAGGTCTGTGCCACATTCCAGGTGGCGGATCCAGTCGATGAAGCGCGCCACCGCCTTGCCCTTCATCGGCCGGCCGTGCTGCGGCACGATCATGTCGATGTCCATGTCCTTGACCATGTCCGCCCAGACCACGCAGGCGCGGTTGCTCGCCATGTAGCGGCGATGGAATCCGGTCATGCTCGGCAAGTGCTGGTCGAAATCCGCGCCTTCCACCGGCGAGAACTCGTCCACCATCGAGGCGCCAAGGTCACCCGAGAACAGGATCTTGCTGATCGGGTCATAGAACTGGAAATTGCCCACCGAGTGCAGGAAGTGCGCCGGCAGGGCCTTGATGACGGCGTCGCCCATCTGCAGGTCGCAGCCCTCGTCGGGGATCAACTGGTAGCGGTCCTTGCCGCCGGTGTCCACGTAGTGCGGCACGCTGTGCGGCACGAAGCGCCCCCACAGCTTGGAGCAGGCGATCGTCGCGCCGGTGTACATCAGCCAGCGGTCCGCCGAGCCGATCACATCCGGGTCCTGGTGCGAGGCCAGGATCCACGACAGCGACTTCAGCGGGACATAGCGGCCCACCGCCAGCGACACCGGGGTGTACAGCAGCGCGCCACCCGGGTCGATCAGCGCGGAATACTCGCCGTGGAGGACCAGGAACTGGTTCGCCTGGACCCCGTCGTCGCCGCGGACGAGATCGTTGAAGGCGACACAGCGGTGATTGCCCGACTTGTACAGGTCGACCGGCATGGGGAGAACCTCAACCTCGAGATGTTGAAGTCCAAGGTATCGGCAGCACCCCGCGCCAGGATTGACCCGCGTCAACTCTAGTCCAAAGGTACTAGCCCGACGGCTGGCCGGCGTTCAGCTTCGGGTTCGCCATCAGTTGCCCTCGAAGCCGTTGGCGAAAACCTCCTGCGAGCCTGCCCGTGCGATGTACACCCCGGTGCCCCATTCGATCTGGTTGTTCCCCGCCGGCGTCAGGGTGGGCGAGAAGGCGATATCGCCGGCCGAGTTGATCGCAACCCCGCCCGAGAACGCCGGTGAGCCGGGTGTCTCCTGGTCGATCATGCCAAGGCCGAGGTCGGTGTCGAGGGTGTCGCCACGGCCGATCACGCGGCGCAAATCGGCGTCGTCGCCGACGAAGATCGCCTGTTTGCCATTGCTGTCGACACCGCGGAAGGCCACCAGTCCGGCGTCATTGATCGCCGGGCCGAAGGATTCGATCGAACCCAGGCCCTGGGTGCCGGTGCGCGCGATCTCGACGATCTGCCCGGGTCCGTCGTAGCGGTAGACGCCGCGGCCGCCAGCCGAGAGGTTGGCGATGAAGGCGACCAGGCCCGAGCCAGGCGAGATGGCCGGGCTGTTGTCGAAGCCGGAGAACGGCGATTGCGCGTCTTCTGCGCTGGTGCGCGCGAGGACCACCGCATTGCCGTGGTTGTCGATGGTGCGGATCTGGTCGAAGCCGCCGGACACCAGGGTCACCTTGCCGGCAATCAACTGGCGCTCGTCGAAGCTCGGGGTGAACAGGAAGCTGTAAGGGCTGCCGGCGTCCAGCGTCTGCTCCATCGCATGCGTCTCCACCGCGCTGCCGCTGAAGGACACCCACGCCTTGCCGGTGGCGAAATCCGCGCGGTAGCCAACCTGCGCGGCCGCATTTCCGCGCGGCGCGGTGTAGAAGGTCGTGCCAACCGGAAGGCCGGTGACGCGTACCGTGCTCAAGTCGTTCGGGTTGTACCGATAGATACCCGCCTGCGCGTTGCCGCCCTGGAAATTCGCGGCGAACCAGACCATGCCGTCCGGCGCCACCCGCGGATCGCTGACCAGCGAGCCCACCGGCCCCTCGCTGACGACGAAACCACCACCGTTCTCGCCGACGAAAACATGCCGGGTGAAGTCGTCGCCCGGGATGCCGGTGGGAATCGCCACGCGGACCGCCACGCGGCCGGCGTCGTTCAGATCCACCGTTGCGCTGTTGATGCTGGCGTTGATCGGCAGGTTGTAACCCAGGCCAATGGTACTGCGGGCCTGCAACTGGAAGGTCAGGTAGTCGGGCAAGGCCCGGACGTCGGCAGCGGCGGACAGCGGCAGACAGGCCGCCAATACAGCCGCCAGGCAGGAAATGCGCATCGGAAATCCCAGGAAACGGCGGCCCCCCGGCCGCATGCGCGAACGATAGCGCCTCGCGCCGCGCTATTCTCGTTACTTTTGGTCACCGGGAATGGCGGATGCGCGTGTGGCTGGTGGCGATCTTTGCGGGCTTGGCGGGGTTTGGGCTGGCGCGGTGGACCGGGGACGCGGTGCCGGCCGCCAAGCCGACATCGAGACTGAGTGCCGAGACCGGCGTCGTTGTAGAAAACCCACCCGGCGAGGCGAATGCGTCAGCTGCTACCGCGACCGATGCCCAGGCGCCTGCCATGCCGCAGCCCACACCGGAGCCGCGAGCTCTCGTCACGCCACCCGAAGCCCCCGCGCCGGATGGTCCGAAGCTGGCCCTCGATGCCGTGGCGTTCCTGCGTGAGTGGCCGGCGCGGCTGGATGACCTGGCCGCCCGTGCCAAGACCGGCGAGGCGCGGGCACTGACCGAACTGGCGGAGGCGCTGGAATATTGCTTCTCCGCCTCCGCCGCGGTTGCGCGCGTGCGCTACACCCCGATGCTGGCCGGGAATTTCGCCGATGCCACGCTCCAAGGTTTTTTCGTAGAGGTCGAAGGCCAGTGCAAGGCCTGGAAGCAGCGGAATCCCTGGCTGGGCCAGCTCGAGACCGATTCGCACCGGCGGATGCAGGAATACCGTGAGGACATCCTCCAGAAGCGGATCGATCCGAACACGCCGCGCCCGCCCTCAAGCGCGCCCGACGCGTTGCGCAGACAAGCCGCCGACGCCGGCGATGCGATCGCCGAGGGCCTGACCAACAACGATGATGTCCGACGCGGCTGCGGCGAGATCCCGGGAAATGTTCCGCAGAACCAAGCCTACTGGCAATGCTTGCACGCCGCCGCGCGCGAACGCCTCGCCGCCATCTTCACCCGGCGCGATCCGCGCGAGATCGAGGCGATCCCGCGCATCTTGAGCGGGTCGCCGTTGCTGTTTGGGTCGGAGTTCATTCGCCCCGACAGCTACAACTCGGAAACCAACAACGTGCGCTGGATCCTCACGGCCTGCGAGTTCAGCCTCGATTGCGGCCCCGCTGGCCGCGCGATGCGCTGGGCCTGCGCCAGTCACGGGGCCTGCGGCTATCGCCACTTCCGCGACTACGCCGCAGACCGCCTGCTTCCACCGGCAACGATGCGCATGGTCGATGGCCAGGTTCGGCGGCTGGTCAACCTGATCCTGGCAGGGGATGTGGACACCATCCTGGGCCCGCCGCCGAAGTACGGTATCCCGGGGCGGCGCTGACCTGGACCGTGAGCTTTGCGCGCCTCGCGTAGCCCGGTGTACGCGCGCAGCGCGTTCACCGGGTGCTTGCGGCAAGTACCCGGAGAACCGCTGCGCGGTACTCCGGGCTACGCGGGATCGGGCTGCGTCCGGCAAGACCAAAGGTCTCTGCGCCCTCTCCGCTCTTCCTCTGCGATCTCTGCGTCCTGCTTCTGGCTGCCGGCCCTCAGTGGGCCGACAATCCCGCCCCGGCTCAGAACGGCCAGAGCTTGCTCCACCAGCTCGTCTTGCCCGCGTTGCCGACACCCGTCAGGTAAGGGTGTCCAGGAGCGTTGGCTTCGAGCACGCGGCGGGCGTCGTCGGCCAGGTCTTTCTGGCCCAGCGCCTCGTAGCTCTGCACCATCAGCGCCAGCGCGTCCGGGATCTGCGCAGCCTGCTGGTAGTTCTCGACGATGTACTTGGCGCGGTTGGCGGCGCCCACATAGGCGCCGCGGCGGAAGTAGTAGCGCGCCACCGTCAGCTCGGAATTGGCGATGTCGTTGCGCAGGAACACCATGCGCTGGCGCGCGTCGGCGGCATAGCTGGACTGCGGATAGCGCCGCAGCAGCTCCGAGAAGTCGTTGAACGACTGGCGCGCGGCTTCCAGGTCGCGGTTGCCGGCCTGCGAGGGCAACAGGCGGTCGATGTAGCTGCGGTTGCGATCGAAGTTGACCAGGCCGCGCAGGTAGTAGGCGTAGTCGATCTTCGGATGCGCCGGGTAGGTCTTGACGAAGCGGTTGACCGTGCTGACCGCTTCATCGTAATCGGAGCGTTTGTACTGCGCGAAAGCCAGGTCCAGCTGCGCCTGTTCGGAGTAGTCGCCGAAGGGGAAGCGCGAGGTCAGGCGCTTGTAGTAGCGGATCGCGCGCTCGAAGTTGCCGGCGTCCAGCGAGGACTTCGCCTCGGAGTAGAGCTGATCCACCGGCAGGGTCTCGGTTTCCGCTTCGCGCCGCTCGCCGCAGGCGGCCAGCATCAGGACCAGGATGGCGATCGAGACCGCACGCACGGCTGCAGTGACATTGAACACGATGGGGAAGATCCGGAGCGACAAGGCCCGCGATGATAGCCTACGCGCCCGACCGGTCCGCCTAGTCCCCCGCGCCGCCGGTTCATCCCGCCTTGATCTGCGCGCAAGCGACTGATTCCAGAAGGCCCGCCGCGCCCCATGAGCGATGCAACGATGTCCCGATCCGAGATCCTGGAAGCCACCATCCCGATGAGCGCCGGCGGCATGCGCTTCGATGCCGCGCTGGCGCAGGCCTTTCCGCAGTTCTCGCGGTCGAAACTGACCGCCTGGCTCAAGGACGGCAAGGTGGAGGTGGACGGCCGTCCGCCGCGCCCGCGCGACGCCGCGCGCGGTGGCGAGCGCGTGCGTCTGCATGTCGAGGTGGAGACCGTCACCGTCGATGCGCCGGAGGACATCGCGCTGGAGGTGCTGATCGAGGATCCGGACTTCTACGTGCTGAACAAGCCGGCCGGCCTGGTGGTGCACCCCGGCGCCGGCAACCGCAGCGGCACCCTGGTCAACGCGCTGCTGCACCGGGATCCGGCGCTGGCCGCGCTGCCGCGCGCCGGCGTGGTCCATCGCCTCGACAAGGACACCAGCGGGGCGATGGTGGTGGCGCGCACCCAGGAAGCCCATCACGCGCTGGTCAAGGCGCTGGCGAAGCGCCAGATCAGTCGCGAGTACCTGGCCCTGGTGATGGGCCGGGTGATCGCCGGCGGCACCATCGACGCTCCGATTGGCCGCCACCCCACCGATCGATTGCGCCAGGCGGTGGTGGAGAGCGGCAAGCCCGCGCGCAGCCACTACCGGGTGGTCGAGCGCTTCCCCGCACACACCCTGCTCAGGGTGGCGCTGGAGACCGGGCGCACCCACCAGATCCGCGTGCACCTCTCCCACCTGCGCTGGCCGATCGTGGGCGATCCGCTGTACGGCGGCAACCTGCGCCTGCCGGTGGGCGCCAGCGAGGCGCTGAAGAGCGCATTGCGCGATTTCCGGCGCCAGGCGCTGCACGCCGAGACCCTCGCCTTCGCGCACCCGCGTACCGGCGAGGAAGTGCGCGCCAGCGCGCCGGTGCCGCAGGATTTCATCGACCTTCTCGACGTGCTGCGCGCCAGCGCGGAAGGCGCCGGTTGAACCAGGCGCTGCCCGGCTGGATCGAGGCCACCGGCCTGCCACCCGGGATGCGCGGCGGCACGGCGACGCGTCGGTTCGCGGGTACGTCGGCCGCGCCCTTCGGCCCAGCGAACTACAGTGACCGCGGCGGCGACGATCCGGCCGCGGTGGCGCGCAACCGCGCGCTCCTGCGCCAGCAACTTGGACTGCCGGGGGAGCCGCTTTGGCTGCAGCAGGTGCACGGCACCGAGGTGCTCGTAGAGCCGAACTTGCTCGGCTCGGCGTCCAGCGGAGCAAGCTCTGCTCTGCGGGAGGTGCCGTGCGCCGATGCCAGCGTGGTCCGTGGGCGGGGATCTGTCGCGGTGGTGCTGACCGCCGACTGCCTGCCGCTGCTGCTGGCGGCCGGCGACAGCGTGGCCGCGGTCCACGCCGGCTGGCGCGGGCTCGCCGATGGCGTGATCGAGGCCGCCATCCGCGCGCTCGGCGCGCTGCCGGGTGAGGTTTGCGCCTGGCTGGGCCCGGGCATCGGCCAGCGCGCATTCGAGGTCGGGCCCGAAGTCCGCGCGATCTTCGTTGCCGCCGATCCGGCCGCAGCTGCCTGCTTCATCCCCGGCCGCGCCGACCGCTGGCACGCCGACCTCGACGCCCTCGCCCGCCGGCGTTTGGGCGCAATCGGCGTGGAGCGCATTGGCGGCGGAGGCTGGTGCACCTTCGACGACCCCGCGCAGTTCCATTCCTACCGCCGCGACGGCGCCCGCAGCGGGCGCATGGCGACGCTGGTTTGGCGCGTCTAGAGCGGTATTGGTGCGTAAGAGCGGGTGTTGGTGCGCAAGAGCCGGTGTTGGTGTTGGCTATTGGTGTTGGAAGGAGCCGAAGCCTGCCCGTCCGCGGCGATGTCGGTTAAACGCATGGGTGAACGCCGGACGTCGGCACTGAAATCGCCACAACCCGCCCGCGACTTTCGCCGTCGCCCACATCCATCATGCAGAGCGCGGGGCGATCCCTTGCCGCACGCCCGCTCTTGCCAACACCAACAACCCACACCAACACCAGCTCCTACCCACCAACACCGGCTCCAACCGCCCCAATGCTCCCCTGGCTCGCCTTCGCCGCCTGCACCCTGATCTGGGGCTCCACCTGGTTGGCGCACAAGTGGGCGCTGATGGACCTGACGCCGCTCGGGCTGGCCTCGCTGCGCTTCACCACGGCGGGCATCCTGTGCCTGCTGATCGCGCGGATCTCGGGTGAGCGCTTCGTGCGCCGCAGCGAGCTGCCCTCGCTGCTGCTCGCCGGCATCCTGATGGCGGGTGCGGCCAATGTGATCACCGCCTGGTCGCTGCAGTACATCCCGAGTGGAGTTGGCGCGGTGCTGCAGGCACCGATTCCGGTCTGGCTGGCGCTGTTGTCCCTGCGCAGCGATCCGATGCGCCCGCTGGGCTGGGTCGCCGTGCTGCTGGGCTTCGCCGGGGTCGCGCTGGTGGTCGGGCGCGATCATTCCGGCAGCATCGATCCGCTGGCCGCGCTGGTCTGTGCGGTCACACCATTGGCCTGGTCCTGGGGCTCGCTGCACCAGCGCGCGCATGTGCACAGCGGCGGGCTGTTCGCCAACGCCGGCACCCAGATGCTGTTCAGCGGCCTGCTGTGCATCGTCATCACCAGCGCCTTCGGCAAGTTCACCCAGCACGGCGGGATCGACACCCGCGCCTGGCTCGCCACCGGCTGGCTGATCATCGGCGGCTCCTGCATCGCCTTCGCCTCCTACCAGTACCTCGCCAAGGTCTGGCACCCGGCGCGCGCCGGCAGCTTTTCCTACCTCAATCCGGTGATCGCCGTGCTGCTCGGCTGGGCCTTGGGCGGCGAAGCCCTCGGCCTCAGCCTGATCCTCGGCATGGGCGTGGTGCTGGTCGCGGTCGCGGTGCTGCAAGTGGCCACGGCAAAGCGCCAAGCCTAGCCCGGAGTACGCGACGCCACGACTGCCGTATGCTGGCCGCGGACCAGCCGGTCCATCCAATTGCCAGGGGGAAATCCAGATGAAGAAGTCTGCGCTGCTGCCGTTGCTGCTGCTCCTTGCGGGTCTGCTGGCCTTCGCCACCGCGCAGGCCAAAACCCTGGGCTACCCTGACGTCAAGAACGCCAGTTTCCTGGTCGACCTGCCGGACGACTGGACCGTGGAGCCGGGCGAGAGCGTGGGCGACTACGTCCACGTCAACAGCGAGAGCGGCGTCTACCTCGCCTTCCGCACCATCGAAGGCAACGAAGATTCGATGAAAGAAGCGATCGAACAATCGATCGCCTTCCTGCAGGAGAACTATCAGGAGGTGCAGGTGGGCGATGCGAAACAGGTCAAGCAGGCCGGGCAGGAAGCCTTCCTGATGGACGGCAATGGCAAGGACTCGGAGGGCGACAAAGTGGTCTTCCGCATGGCCTGGGTGGCCCTGAACGACGGTCACATCGGCGAAGTCTGGTTCGTGGCCATGGCCGACGACGAGGACGGCATCAACGCCGCCGGCGCTGCACTGAGTTCCTTCCGGACGCCCTGAAGTGGGAGCGCCGGCGTTCGCGCCGGCGCTCTTCCGGCGGCCTCAGAAACGTCTCCCCTTCGCGATGGAAGGCTCGCGGTCAGACTGCCATGGGGCTCCGGCTCAGGGTGCGTCCGGATGCGCCGTGCACCGGGGTTCGGGCTCCACCAGCCGGACCGACAACGCGCCGGAGTACCCGAAGCTGACCTGGCTGAGATAGCTCTGCCGTGCTTCCGCGATGGCCTCGGCAACCGGCGCCGCGGTGAACCGGCGCGTGTCGACCATCTGGTTCGGGGTCGACATGTCCGGCGCAATCACCACGGTCTGGGCCAGCGGGGGAACCCGCGCCCGGTTCCAGACGCCGATCGTATTGAAATCGAAGTCGCCCCAGCACACCGGGGAACGCAGTTGCGCTGACAGGGCATTCCCCTGCGCATCCAGGAAGGTGTACTGCGGCCGCACAAAGGTGATCCGGTCCAGGCGCAATCCACCGCCCTTCTTGGGACCGAAGCTGTAAACCTCCACGTGCTTCCCCTGCGCCTCGGGCGGCAACCGGAAGGCCAGTGCCGGCAGCGCCGTATCGCCGATCTTCGCGATCTCGGTTGCCCCGGATATGGCCGGCAACTGAGGCGTGTCCAGGCTGGCCGCCGGGAGCTTGCCCAGGTCGACACAGCATCTCTCGTCTAGCGCCAGACTGTCCTTCTGCGACACGATCAAGGCGTCGTAGGTTTCTGGTGCCATGGGGGTGGCTGCGCAACCGGCCAGCAGCAAGGAAGTGGCGAGAACCGGCAGTCTCCGACGCATCAACGATCTCCTGAGTCCGTTCCGCCATTCGAGCAACTGCAACACCCCGGGGCAAGGCCGCGGTGAAAGCCGCTTCCGCGGCGATCCTGTGTCCTCACCCCGTTGGATGCCGCGTCAGCGGCAATCTTTGGCCCTTCCTGCAATCCAGGAAGAATGCCCTCCGGACATGCAGGGCGCGCCATCTTGCCGCTGCGCCCCCGTCGTAGCAACATACACACATCGACGTACACACCGAGTCCGGACCATGAGCTCGCTCACCTCCAGAGTGTTCACCAACGGCAACAGCCAGGCCGTGCGCATTCCGGCCGAGTTCCGGCTGGATACGGATCGCGTCCGGATTTCGCGCAACGAGCAGGGCGATCTGGTCATCCACCCGCTGCGAGCGGCGCGAGGAGAGGCCCTGTTGCAGGCCCTGCGCGCATTGGCTGAGGTCGATGATGCCTTTATCGCCGCCTTGGAGGCGGATCAGGCCGGCAGCTTGCCGGTGCAGGAGCGCGAGGCGTTGTGATTTATCTGCTCGATACGAACATCCTGATCTACCTGATCAAGAACCACCCGCCCACCATCGCCCAGCGCATCGATACCCTGGCCGACGACGACCGGCTGTGCATGTCCTTTGTCACCTGGGCCGAATTGCTCAAGGGCGCCGAGCGCAGCGACAGGAAACCGGACGTCCTGCGCCGCCTGGATGCACTCGCCCGACAAGTCACCGTCATCTACCCGACCGGTCCCGAGATCTGTCGTCATTACGCCGAGCAATCCGCCCGGCTCACCGCCGCCGGCACCCCCATCGGCGCCAACGATCTTTGGATCGCCTGCCACGCGTTGGCCGAAGATGCCTGCGTGGTCACCCAAAACACCCGCGAATTCCAGCGCATCGTTGGTCTCAGGATCGAAGATTGGGTGCGCGAGCCCTGAAGAACCCCACACAATCCCGAACCGCCCCGTGGCAGCCGCTCCAGCGGCGATCGTTCGCGCTTCCCGAACCCCCAAAAAGAAAAAAGCCGCATCACTGCGGCCTTCTCTTGAATCGACGTTGAGTGGGAAGGTCGGCGCTAGGCCGCTTTCCGCTCCTCGCCTTCCGGCTTGGCAGCTCGCCGTTTCCGGTACATCCCCGAAAGGTCACGGCGCAGGGTTTCCAGGCCTTCGGCACGGCCGGTCAGCTTCAGCAAGCCATAGGCCTGCAATGCCACCGTCAGGATGTCGTTGCCCAGGGCGGCATCGGTGTCGTTGCAACGCGCCACCAGACGGGTCAGGCGGGACAGGCACGGACGCAGCTGGTCCAGGAGCTTGAGGTCGCCGATCGCATCATTGACCGGGATGTTGGCCGGAATCATCTGCGGATTCTGGCTGATCACCTGCAAGGCCTGGCGGCTGAAGCTTTCGCTCTGCACCCCCATCCTGCGCATGGTGCGCTTGTCGGAGGCACTCAGGGCGATCAATCCACCCAGCTCGGTTTCCAGCGAGGTCAGTGCGGCATTCACATTGGCCAGCTGAGTGTCGGTGAGGATCAGGTTCACGAGGTTCTGCGTAGACATCTTGGTTTTTCCTTTTTGACTTTGATTGGCGTCCGCGCCCCTTGGCTTGGATCGCTCCCGGGCGTTGTTGTCGGGGTGTGGCCATCAGACCAGGGGCCCGTGTCACCGGCTGACCTGTGGGTTAAATCTGCCTGAACGCCGTGTATGGACGCAGGCCAGTCCAACGCGTTCATGGGATCACCCCGATGCCGCGGCGAGCGCGCGGGGTCCACACGGCCGCACGCGACGACGCCCAGGCAGCCGGCAAGGGCCTGCGCCGGCGCGCGCGCCATCTCCGCGCAGATGCCAGCGGTCCGCGAGCAAGCGCTGGCGATCTGCACGCAGATCCCGCAGGTCTTTGCGCAAGTGCGGGCGGTCTGCGATCAGATGCCGGCGATCTGCGCGCAGACGCCGCGGTACTCAGTGCCAGACGCCAGCGGTCTGCGCTCGGGTGCTTCGGTACTCGGCGCCAGTCGCTGGCGATCTGCGCTCAGGTGCTTCGGTACTCAGCGCCAGACGCCGGCGGTCTGTGCGCAGATGCCGCGGTAGTCGGTGCCAGACGCCGCCGATCTGCGCTCAGATGACACGGTGTTCAAGACCAGACACCAACGATCTGCGAGCAGATGCCGCCGTACTCGGCGACGGACGCCAGCGATCCCCTGTCAGATGCCGGCGGCCTGCGCGTGCCCTCGTGCCCTCCAAATCGTCGCTTGCAGCCACCAGCCCACGGAGCACGCCCGACACCCGCAGAATCCCACCACCCCCACCGCGGAGGCCCGGCATGGACCGCACCGAGCGCATCGCCCAGTTGCACGGGCTGCTGTCCACCCATCGCCGCGGCCTCAGTTACGAGCGCCTCATGGCGGAGACCGGCAACTCGCGTTCCACGCTCTATCGCGATCTCTGTTTCATGCGCGACACCCTGGGCGCGCCGCTGGAGCATGAGGGCGAGCCGGCGCGGGTCTGGCGCTACGTCAATCGCAACCTGGATGCCTTCCAGCTCCCCGGCGTGTGGCTCAGCGCCGATGAGTTGTACGCCCTGATGCTGGCCCAGCAGGTGCTGAAGCAGAGCGGCGCCGGCCTGCTGGGACAGGCCCTCGGCCCGTTGCAGCCGCGCATCCAGAAGATCCTGGGCGACAAGGCCAATCACCTGGACCGCCTGCTGGTCCTGCGCACCCAGGCGCGCCACAGCAACCCCAGCGTCTTCCGCATCGTCACCGAGGCCGTCCTCGGCCGGCTGCAGCTGCGTTTCCGCTACCAGGCCCGCTCCACCGCCGAGGAAAAAGAGCGCCAGGTCTCGCCCCAACGTCTGATCCACCACCGCGACAACTGGTACCTGGACGCCTCGCAGGCCGGCCAGACCAGCGTGCGCCGCTTCGCCCTGGACCGCATCCGCCGCCCCGAACTCAGCGCCGAGCCGGCCATCCCCATCCCCATCGCCACCCTCGACTCGGAGGGCGACGCCGGCTACGGCATCTTCGCCGGCCCCGCCGTCGCCACCGCCGTCATCCGCTTCACCCCCCACGCCGCCCGCTGGATCGCAGACGAACACTGGCACCCCCGGCAGCAGCAACGCCTCCTCCCCGACGGCAGCCTGGAACTCACCGTCCCCTACGCCAACCCGCGTGAGCTGCTGATGGACGTACAACGCTACGGCGCCGACGCCGAAGTCATCAGCCCACCCGAGCTGCGCGAGCAGATGCGGGCGATGCATGCGGCGGCGTTGGGGAGGTATGGGGCCTAGCCGAGCCACTGCGCAAACGGGGTCACCAGCCTGCACTCACCCGACACAGCGCTGTTGCACGCCAGTCCGGCAGCCGCGAATATCCCAGCCACGCTCATCACCCGGCCACACCGTGTTCCATCTGCTCGACATCCTTGGCCCCAGCGCGCGCGGTCCGGAGATCGCGGCCGCGGTCTCGGAGCTTGCGAGCAACGATGAGACCGAGCGTGGCGCGGTGTTCACGCGGCCGGAGGTGGTCGCGGCGATCCTCGACCTGTCCGGTTATGTCGCCACCCTCCCGTTGCACCGGATGCGTCTGCTGGAGCCTTCGTTCGGCGGCGGCGAGTTCCTTTTGGCGGCGGTGGATCGCCTGCTGGCTGCGTATCGACTTGCCGGCGGCCGCCTCGATGACGCGGCGCGCACGCTGGCGCCGGCGATTCGCGCCGTGGAGCTGCACCGCGACAGTTACGAGGCCACCGCCCTGCAGGTCCGTGCGCGCCTGATCGCGCATGGCGTGGATCCGGCCGATGCTGGCGCGCTGTGCCGGGAATGGCTGCTGTGCGACGACTTCCTGCTCTGCGGGCTTGCTGGCGAGTTCGAGTTTGTCGTCGGCAACCCGCCCTATGTGCGCCAGGAGCGCATCCCGGAAGCTTTGCTGCGCGAGTACCGCGCGCGGTTCCGGACGATGTTCGACCGTGCCGATCTTTACATCGCGTTCTACGAGCGCGCGCTCGATCTGCTTGCGCCCGGCGGGCGCCTGGGCTTCATCTGCGCCAACCGCTGGCTCAAGAACAAGTACGGCGGCCCGCTGCGCGCCAAGATCGTGCATGGGTTCGCGCTGCAGCACTACATCGACATGGAAGGCATCGACGCCTTCCATTCCGAGGTGATCGCCTATCCCGCGATTACCGTGATCGCGCGCGCGGCCAGCGATGCCCATATCGCCGCAGCTACACGCGTCGCCCGGCCCGGCACGATCACCGACGAGCACGGGCTGCCGCGGCTGGTCGCCGCAATGCTCGCCGAGCAGGCCGACGAGTCCCTGGTCGGCGAGATCTCGCTGGCGGGGGCCGGCGCGGCGCCCTGGCTGCTGGATGACCTGACCCGGCTGGACCTCGTGCGCCGGCTGGAGCAGACCTATCCGACGCTGGAGCAGGCCGGCTGCAAGGTCGGCATCGGGGTCGCCACCGGTTGTGACCGCGTCTTCATCGGGCCGCTCGACGCGCTGCCGGTCGAGGCCAGCCGCAAGCTGCCGCTGGTGATGGCGCGCGATCTGATCGACGGACAGATCCGCTGGGGCGGCAAGGGCGTGGTCAATCCGTTCCGTGACGAAGGCGGTGTCGTCGATCTCGCCGACTACCCGCAGTTGTCCGCCTACTTCCACCAGCACTACCAGGCCGTCGCCGGCCGGCATGTCGCCACCAGGAACGGCGATGCCTGGTATCGAACCATCGACCGCATCTATCCCGATCTGGTGCAGCAACCGAAGCTGCTGGTGCCGGACATCAAGGGCGAGGCGACCTTCGTGCTGGACGAAGGCCACTACTATCCCCACCACAACCTCTATTACGTCACCTCCGCGCAATGGGATCTGCGTGCCCTGCAGGCGGTGTTGCGCTCCTCGGTCACGGTACTGCTGGTCGCCACCTACTGCACACGCATGGCCGGCGGGTTCCTGCGCTTCCAGGCCCAATACCTGCGCCGCATCCGCATCCCACACTGGCACGATGTGCCGCCGCCACTGCGCGACGAATTGGTTCAAGCAGCTTGCGCCAAGGATCAGCAAGCCATCGACGAACCGGTGTTCCGGCTCTACGGCCTGTCGCCCGAAGACGCCGAGCGCACGCGGCAGATGGCGGCGCAAGCGCAAGTCACCGCCAAGCGCAGGAATCGCCGCGAATGACGCCCAGCCTGTTGCCCGACGACTTCGACGAACGCGTGCGCCAAGCCACGCGGACCTTCTGGGCCGGCCGATCCAGCGCCAGCGCCGAGCGCACCCAGGGTGGCACGCGTGACAGCGTGCTCGGCGGCAAGAACATGGACGGTTTCATCGATCTCGTCGAGCACGTCGCCCGCCACTGCGGCCTGCCCGCCGACGCCGTCCATCGCCAGAAATCCAAGGTCGCCTTGCCGGGGTTCTTCCGCGCGACCAAAGACTGGGATGCCGTAGTCATCCACAAGCAGCGTTTGCTCGGAGTGTTCGAGTTCAAGTCGCAGGTCGGCTCCTTCGGCAACAACTTCAACAACCGCAGCGAGGAAGTCATCGGCTCCGCAGCCGATCTCTGGGTCGCCCACCACCTCGGCGCCTACGGTCACCGGCCGGCGCCACCGAGCGCAATCGCCCAATCCACGCCGGCGATCGCGGTAGGAATGCCCGTCACCGGGCACCCCCCGCACAGATCCCGGCGGGCGCAATTAACGCACCGGGCTCCCACCTTGGGTGTTTGACGCGAAAGCGCACGCTGGGCCAGGGATGGGTGATGCGCGGTCGGGGAATGTAAGCCTCCGCCAGCTGGCTCATTCGGTCCCACGTGGTGGAGCCCCGCTGGCTGCGACGCTTGAGCGCCTTGCGCCAGTGGTCGACCGCGTAGTGCCGGAACGCGTCCAGCCGATGAAAGTTGGTCGGTACGCCGTGGTAGGCCATGTAACCGCCAACCACCTGCCCCAGCCATTTCCCCCTGAACCGGGATCGGTTGGTGGAGTCGACTCCGCAGGCCGTCCTGATCGCCACCAGGGCAGCACGCATGCGGTCACGCCGAGTATGGCGACGAAGTTGAAATTCGCCGCGCCGGTCGCGTCCGCAGATGTGCGTGAACCCCAAGAAGTCGAACGTCTCGGCCTTACCCTGTCCCTCCCGGTCGCGCTGCACTTGCGCGTAGCGGCCGAACATCAGCAGCCGGGTCTTCTCCGGATGCAGGGTCAGTGCAAATCGCTCCAGTCGTGCGCGCATCGCAACCAGGAATGCTTCAGCGTCGCTCTGGTGCTGGAATCCCAGCACGATGTCATCGGCATATCGCACCACGATCATCGAGCCCCGGGCATGGCGCTTTCGCCATTGCTGGGCCCAGAGGTCAAAGACGTAGTGCAGATACACATTCGCCAACAGCGGTGAGATCACGGCGCCTTGCGGCGTCCCCACCTCGGTGGCCAGGTGCACCCCGTCCTCGATGACTCCCGCTTTCAGCCACTTCCTGATCAGCCGCAACACCCGCTCATCGCCGATACGATGCTCCAGAAACCGCAATAACCACTCATGACTCACGGTGTCGAAGAACTTCGCCAAATCGGCGTCCACGATCCAATTTACTTTTTCCTGTCCAATCGCCACCGCCAGAGCGTCCAGCGCATCGTGCTGTCCACGCCCTGGTCGGAAGCCATACGAGAAGCCCAGAAAATCCTGCTCGTAAATCGCATTCAGCACTTCCACCAGCGCCCGCTGCACGATCTTGTCCTCCAGTGCCGCGATGCCCAAGGGACGTTGCCGTCCATCAGCCTTCTCGATGTACTGGCGGCGCGAAGGTCGTGCTCGGTAGGTGCCACGGTGAACACGCTCGTGCAAATCCGCGAGTCGGCGCTCCTGGTCAACCTCGTAGTCGTGCCACGTGACGCCATCCACACCGACGGCCGCATCCCGCTTCAACCAGGAAAAAGCGGCCGCCAACAGCGATGGCGTGAGGTGGTGCAACAGCGCCGTGAAGCGCTCCTGCCCTCGGACTTTCGCCCGTTCGCGTACACGGTGCAGCTGCAGTGACACGCTTTCCCGGCTCTGCGTCCGGCGCGTGCGTGGCTGTCCCGCGTTCCCTTCGGCCTGCCGCCTTCGCTCCATGAACTCCGCCTCCGCTCGCGCGTTCTTGTTCGCCCACTTCATCGCTACTACGCAGCAGTCTGACTTCTCCGGTCCGTGCATTGTCGGCTTCGGCTCCTCGCCTTCCCGACACGGGCCGACAGGCGTCACCGCCCACCGGTCGGACCGGAGACCTCCCGGCTCCCGTACAAAGCGCGTATCCACATGCCAGGGTCTAGCGACCTCGCCGGGTCGCCACGACGCTCGCGAATAGCGCGTCGCAGCGTGCTGCCTTCCGCCGAATAGAAAGCGTCGGCACCCGGAATTAGGGTTCTTTCGCGGCTCAATGGCTGGCCTATGGACGCCCCTGTCAACGCTTCACGACGCATCTCGCGATGCGCCATGCATGACTCGGGGACAGATTGGATCGCTACTCCTCTCCCTGTCGGGGACTCTCACCCCTTACGCTTTGCCGGTTTGCGCCGGCGCACCTACTCAACCCCGTCTACCAGGTCGACCCGCGCCCGCCGTTCGTGGGCTGGCTGATGCTGCTGGAAGACTGCGAGCGCTCGACCACCGAGGTGCGCTGCGTCGAACCCCACTTCCCGGTATTCCCCGAGTTCAAGGGCGCTTCCTACGCCCGCCGCCACCAACTCCTCTGCGAGCGACTCGTCGAACGCCGCCTCTACAGCGCCGCCGCACTCGAACTGACGCCAACCGGCAGAGACACCTGCAAGTCGTTGTCGCCAGCGACCAGCATCAAGAACCTGTTTGCGGAGTTCGCGGGGAGGGTGCTGGCGGCGCGCGCAGCCGGTTGATCGGGTGCCCAGGTAGGTATCAATTGGCAGGCATGCCACGAGCCCTCACTGAGAGCTCTTCCCCCAAACCTCCCACCTCGCCCGCATTCCGCCCCAGTCCTGCCCCTCCCCGTCGTAGTCTCCCGTTGATGCTGCTCATTGCCGCGCGCTCGCGCGGCCTCCTTGGGGAACTGACGCATGGACCAAACTAGCCGCTGACTCGGCCGCGCAGCCGGAGCCGGCTGCGCCTGCTTCTTCGAGCAAGCGCCGGGAACTACGCGCGCGGGAGCGCCTAGTCCTTGACCGGATCCCCCACGTGCACGGCAAGCCACTCCACGACCCGCTTCCTGCGTGAACTCGAAATTCACCACGGGAGATCGCAGGATCTTCTGCCATGTCTTCTTGGGCCAGGAGGGCCTCTTTCCTGATCTTTGCCAGCGGAAGGCGGCCATCGTGAAGCAAGATGTCAATTAGTTGCCCTAGGGTTGCCAATGCGTGATATTTCGCAACGACAGCCTTTAAGCTCTCAACTCGCCTGTTGTAGGCGTTTTCTAAGTCATCGATGAGGTCTTTGGCTACGTCATCCTTTAGCCCCAAGGACTCGAGGTGATCTCGAATGGGCGAGAGATTCAGGGGGGCAAATAGGTTTCGCGCTTGGCGTTCCTTGTTGTCGCCCCCATCTTTGGTTTTTGATGATTCTCGAAGGTCTTCAATTTCGGAGAGGATTGATTTTAGTATTTCGCGAAGGTCTGAGTAACCTTGGTTCTCGTCCAGCCCCTCGCGATTTGACTGGTCTCTGAGTTCTGGATTTTTGTCGGCCGTAATAGAAACATGGCCAACAATCTGGTTATTTGACAGGCGCTTAGATGGAAATTGAACTCGGCGGATGTCAAGCCGTAACCAATCATTATTTGGTTCACCATAAGGCAAAACCCTGAAGTCATCTCGGTAAATGTTAATGCCGGCAAACGCGTTCAAGTCCGATCGAATGTCCTGGAGGCTTAATTTTGTTTGCTGGATTACGTTTCCAAGATCATCTCGATCCCAGATTCGCAATTCGATAAGGAGTGGCCCGCAGACGGGGATCTTCTTCCTCCACCGTGCCTGGCTTTGTTCTTTGTCGTCGCCTATTGCTTCCTCTTTGACTCTAGAATAGGCCTCGATCCCGAGATACTGGAGTCCGCCCTTTCCATCCCTTACGAAAGCACCGTCCATCGACTTGACTTCACCCGTTGCCTTGACCTCTAGCTTTAGAGCGCATTTCCCTTCAGCATCGATCGATCCGCTTACGGTGTAGTGTGGATAGTTCAAGACTGCCGGAGATGTTATTTCGGATGAAAACTCTGAGAACTCCTCTGGTGCCTGCAGAAAAACGGTGAAGTCCTCGCAATTATTAAATGGGGAGATCAATCGAGACAGCCCCCTTTGGATCTGGCGAAACTTGTCTTTGTCCCAGACCTGGGCGAGATTGCTCATGCGGAGCAATGTGCCCTGGTCCGAGGGCGGGGAAGCGGTGGGAACTTCATGCCGAGGCCAGATTGCGTCGAGACCCCTATCGCTCGTAATTACTTCGGGCTCCCGCACTTCTGTAAGGATCAGAACTTCATCCAGATATTTTTGCTCGTTGTCGAATTGCGTCCAATCGAATATGCCGTAGATTTCTTCGCTGGTCCCCGTTGCTCTCGTGATCAACTCCAATTCTGAAGCAAGACGCATCGCTGCAAAACGGCCGATGCCCTTCTCCCCAGTTACCCGCCTGCCTTTGGGTCCGGAACTGGTTGTCTGTCGCTTGCCAGGTGTCGCTGGTTCCATCCAGGCACCACGAACGACGTCAAGAGCCATTCCGCAGCCGTCGTCAAACACTTCAATTCGACCCGTTCCAGGCACGAGCGGAGGGACGAACCTGATGAGGACTCGACTTGCTTCGGCGTCGTAGGCGTTCTTAACCAGTTCAATAACGGCAACGGCGTCATTGCTAATAAGTTCGCTACCGAGCGTCTTCATTATCCTCGCTCTTGGACGCAAGGAGGATTCGTTTGGATTTCGTGTACGAGTCATCGTTGATCTGTTGAGCGCCGATTGGTTGCGGATGTATCCGGTTAAAGGGCCGGTCCCCGGCAAGGGTGCAGCTCGCCGTGAGTCCTGGGCCCATAGTCGTTTGTCAAGGTTTGCACGAGCGACGGCCGTGCACAAGTCGCGGACAGTGAGGTGCGGACTTTTCCCGATTGATCGTGCAGACCTTGGGCGGCCTTGGTGAGTCTTTTTCGCGTAGGGACATTCAGTCGTAGAGGGCAATGCTCCTTAAAGCTCCGCGAGTGGGTATTCCACGGAGATAGTCGGGCAACTTAGGAGTCTTGACCCCAATCCTCCCCACCTCGCCCGCATTCCGCCCCAGTCCTGCCCCTTCCCGTCGTAGTCTTGCGTGATGCTTCACGTTGCCGTGCGCCCGCGCGGCCTCCTTGGGGAACTCACGCATGGACCACACCGAATCCGCCGACGCGGCCGCGCAGCCGGCGCCGGCTGCACCCGTTCCTTCGCGGTCCTTCCTGACCGCGCTGTTCGGGCAGTGGGATCCGCCGCCGTGGTGTCGCTGGTTGTGGCAGCGGCGGGCGAAGGTGGCGGGGGTGCTGGTGCTGCTGGCGGCGCTGGGCTATGGCATGTACTGGTGGGCGACGCGGCCGGCGCCGGTGATCCCGAATGCGCTGGAGTTGTCGCTGTCGGCGCCGGGGTTGACGGATTACGACCGCGACGACATCCGGGTGGATGCGCTGCGGGTGCATTTCTCGGGGTCGGCGGCGCCGCTGGAGGCGGTGGACGGGCCGGCTTCGGGGGTGGCGCTGGAGCCGTCGTTGCTGGGCAGTTGGACCTGGGAGGATGACCGCACGCTGCGCTTCCAGCCGCAGACGGACTGGCCGGTGGGCCAGCACTACACGGTGACCCTCGATCCTAAACTGACCGTGGCGGACACCGTGGTGCTGGCGCCATTCGATTTGCAGTTCGACACCGCGCCGTTCACCGTGCAATCGGTCGGCAGCGAGTTCTACCAGGATCCGCAGGACGCGAACCTGAAGAAGGCGGTGTGGCAGTTCCGCTTCAGCCACCCGGTGGACGCGGCCAAGCTGGAATCCGCGCTGCGTTCGCGCATGTTCGATGGCGCCGGGCGGGTGCTGCAGAGCCCTGCGCTCAGCACCCAGCTCAACCAGCGCAAGCTCAATGCCTGGGTGCATTCGGCGCCGCTGGAACTGCCGCCGAATGGTGGCCAGGTGTTCCTCGACGTGGGCAAGGGCATCACCAGCCTGCTCGGCGGACCGGGCAGCGAGACCGAGCTGTCGCAGAAGGTGGACCTGCCGGCGCTGTATTCGGTGACGGTCGACGACCTGTCGCCCACGCTGGTGGAGGATCCCGGCAAGGATCCGATCCAGGTGATCGTGATCGGCTTCAACTCGGCGATGAAGGACACCGAGGTGGTGGCGGCGACGCGCGCCTGGATCCTGCCGGAGAAGAATCCGAAGCTGAAGGACGATGAGCAATCGATTCCCTACCAGTGGAGCGAGGGCGAGATCGACGAGGCGCTGCTGAAGGCTTCCGCGCCGCTGAAGCTCACGGCAGATCCGGCCGAGCGCGAGTGGCTGGAACTGCACAGTTTCAAGTACAGCGCGCCGGTCGGTCGCCGCATCTACGTGCGGGTGGACAAGGGGCTGAAGTCCTTCGGCGGCTTCATCCTCGGCAAGCCGCACGCGGTGGCGCTGACGGTGCCGGAATACCCGCGGCTGCTGAGCTTCGTGGGCGAGGGCGCGCTGCTGTCGCTGCGCGGCGAGCGCCGGGTCACGGTGGTGGCGCGCAACATGCCGAAAGATCCGCCTGGAGATCGGCCGCGTGGTGCCCGAACGGTTTACCACCTGGTGCAGTTCAACGAAGGCAGCTACGGCCGGCCGGAGCTGTGGACCATCGGCGAGGACAGCCTGGTCGAGCGCATGGAAGCGCGTGGTGCTGCCCTCAGGCGATCCGGCGAAGACCCTGTACGAGGGCATCGACCTCGGCGAGTTCTTCAGCGGCGGCCCGCCACGGCGTGTTCCTGCTGTCGCTGCGCACGCTGTCGATTACGAGGCCGAGCAGGCGCCCGACTGGACCATCGCGAATGATTCCGGCGAGACCATGGACGCGCGCCTGGTGGTGCTGACGGACCTCGGCATCGTCGCCAAGAAGACCCTGGACGGCTCGCGCGAGGTGTTCGTGCAGTCGCTGGCCGGCGGCACGCCGGTGGCCGCGCGCGCGAGGTGCGCGTGCTGGCGCGCAACGGCGAGACCTGACCGCAGCCGACACCGATGCGATGGGCCGCGCCTCACCGCCGCTGGATGGATTCGTGCGCGAGAAATCGCCGGTGGCGATCAGCATGACCGCAGGCGATGACCTCCTTCCTGCCGCTCAACAGCTATGACCGCGGGCTGGATCTGTCGCGCTTCGACATCGGCGGCGATGCCAACGAGATCGATGCCGGCACGTTGAAAGCGCATCTGTTCTCGGACCGCGGGCTGTACCGCCCGGGCGACACGGTGAACATCGGCTTCATCGTGCGCGCGGCGGACTGGAACCGGCCGCTCGCCGGCATCCCGCTGGAAGTGGAGTTCTCCGACCCGCGCGGCAGCGTGGTCAAGCGCGAGCGGGTGTCGCTGGATGCCACCGGCTTCGACGGCTTCAGCCATGCGCCGCCGGACAGCGCCCGTCCGGCACCTGGCGAACCACGCTGTACCTGCTGGGCGATGACGATTCGCGCACCATGATCGGCGCCACCACGGTGCAGATCCGCGAGTTCCTGCCGGACACCCTGCGCGTGCGCGCCACCCTGTCGGCCAGCGCCAGCGGGGCTGGAGTCAAGCCCGACGGCATGAGCGCCACGGTGGCGGTCGAGAACCTGTTCGGCACCCCGGCGCAGC
>JADJPR010000016.1 GCA_016713135.1 Rhodanobacteraceae bacterium | reverse complement strand
GGCGCCGAGATCCAGGTGACGGGCACCGTGGTCGAGTTCGTCCCGGCCAGCGATCCGCTGCAGCCGCCGCTGACGGAGATCGGCTCGGTCACCGCGACCACCCAGCTGTCGGCCGGCAACCCGCTGCCCACGCCGACGCCGCTCAGCGCGGCCTTCCCGAATCCGGCCGGCGCCTTCGACCAGCTCGAGCGCCTGGAAGGCATGCGCGTGACGGTGACTGCGTTGACCGTCAACAGCGGCACCAACGGCAACGTCAACGAGACCAATGCCACCGGCAGCAACAACGGCGTGTTCCACGGTTTCGTCGCAGGCGCAGTGCCGCGCTCGCAGCGCGAGCCGGGCATCCAGCCGCCGGATCCGCCGCCGGCCGGCACCATCCCGCCGATCCCGCGCTGGGACGGCAACCCCGAGCTGATCCGCGTGGACAGCGATGCACTGCCGGGTACCACCGCGCTGCTGGTCGGCTTCGGCCAGACGGTCAACGGCCTCGTCGGTCCGCTCGACTACGGGTTCCGCCGCTACACCATTTTCCCGGAACCGGGCTCCAACCCGACGGTGACCGGCACGATCACCTCCGGAGTGGTGACCGCGCCCACCGCCAGCGAAGTCACCATCGCCTCGTACAACCTGCAGCGCTTCTTCAATGACGTCAACGATCCGGGCGTCTCCGAGCCCGTGTTGACCGCAACTGCCTTCAACAACCGCCTGAACAAGGCCTCCCTGGGCATCCGCAACAACCTGCGCATGCCGGATATCGTCGGCGTGATCGAGGTCGAGAACCTGGCGACGCTGCAGGCGCTGGCCACGCGCATCAGCGCCGACGCGATCGCGGCCGCGCAGCCGGACCCGCTGTATGTCGCCTACCTGGTCGAGGGCTTCGACGTCGGCGGCATCGATGTCGGCTTCCTGGTCAAGACCGCGCCGGCCTTCGGCGCCACCCCGCGCGTCGCAGTGACCGAAGTGGTGCAGGAACTCGCCGGCACGCTGTTCACCAATCCGGACACCAGCACCGAGACCCTGAACGATCGTCCGCCGCTGCGCCTGACTGGCGTGGTCACCCGCAGCACCGGCCAGAGCTATCCGCTGACGGTGATCGTCAACCACCTGCGCTCGTTCATCGGATCGACCGACACCTCGCCCGGTAGCAACGGCTGGGCGACCGTGAGTCAGCGCGTGCTGGCCAAGCGTCAGGCGCAAGCGGTTGATCTTGCCAATTTCGTGCAGTCGCGCCAGACGACGAATCCGAACGAACAGATCGTTCTGGTGGGCGATTTCAACGCCTTCGAATTCAACGATGGCCTGGGCGACTCGATGGGCACCATCGCCGGCACCCCGTCGCCGGACAACACCACCGCCGTGACCGGCGACGGCACCGACCTGGTCAACCCGGACTTCGACAACCTGTTCGACACGGTGCCGGCCGCCGGCCGCTACAGCTACAACTTCGACGGCGTCGCGCAGACCATCGACCATGCCCTGGTCAGCGCTTCGGTGCTCGCCGGTACGGTGTCGCCGCGCATCGAGCACGCCTACATCAACGCCGATTTCCCGGAAATCGAGCGTAGCAACGCGGCGTCGGCGAACCGCCTGTCCGACCATGACCCGCTGCTGGTCTACCTGACGCCGAACGGCTTCGTACCGGTCGACGTGTCGGTGGTCAAGACCACGTCGAACCCGGCGCCGGTCGCCGGTGGCGCCAACTTCACCTACACCGTGACGGTCGCCAACGGTGGCCCGCAGCCGGCCGCCAACGTGGTGATGACTGATGTGCTGCCGGCAGGCGTGCGCTTCGTCTCGCTGACCCCGCCCGCGGGCTGGACCTGCACCACGCCGGGTGCAAACGCCAACGGCACGGTGAGCTGCAATATCGCCAGCCAGCCGGTCGGCTCGGCCGCCTTCCCGATCGTGGTCAACCTCGATCCGGCGGTCCCGAACGGCACGGTGATCAGCAACACCGCCAGTGCAACCACGACCTCGGTCGACAGCAACCCGGCCAACAATTCGGGCTCGGTGAGCGTCAATGGCGCAATCAGCGCCGACCTGTCGGTCACGCTGACCGACTCGCCGGATCCGGTGGTCGCCGGTACCCAGTTGACCTATGTGGCAACGCTGACCAACAACGGCCCGTCCGACGCGCCCAACGCTTCGATCTCGCTGCCGCTGCCGGCCGGCACCAGCTTCGTCTCGGCCACCGCGGACAATGCGGGCACCTGCAACGCCGCCAGCCCGGTGGCGTGCAGCTGGACCGGTCCGATCGTGTCCGGCGCCACGCGCAGCACCACCATCGTGGTGGCCGTCGCCCCGGCGCAGACCGCGGCACTGTCGGCTACCGCGACGGTGTCGCTGACCCCGGCCGGCAGCGATCCGAACGCCGCCAACGACACGGCCACTGCGACCACCGGCGTGCAGGTGCAGGCGGATCTGTCGATCACCCTGGCCGACGCGCCGGACCCGGTGACTGCCGGTACCCAGCTGACCTACACCGCAGTCGTGACCAACGCCGGCCCGTCGGATGCGACGGCGGTGGTGGTCAACCGCCCACGCCGACCGGCACCAGCTTGGTCTCCGGCACGGTGAGCGGCGGCGGCAGCTGCGCCGCCGGGATCAGCTGCACGATCAGCGGCAGCATGGCGCCGGGAGCTCGCGCACGCTGACCATCACGGTTCTGGTGGCGCCGGCGGTGCTCGACAGCACGGTGATCGACGCGACCGCGACGGTGTCGGCGGGCTCGCCGGATCCGAATGGTGCGAACAACAGCGCCAGCACCACGACGACCGTAGTCGCGGTGGCTGATCTGGTCATCGGCCTGACCTCGTCGGCGGCGCAGGTGCTGATCAACGTGCCGGTGACCTTCACGGCGACCAGCATCAACAACGGCCCGTCGGATGCGCAGGACGTGTCGGTGACGATCACGCTGACGCCGGACTTCCGCTACAGCAGCCACACGGCGGCTGGCGCCAGCTGCACCACGCCGCAGGTCGGCAACACCGGTGCGATCGTGTGCACCTGGGCGGGCGCGACCGCTCCAGGCGTGACGCGCACCTTGACCGTGGTGGCCTTCAGCAACAACGAAGGCAACACCGCAGTGAACGCGAGCACTGCGTCGCCGACGACCGACCCGGTGGCGGACAACAACCTGGGATCCCTCAGCGTGGTGGTCGGCTACCCGTTCAACGAGATCCCGACGCTGAGCCAGTACGGCCTGGTGCTGTTGGGACTGTTGATGGGCCTGATCGGCTTCGTGGCGGTGCGCCGCCAGAGCTGATCGATCAGAGGGCGCAACACGCGCCGGAAGGATGAAAAAGGGCGGCTTGGTGCCGCCCTTTTTCGTTGCCGCGCCAAGCCGGTGCGCTATCTCGCCACCGCGAATTCAGTGCCATCCGGCTCATGCTTTGGTGCGCGCGTTCAGAGCGTCGATCGCCCTGAACAAGCCATGCGAGTTTCTGATTCGTACCAATCCTCATCGCCGATGGACCGGCGATGCGAAAAGCGTTCGGACAAGGTCCGGACCCACAGATGCCGCGAGCTTGCTGTGCGTGGGATCGGACCTTGTCCAAACGCTGTTGCTTTGGGGCGCTCCCGCGATGAGGATTGGTACGAATCAGGTGCGAGTTTCGGCCGATAGGCGTTAACCCCGGGGGAAATGAAATGTCGGAAACGCTGATCATTTCAAACGGCAAGCCCGTTGAATGTGCATCCCTGGATCTGCTGAAAGAACTGGTCGCCGAGATCATCGACGGACGCACCGGTGCCGATGAAGTGTGCCTTGAGTCGCCAGGCGCCTGGCGCAGGGTTGACGGACGTTGGTTTCGTCCTGCCGACGCACCATCCGTGGCTGAGTCTGATGAGGTTTGCACCAGATGGTCACGCGCCGGCGTGGCTAGTCCGCTACTGAGATCCATCACGGACGATGTACTTTTGCCGTTTCGAAGGACTCATGCGCTCCACTTGAGGGAATGTTGTGCGGTGGGCCTGCGCGGATCCAGCGCGCTGCCTGGTGCCCGATGCGACGGCTTTGATGATCGCCGAGTGCTTTTTCAAGGAGCGAAGACTGCCCCTGGAAGCAGCTTGGGTAACCCCGGACATGGCTTGGGCAACCTGGGTCAAAGCCGAGCGAATCGATCGCCCACGGCATTGCCATGAAGAGTCGTGGTCCAGCCTGCCGGGGCGCCGAGACGGCCCGCCATGGCCTTCGGCCGCTCTTGAGGACCCATGCATGGAGAAGCCCTTCTGGCGAACCGATGGTGCTGGTCCTTCGCAGTCCGCACCCGATACCGCGTAGGCGAAGAAGCGAGAGAAACAGGATCTTTTCTTCAGGCTGCTCCCGGACAATCCGGTCATTTTCGGTCAACGGCGCCTGTGCATTGCGCCTGCCCAACCCGGCCGAGGAGGACACGTTGACATGCGTATCGTGCGCGAGATTGCGGGACTGATCGCACTGGGGCTGCTGGTTTCTGCCTGCACCCTCACCGAGGATCGGCAACCGGTCAGCGAACCCGATGAGGGTCGGGTCATTGAGCTCGACGATTACCTGGGGGTTTTACAGGTGGCGGATGTCGAACTGGGAGGAAACACCCTGCCGTTCCTGTTCGATACCGCGGGCGGCGCGACCCTGCTGACACCGGCGGTCGCGAATGCAATCGGCTGCGAACCGTTCGGCCGGGTCACCGGATTCCGCCACGATGGCACCCGCATCGACGTGCCACGATGCGGCAAAGTCGATTTGCACATGGGCGGCCTGCCCCTGCAAGCCGAAGCGGGCATTTTCGACCTGATGGCCCTGATGCCCGAGGGCGCGCCCAGGCTTGGTGGCATCGTTTCCCTGCAGACCCTGGGCGCGCGCGCGTGGACTCTCGACATGCAAGGCAGGATGCTGGTGCTGGAAACGCCTGCATCGCTGGCGCAACGCATACGCGGAATGCGCGAGATTCAGGTGCGCACCGCCACCCAGGGCGGCGGCGCAGGCCTCGATCTCTTTCTGAAAGTGGAGGCGCCACAAGGCGACCTCTGGCTCGAAATCGACTCCGGCAAAGCCGTCGGCCTGATCCTCAGCCCGCACGCCCTTGCGCAACTTGGTCTCGAAGCGCCGCAAGACACGGGCACCAAGGTGCCAGTGACGCTCGACATCAGTGGCTTCGGCCGCTACACCGCACCCGCGATCATCAAGGACACGATCTACGATGGGCTGCTGGATGCAGGATTTCTCAAAGCCCATCGACTCACGGTGGATCCGGCCAGCGGCAGGGCCTGGCTGCAGTCGACCGCGGCGCCCTAGCACACATCGAATTGCGTGCGCTCGCTTTGGCGCACCCCACCTGATGGTAAGAGGGGTGCCGCCGGAGGCGGCGGGTGAGGGGCGGCACCTGAAGCAACGGGCACTGTCAGCCCCGCCGGGTGCAGTCGCCGCAGCTCATGGCCCGTTTCGCCGCAGGAAGCGCACTTTCAAGGGTGTCTTGGGTTTGAGCGCCAGATCAACGAAGGGCTCCGGGAGTTGGTCGCCCGATTCCAGGGCAAGCTCGAAATGACGCACCAGGTGTCCAGCAATCAGCGCCATTTCCACGCTGGCGAACTGCTGGCCCAGGCAAAAGCGCGGGCCCGCACCAAAGGGCATGAATGCACCGCGCGGGATCGCCGGGGCGTCCGGCAGGAAGCGTTCGGGCGCAAATTTCTCCGGGTTGGCAAAGTAGCGCTCATCGCGATGCATCTGCCAGATCGGCGTCGCCACCAATGTGCCTTTGCGCACCTCGGTTCCGGCGATCGCCACATCCCGCTTGGCGACACGCGTGAACAGCGCCGTGGAGGGCGGATAGATCCGCATGGCTTCCTTGATCGTGGCGTTCAGCAAAGGAAGGCGCGCCATTCCAGCCAGATCCAGGTTATCGGCGCAGGCAGCGTCGACTTCACGGCGCAGTTCCGCCATCACCTCTGGATGCGTCGCCATCAAGCCAATCCACCAGGTCAGGGCGGATGCAGACGTGTCAAAACCTGCGCCGAACAGCAGCATGCAGTTGTCAAGGACTTCTTGCGTACTCAGCCGCGCATCGCCATCACCCGCTGCCAGCATCATGTCCAGCACGTCGCCGCCGGCAGGGTCCGTTCCTGCCTGACTTTCGCCGCGACGCTGCAGCCGGGCATCGACGTGGGCGGCAATCAAACGACGCAGGGTCTGCAGATGTTTCCGCTTGGCCGCGCGCCCCGGATAAGGGAGCCAGTCGGGCGGAATCAGTGCCCAGTAAACCTCGCGCATGCTCTGGCGCGAGAGCGCGCGGATCGCTACCGAGGCCTGGCGGGTTTCTTCTCGCGTGCTCGCATGCGAAAACAAGGTCCGCAGGATCACGTCCATGGTGATGCGCGTGGTGAACGCATCGACGTCGATGCTGGCGTACTGCCCCGAATCGGCAGGCAATTCCTCGCGCACGCAATCCTCGACTGCCGCCTGCATCAGGCTCATGTAGCCGCTCATGCGTTTGGGCGAAAACGCCGGCGTCAGCAGACGCCGCTGTCGTTCCCAGTCTGCGCCTTCGGTAGTCAGCACGTTCCGGCCCTGAAAGGACTCGAAGATGCGTAACAGGCGCGCTTCGCGCTCGAAATCGTCGTGATGGTCAACCAGGATCTTGCGGACTGCCTCCGGGCTGAAGAAGTAAACGATCCGGCGGAACAGAATGTCGAGTTCAGCCACTTCGCCACACTGATGCTGCAATCTGGAGGCGGCAGCCAGGGGATCGGCCTGGATTTCCTTGAGCAGCGGCAGGCCGAGAAAAGGTGCCTTGACCGCACTTTGCTTTTGCGACATGGGAATGATCCGACAGGTGTTTTTGATCAGTTCGCCGCTGCGCCCCGTGCGATTGCAACCCCGTACATCACGAGATCGAATGCACCCAGAAAGCGCTGCGCGAGATCCGGCTCCGGTTGCGCCAGCCATGCATGGACGGCGGCAAACAACAGGTATTCGAAGTTCATCGCCAGCAGGTCCGCGTCGGGATCCGGCTTGATTTCGCCGGACTGCTGTGCGGCCCTGAACATCGCCGCCAGGATCTTGCGACCATCACTGCTGGCGTCGACCGAAGCCGGGTTTCGTTCGTCAGGTCGCCGCGCGCTGGTCAGGAAGCGAATGTAGTGCGGCAAGTAGGCCACGCGCTCACTGTGCCAGGCGGCGGACTCGCTCAGGAGGTAGCGCATTCTCGAATCAAAGGTCTGCTGCGCCAGCAGCGCCTCTGCGCGCGCGGCCATGCCGGCGGCGATGTCCATGCGAAAACGATGGGCGATCAGCGCTTCCTTGACCGGGAAGTACTTGTAGAGCGTGGCCTTGGCGACATCGGCCACGTCGGCGACCTGCTCCATGGAGACCGCGTCGTAGCCGTGGGCCTCGAACAGGCGGTAGGCGGTGGCCGACAAGTGATCGGCAGTCTGGTCTTGCTTGCGCTGGCGGCGAGTGGTCTTGGGCGGGATGAGATCCACGGCAGTGACCATGTGCATACGACGTTCAAATGTATACGCCGTATGCTAATCGACATCAAGCACCCTTGGACGACGCGCCCCAGCGAGTGCGGCCTCGTCCGGACTTCATGCGCCATCTCGGCGTGCATCGCGCTCATCACATGCCGGTGATTGCTTTCGTTTCGCCGGGACGCACCAAGGATTCGGGCGTTCCACTGGAGGGAATGCTGCGGTGCGCCTGCGAGGTTCCGTACGCGCGGCCTTGCCCCAGATGCGACGGCCTTGATGATCGCTGACCGCCCTTTCAACGAGCGAAGGCTGCCCCTGGAAGCAGTCTGGGCAGACCCGCACAGGGTCTGGGCAACGTAGGTCAAAGCCGGGAGAATCGCGGCTCCACGCCGTTCCCATGAAATTCGTTGCCCAGCGGCGACAGCCTGCCATGGCGCCTTCGGCCGCTCTTGAGGACCCATGCATGGAAAAGCTCTACAAGCGAATCGATGGTGTGGTGCTCTACCAGGAAGCCTGGGTGGAGGATGGCCTCGTGTTCCACCATTGGGGTCGAATTGGGGAGACCGGCGAGCACACCACCACGCCGGTCAAGCGTTGGACATCCAAGCGAAAGCAGGTTTCCGATGTGCTGAAAAGCGCACGCGAGGACGGGTACGCGCCGCTGGATGACGAAGACCTGACGGTGTTGATGATCGAGTACCGAGTAGACGGCTTCGGCAGCGACGCCGACCTCGACAAACGCCACCGACTCCAGGACCGGATGGACGAGACCCTGGGATGGGCCGGAATCGGGCACTGCGACGGTGGTAGTTCCGGCGGCGGAACCATGGAGGTCTGCTGCTACGTTGTGGACTACGAGATCGCCAGCCGAGTTGTGGCGAACGATCTGAAGGGCATGGAGTTCGGCGATTACCTGAGAATCTACCGGGAAGACGAATAACCCGGCTCGGCGTCCGCTTGGGCTTTGACTAAAGGCCTGAAAGTCATGCAAGCTGCCCTGCAAACCCATTCGAATTCGCAAGGTTTGCCTTCTTGTTCCTTACCCCCAATATATTGCCGATGAATTCTGCAACGAATTCCTCGCCCCGATCGCATCCAGCTGGCTCGTTCGGGCTGATCGAGCGAGTTGCAAACCGGGTGGTCGGGTCAGCGTTTTCGCCGCATCGGCACGATACTTACACCGTCGCTTTGACTGTGGCTGGGGTGCAAGCATTCAACTATCGCGGAGCGATGCGACATTCGCTGCCGGGGCAGGCGCTAATCCTTCATCCTGACGAATTACATGATGGCCACTGCTACGATGGGACTGGATTCAGCTATCGGGCCGCCTATGTTCCGCCAGCGCATGTTCAGGCAGTGCTTGGAGGCGCGGAACTGCCGTTCGTCGTTAATGGAGTATCGACGAATCCCGCCTTGATCGCGGCAGCCTTCAACATGGTAATTGACTGCGCGCGTGTCGCGGATCCCGGTGCTTATGAAGACGCGCTTTACGATTTGGCGCATGCCATGAATGATGCGCCTGGCAGGGCGGCACCTGTGAGGATCGCCGACCGGACAGCCGTGATGCGGGCGCGCGAATTTCTCGAAACCGCCGTCGTTTTCGGTGCGCGACTCGATCAGCTTGAGCAAGTGACTGGCTGCGACCGTTGGCAGCTCTCGCGTGATTTCCGGGCAGTGCTTGGCACCAGCCCTTATCGCTATTTACAGTATCGACGGGTTGATCTTGCCAAGCGGCTGTTGCGAGAAGGCGCGAAGCTGGCTGAGGCAGCCCATGACGCTGGCTTTGCGGATCAGAGCCATTTTGGTCGCACATTCCGCAAGGCGGTCGGTCTCACGCCAAAAGAGTGGCTTCGTTCGGACATGTTCCGCACGATCATTCTATAGCCGTCTTCGGCGGGCGGCTATCAAGAGCGACATGACACAGATCATCTTTTCCGACGAGAAGCCGAAGGGCTGGATCCCGCCAAGTATCGCCGCCCCCTTCATCTGTATTTTCCTGGTTGCGATCAGCAGCTTGCCGTTCGATTTCGGGCTCGAATATCTCGGCTTCACTGACGCGAAGGGTTCGCCACACGGGCCTTTGGGCTTTTGCCTCCTCTTGGTTTCGTTCATCACCATCGGGCTTGCGGTATTTGGCTGGGTGCGCTGGGTCGAAAAGAGAAGCCTCGCGAGTGTCGGATTTCGCGGAGAGCAACGGCTCAAAAGCTTCCTGATCGGACTGGCAGTTGGCATGGCCATGATCGGCGCGATCGTGACCGCGATAGCGCTCTCTGGCGGATACCGCGTGGCTGATCTGGCCCCTGCTTTTGCCAGCCCTGCCGCGCTCGGCTGGATTGCCCTGTTGCTGGTCTGCTTCGCCGTACAGTCGAGCGTGGAGGAATTCGTGTTTCGCGGCTGGTTGTTCTCGACCATCATGCGGCGCTGGAACACGAGTGCCGCCTTCATATTAACCGCCGCCGCGTTCACCTTTCTGCACTTTTCACCCAACACACCGCCGTTGATGTTGGCCATGACCGCCGTCTACTCGATTTTCGCCTGCGCCTGGGTGCGTCGTTCGAATACGATCTGGGGGGTGATGGGCTGGCACACCGGCTGGAACTGGTTTGGGGGCACCGGTTTTGATGTGCCAATTACGGGTTTGGAGAGTGATTTGCCCGCACTGGTAGTGAAATTGGTGCCTGTCGGGCCGGCCTATCTCAATGGTGCTGGTGAGGGGCCGGAAGGGAGCATGTTTACGTTCGCACTGCTCACCGCAGCAAGTCTGAAGCTTCTCCTGCTTCCAACGCTGCGAGGACGAAACGGAAGCAACCCACCAATTCTCGGGCAACAACCGTAGCCGCTTTGCTCCGCTTGCCGCCATCGCAGTTGCCGGCCGCAAGCCAGCAGCAAGGATCGCGGGCGGAGCCCGCTCCCACAAGAACCACCGCACCCGAAGCTCAGCCACACCCCCGCCCCAACAACGTCGACAACCGCACCAAATCCATCCCGCCACTGCCATAACCCGGGAGCACGCCTTGCCACTCGATCCGCGCGCTGTCGTTGCCGGTCGCGCGGAAGCTCAGCGTGCCCCAGGCCTCGCGGACCACGCTGGCGGGGTTGAAGGCGGGTGGGAATTGGGCGCCGCGGGTGATGGTCATCGGCAGGGTGGCGCGGTCGCCCTGGATCGGGCCGGCGCCCAGCATCCAGACTTGTTTGCCGTTGAGGTAGGCGAACCAGATGGCCAGCAGTTGCTCCTGCCCCGGTGGGCCGATGACCTGGACCTGCAGGCCGTGGCCGTTCTGGGTGGGTTGGTACCAGGTGCCGCTGTGGCAGGCGTTGAGCGCGGCCGCGGACTCCGCTGCCGCCGAGATGCCGGATAGCCGCACCAGCGGCATGCTGCCGTTGGTGAAGCCGCTGCGACTGGTGGTCCAGGTGGCGCTGCCCTGGTTGGCGCTGTCGAAGCGCAGCAGCACCTCGCCCCAGGGTTCCAGCACCACGGATGCGGGGTCGAAGGCGGGTGGGAACTGGCCGCCGCGGGTGATCGACAAGGGCACGCGTGCGCTGTCGCCGTCGGCCGGGGCGGCGCCGACCAGCCAGACCTGTTCGCCGTTGAGGTAAGTGTACCAGGTGGCGACCACGCCGGGCACGCCGCCGATGTTGGTCGCCTCGATGAACCAGCCGTGGCCGTCCCGCGCGGGGTCGTAGAAGGAACCGGACAGGTCCGCGCCAATGCGGTAGCTCGCCACGCCGTCGAGTGAGGCCAGCGGCACGCGCCAGGCGCCGCGGCCGTAGGTGAATGCGTACAGATGCGGCGGGCTGCCGGCGGCAGGGCCGGGGCCGATGGCCAGGCGCTCGACGATCACATTGGCGAAGCCGCCGTTCTCGCGCGCCCAACTCTGCCCGCCGTCCAGGCTGACGAACACGCCGATGTCGGTGCCGATGTACAGCCGCTGGCGGTTGCCCGGATCGACCACGATGTGGTGCACCGGGACATCCGGAAGCGCGCCGGCGCCAACGCCGTCGATCGCGGTCCAGGTGGCGCCGGCGTCGTTGCTGCGCCAGACGTGGGCGCCGCCGAAGGTGGAGTAGGTGGCGTAGGCGAGGTTCGCGTCGGCCGGATCGAAGGTCAGCGATGAGACCCAGCCGCTGCGCGGCGACACCGAGGCGAACTGCGTGTTGCCGGAGGTGCTGCCGGCGCTGCTGCTGCGAAAGATCGCGCGCTGGTTGCCGATCAGGATCCGGTTGTTGTTGACCGGCGACAGCCCGATGGCCGAGATGCGGTCGGTGAAATCGCCGCCCAGTGCGGCGCTGGCCGCCACCCAGTTGCGTCCCTGGTCGTTGGTGCGCCACAGCCGCGAGCCGCCGGCGTACAGCCGGTTCGGCGCCAGCGTGTCGAGCACGAAGGGCATGATGAACACGGTCGCGTCGTTGATGCCGTTGGTGGCGCGCACGAATGTCACGCCGTCGACCGAGCGGTGGATGTTGACGTTCTGGTAGCTGACGTAAAGCGTGTTGTCGCTGCGCGGATCGATGGCCACGCTGGCGCCGTCGCCGCCGAAGACATGGATGAAGGCGTTGCCGGCGGAGAAGCTGTTCTGCAGCAAGGTGCCGTTGTCCTGCGCGCCGCCCATCCATACCTGGCCGCTGGCGCTGACCGTGCCGGTGTAGAACTGCACGCTGCCCAGGCCGTTCTCGATGGTCGTCCAGCGCACTACTCCGCTGCCGCGGCCGCAGGCGGCGGTGGCGCCGGTGCGCACCGGGCCGGCGTCGTCATCGGTGTAGGCCACGCCGCCGTCGTTGGTGCTGTAGAGGATGCGCGTGCCCTGCGCGTAGTTCGGGTGGAATTTCAGCAGGTGCTGGTCGGCGTGGATCTCACCGGTGCCGCCATCCTCCAGCCACCAGTAGGACGCCTTGCCGAAGCTGCGTCCGCCGTCGTTGGAGCGGTAGACCTCCATGCCGCCCACCCAGACGATCTCCGGATCCAGCGGGTTCACCGCGATCGCCTGGTTGTACCAGCCGGCACTGTAGGCATCGAAGCTGCCGAAGCCGCAGCGCACCGCCTCGAAGCCATCGGCGTAGCTCAGCAGATAGGTCGACAGCACATCCGCGCTGGTGTTGCGCAGGCGTGCCTGCCAACTGCGCCCGCCGTCGTCCGAGCGAAACAGCGCGTGCAGGCCGTTGTCGTAATCGCCGATGCCATCGCCGTTGCGATCCGGGCCGGAAACCGTGCTGGCCGCCAGTGCATACAGGATGTTGGGGTTCGACGGCGCCACCGCAAGCGATGTGCGCCCCATGCCGGTCTCGCTCAGCACCAGCTGCCAGCTGGGCGTGCCGCGTGCGTCGTCGGTGCGGAACACGCTGGCCGGGCAAGGCCTGCCGCAGGCCGGCGGAACCACCGTGCCGGGCAGCCAGTAGCGGTCGTCCTCGGAGCGCGAGGCGCAGCTGGCGAGCAGGGTTTCGCTGTCCGGCAGCAGTTCCAGGTCAGTGCAGCCTTCGTACTGCAGGCCGCCGCCAATTGTCGGCCGCAGGATCTGGGTGAAGCTGGCGCCACCATCGTCCGAGCGCCAAACGCCGGTGTTGGTAGCGGCGTAGAGGCGCCGGTGGTCGAGGGGGCTGATAACGAGGTCCGAGACATAGCGGAAGTCCGCGTTGTCGGTCGCCAGCAGCTGGCGCCAGTGCTGGCCGCCATCCTCGGACTTGAGAATCCCCTGGCCCCACATCGCGGCGAAGGGCCGCTCGCTGTTGCGGTAGAGCTCGCCGGTGCCGGCGTAGAGCGTATCCGGCGCCACCGGGTCGATCGCCAGCGCGCCGATGTTGAGGTTGACGGTGTCGTCCGACAGCGGGCGCCAGGATTGGCCGCCGTTGGTGGTCTCGAAGACCCCGCCGGACACGCCACCGGCCAGCATCCGCGCCGGATTGCGCGGATCGAACACCAGCGTGCGCGTGCGCCCGCCCACATTGCTCGGGCCCAGCCATTCCCATGGGGCCGCGGTCTTTTCGTCGTTCACCGCGCGGCCCAGGCGCGAGTTGAAGGCCGGCAGCAGGCGGGCACGGCTTTCGGCCTGGCGGTACCACACCGGGTCGATGGCCTGCACGCCGGGCGGCAAGCGGCGGGCGGCATCGAAGGCAGCGCGCGCGCCGGGCGAGTCCGGGCGCTCGCGCGGTGGCGGCGCCGGGTCGATCGCGGTGTCCACCTGCAGCCAGGCACAGGCACCGAGGACGCAGATGGTCGCCAGGCTTCCCCACAGACGCATGCGCATCGCTCGCTCCCCGCGGCCACGACAGTCTGCGCAACGATCCTGCCAAAACCACACGCGCGCAACCTGTCGCAGGTCACGATTCAGCCGGGGGCTACATCCCGCGCAGCAGGGCCGGATCGACTTCGCGCCACTCGCCGGGTTGCAGCTTGTCGAGCGTGACTGGGCCAATGGCCGCGCGGATCAGCCGCAACGTCGGCAGCCCCACCGCCGCGGTCATCCGCCGCACCTGGCGGTTGCGCCCCTCGCGCAGCACCAGTTCGATCCAGTGCGTGGGAATCGCTGCGCGATGACGGATCGGCGGCGTGCGCGGCCACAGCCCCGGCGGCTCGTCGACCAGGCGCGCCTGCGCCGGCAGCGTCGGCCCGTCGTTCAGCACCACGCCCGCGCGCAGCCGCGCCAGCGCGTTCGCATCCGGCGCGCCCTCCACCTGCGCCCAATAGGTCTTCGGCAACTTGAAGCGCGGATCGGCGATGCGCTGGCCGAGGCGGCCATCGTCCGTCAGCAACAGCAGCCCCTCGCTGTCCCGGTCCAGCCGCCCCGCCGCATACACCCCCGGCACCCGCACGAAATCCGCCAGCGTCCGCCGCCCGTCCGGATCCGTGAACTGGCAGAGCACGTCGAAGGGTTTGTTGAGGGCGATCAGCATGGGGAGCGGTGAAAAGTGAAAGGTGAAAAGTGAAAAGGGAAGCGTAGGCGAGGTGTGGTGAGTGTCAACGGTGAGTGCGGATCCGCGGAGCGCCCAAGCGGGCGAAGAGCCTGCTCTTCCCTTTCACTTTTCACTTTTCACCTTTCACCGCCCCCTAGTGTGCAACCGCAGCAATCTGCGGTTACTCTCGGGTGAACTTCTTGTGAGCGGCCGCGGGGATCGGATGAGCGACAGGTTGATGACCGGTGCGGGGATCGTGGTGAAGGCGCTGCAGGACCAGGGCGTGCGCCACATTTTCGGCTATCCCGGCGGCGCGGTGCTGCCGATCTACGACGCGCTGTTCCAGCAGGACGAGGTGCAGCACATCCTGGTCCGCCACGAACAGGGCGCGGCGCATGCGGCCGAGGGCTATGCGCGCTCGACCGGCAAGGTCGGCGTGCTGCTCGTCACTTCCGGCCCCGGCGCGACCAACGCGATCACCGGCCTGGCCGACGCGATGATGGATTCGATCCCGCTGGTGTGCATCACCGGCCAGGTGCCGACGCACCTGATCGGCTCCGACGCCTTCCAGGAATGCGACACGGTGGGCATCACCCGCGCCTGCACCAAGCACAACTTCCTGGTCAAGGACGTCAACGACCTGGCGCGCGTGCTGCACGATGCCTTCTACATCGCGCGCACCGGCCGCCCCGGCCCGGTGGTGGTCGACATCCCCAAGGACGTGCAGTTCAAGCGCGCCGAGTACACCGGCCCAGGCACCATCGTGCACCGCACCTACCGTCCGCGCGTGCAGGGCGATGCCGCGCGCATCGAGCAGGCGGTGGACCTGATGATCAACGCCCGGCGCCCGGTGTTCTACACGGGCGGTGGCGTGATCAATGCCGGCACGCGCGCTTCCGAGTTGCTCCGGGAACTGGTGCGCCTGTCCGGTTACCCGATCACCTCCACGCTGATGGGCCTCGGCGCCTATCCGGCCAGCGACCGCCAGTGGCTGGGCATGCTCGGCATGCACGGCACCTATGAAGCCAACCTGGCGATGAACCGCTGCGATGTGATGATCAACATCGGCGCGCGCTTCGACGACCGCGTCACCGGCCGGCTGGACGCCTTCTCGCCGGGCTCGAAGAAGATTCATGTCGACATCGATCCGTCCTCGATCAACAAGAACGTGCGCGTCGACATCCCGATCGTCGGCGACTGCGCGCAGGTGCTCGAAGCCATGCTCGAGCTGTGGAAGGCGAAAGCGCGCAAGCCGGACGAGGTGGCGATGACCGCCTGGTGGGCGCAGATCAACGCCTGGCGCGCGCGCCGCTCGCTGGCCTATCGCCAGGAAGGCCCGACGATCAAGCCGCAGTACGCGGTGGAGCGCCTGTACCAGCTCAGCAGGTCGCGCAAGACCTACATCACGACAGAAGTCGGCCAGCACCAGATGTGGGCCGCGCAGCACTATCACTTCGAACAGCCCAACCGCTGGATGACCTCCGGCGGCCTTGGCACGATGGGCTACGGCATCCCCGCCGCAGTCGGCGTGCAGGTGGCGCACCCGGATGCGCTGGTGATCGACATCGCCGGCGAAGCCAGCGTGCAGATGACCATGCAGGAAATCTCCACCGCGGTGCAGTACCGCCTGCCAATCAAGATCTTCATCCTCAACAACGAGTACATGGGCATGGTCCGCCAGTGGCAGCAGTTGCTGCACGGCAGCCGCTACGCCCATTCGTACTCCGAGGCGCTGCCGGACTTCGTCAAGCTGGCCGAGGCCTATGGCGCCAAGGGCCTGCGCGCCATCGACCCCACCGAACTCGATGCGAAGATCCAGGAAATGCTCGACCACGACGGCCCGGTGATCTTCGACTGCGTCGTCGACAAGCTCGAGAACTGCTACCCGATGATCCCCAGCGGCGCCGCCCACGACGAGATGATCCTGCCCGACGCGGTGGATGGCGCCGGCGTGTCCGAGGCGGGGAAGATGCTGGTCTGAAAGCGCGCGCAGCGCGCTTTCAGACGGTCAAACGTGAAACGTGAAACGTCAATCACAGCGTCGCGTCACCGTTGACGTTTTACCTTTTACGTTTCACCAGGATTCGCGACATCACAACTTTCAAAGCACGTTACAGCGGACCCAACCGAGCCCCTCATGACCCAACCCGCCTCCGCCTATTTCCTCTCCGACGCCAAGCCGCGTCCGGCCAAGGCCACGCTGTCGATCACGGTCGACAATGAAGTGGGTGCGCTGGCGCGGGTGGTCAGCCTGTTCTCCGGCCGCGGTTACAACATCGAATCGCTGACGGTGGCCGAGACCGACCACCAGAAGCACACCTCGCGGATCACCATCGTCACCAGCGGCACGGTGGATGTGATCGAGCAGATCAAGGCGCAGCTCGGGCGCCTGGTGCCGGTGCACCGGGTGGTCGACCTGGCGGTCGACAAGCCCGGCCTGGAGCGCGAGATGGCGCTGGTGAAGATCGCCGCGACCGGCGAGCAGCGCGCCGAAGCGTTGCGCCTGGCCGAAGTCTTCCGCGCCCGCGTGATCGACATCTCGCCGGCCAGCTTCGTGTTCGAGCTGACCGGCACCCCGGTCAAGATCGACGCCTTCGTCGAGATGATGATCCCGATCGGTTTGGTCGAACTCGCGCGCACTGGCGTGGTGGCGATCGGGCGCGGGGCCGAGGCGACGTGAGGGCCTAGGCCTGCCGCGGACGCGCACAGCAAGCGGGTCCAGGTGAAACGTCAAACGTGAAACGTCAATCGTGGCGCCGCGCGTTGACGTTTGACCTTTGACGTTTCACCGCTCCTTTCACTCGAACCCGTTGGCGAATACGCCATCCGCCGCTTGCACCTCGTAACACCCGAGGTCCGCGCCATTCGCGGGGCGCGGGCGGCCGAGGATGTCGTCGGCGGGCACGTCGCCGCCCGGTGTGGCGGCGTCGATCAGCGCGCTGCCGGCGACTGGTCGGGCGTAGGTTTCGACCAGCGCCGCGAAAACTTCGCGGATGCGCGCGTGGCCACCATTGAACTGGTTTTGCGCGGGGATCCAATAGGGCGTCTGAACCGTTGCCGGATCGGGTAGGCGCGGATCGGCCTCGATGCGGTTGGCGTCGTTGCCGATATTGAGCACATCGCCGGGATCGTTCGGCAGCGGGTTACCGGCGTTCCAGTAGGCGTTGCGCACCAGCAGCGATGGCCGCGTGGTGGACAGGTCCGCCGGCAGCGTGTCGGAGAAATCCGTCATCGACCCGGCGCCGTCGGCGAACACGTTGTGGGCAAAGCGCACCGCCTCGATCGGCGGGTTGTCGCCCTCGCGGTTGATCCGGGTGGCGTAGGCATTCGCCGGCAGGTTGCCGACCACGGTGTTGTGGCGGAACACGATGTCGCGGCTGCCCTTGACCCCGAGCGGCGAGCGCTGGGTGTTGCCGGCGTTGCCCAGCAGCAGGTTGTTCTCCGCACGGCTGTTGTAAGCCTCGAAATTCGCAGTGCCGTCCTCGCCGAACAGGATGAAGCCGTTGCCCGTGCTGCCCTGCCAGTTGAGGAAGACATTGCGCCGGATGATCACGTTGCGCGCGCCGAGGTATTCGTCGTCTCCGCCGTTGGAGTCCTTGACCACGATGTAGCTCGCGGTGTCGTTGGCATTGCTGCGGCCGCTGGCGGCGAAGTCGTTGAAGAACACATTGTCCTCGACGATCACATCGTCCACCGAGTTGATGTCGATGTGCTCGTCCGATCCGGTCTGGTTGTAAAACAGGTTGCCGACGACGCGGATACCACTCGCGCCGTTGTTGATCTTCAGGATGTCGTTGTTGAAGCTGTCGTGCAGGATGTTGTCGCGCAGCGTGATGCGCGAAGTCTGGGTGGCGAACCCATCCTGGATCTGGATCACCAGTGCGGCGGCGCCCGCGCCCGTGTGCGCGATGTCGAAGCCCTCGATCGTGATGCCCTGGATGTCGGCGCTGTCGTTGTAGATCGTCAGCACCGCCTCTGCGGCGCGCAGGCGCGCCTGGTAGGGCAGTTCCGAGCGCACCATCACGCCCACCGGGAAGTTGCCGCGGATGCGGATGCGCCCGCTGTAGGTGCCGGGACGCACCAGGATCGTGCTCTGGTCCGGCACCCGGTCCAGCGCGTAGGTGATCGTCGCCCATGGCGCCGCGAGCGTGCCGCCGGCCGGCGTGTCGACGCCGTTGGTGGCCACGTAGAAGGTCTGCGCCTGCGCAGCCGGGGCCAGCAGGCACAGGAGAATCCAAAGCGCGCGCAGCATGGTCGGGCCTCCCGGCGGCATGGACGGATGATGCCGCGCGGTGTGCGCGGCGTCCGTGCATACGTCGCGGGGGCGTGCGGCCTGACAGGTGGCTTGAACGGAGCGGAGCAAGCTCCGCTACGTAGTGCCGAGCTTGCTCGGCACAGACAACCTCACCCCGCCAGCAGCGACACGTCCGCGGTCTGCAGGAACAGCTGGCTGAGGCGTTCCAGCAGCGCGAGGCGGTTGTTGCGCACGGCCTCGTCCTCGGCCATCACCATCACGCCCTCGAAGAAGGCATCCACCGGGCCCTGCAGCGCGGCGAGACGGCTCAGGCCGTCGATGTACTCGCCCGCGGCGAAGCGCGGCGCGCTGTCGCGTTCGGCGTCGCCGATGGCCACGTAGAGCGCCTTCTCGGCATCGTGGTGCAGGCGGTCGGACTCGACCGGGCCCAGCGAAGCGACGTCGATGCCGCCCTCGGCTGCCTTGCGCAGGATGTTGCGGATGCGCTTGTTCGCTGCGGCCAGGCTCTGGCAGGCGCTGAGCTGCTTGAACGCCAGCACCGCCTTCAGGCGCCGGTCGAAGTCGACCAGATCGTGCGGGCGGCGCGCGGCGACGGCCTCGAACACGTCGCCGGTGATGCCGGCATCGGTGTACCAGGCGCGCGTGCGTTCGAGGATGAACTCGTAGAGCTCGTTGACTGCCGGCGCGGTCAGTTGGTCGACCAGCTTGGCCACCATTGCGTTGTCGAAGAACACCGCGCTGGCGATCTTGCCGAGGTAGTCCTTGAGGCTCTGGGCCGGCACGCCGAGCACCGCCTGCTCCAGGATCTGCGGCAGGTCGAGGCGGATGCCGCCCTCGATCAGCGTGCGCGCCAGGCCGAGCGCCGCGCGGCGCAGCGCGAACGGGTCCTTGTTGCCGGTGGGCTTGAGGCCCACCGCGAAGATGCCGGCCAGGGTGTCCAGGCGCTCGGCGATCGCGAGCACGCGGCCGAGCGGACTGGCGGCGATCGGCGCACCCGACTGGCGCGGCCAGTAGATCTCGTCCAATGCATCCGCGACCGCCTGCGGCTGGCCCTGCGCCAGCGCGTAGGTGCGGCCCATCTGGCCCTGCAGTTCGGGGAACTCGCCGACCATGCGGGTCAACAGATCGGCCTTCGACAGCCGTGCGGCGGCTTCGGCCAGGCCCGGATCCACGCCCACCGCCGGCGCCACCGCGCGCGCGAGCGCGATCACGCGCGATGTCTTGTCGTACAGCGTGCCGAGCTTCTGCTGGTAGGTGACGGTCTTCAGGCCTTCGACCAGGTCGGCCAGCGGCTGCTTCAGGTCCTGGTCGAAGAAGAAGGCGGCATCCGACAGGCGCGGGCGCACCACGCGCTCGTAGCCCTTGCGGATCTCGTCCGGATCGCGGCTCTCGATGTTGGCCACGCCGACGAAATACGGCGTCAGCTTGCCCGCCGCATCCAGCACCGGGAAGAAGCGCTGGTGGGTCTCGATGGTGGTGACGATCACCGCCTCCGGCAGGCGCATGAACTCGGCCGGGATCGAGCAGGCGATCGCGCACGGCCATTCGGTGAGATTGCTGACCTCGTCGATCAGGTCTTCCGGCAGGCGCGCGATGCCACCCTGGCGCTGCGCCGCGGCGGCAACTTCCGCGCGCACGCGCTCGCGGCGCGCCTGCGGGTCGACGATGACGTGCGCGGCGGCCAGCGCGGCGATGTAATCGGCCGGGTGCGCGATGCCGAGGTCGCGCGCGTCGTGGAAACGGTGGCCGCGGGTCGTGGTGCCGCTCTGTACCCCATAGATGCTGGCCGGCAGCACCTCGCTGCCGAGTAGCACGATCAGCCCGTGCACCGGACGCAGGAAGGCGAACTCGTTGGCGCCCCAGCGCATCGGCTTGCCCAGCGGCAGCGCCGCGATCGCTTCCTGCACCATCGCCGGCAGCACCTCGGCGCTGCGCGCGCCGGGCTTGGTGCTGCGATGCACGAACCAGCTGCCCTTGTCGGTTTCCAGCTTCTCCAGCGCTTCCACCGTCACGCCGCAGGAAGCGGCGAAGCCGGCCAGCGCCTTGCTCGGCGCGCCATCCGGGCCGATCCCGGCGGCCAGCGCCGGGCCGCGGCGCTCCAGGGTCTGCTCCGGCGCGGCGAGCGCCACGTCCGGGATCAGCACGGCAATCCGGCGCGGCGTCCACAGCGCCTGCGCGCGAGCGGCCGGGTGCGCGATGCCGGCCTTGGCCAGGCGTTCGGACAAACCGTTCTTCAGCCCGTGGGCGAGATCGGCAACGGCCTTGGCAGGAAGCTCTTCGCAGAGCAGTTCGACGAGCAGGTCGGCGGTGGTGGTCATGATTCGGCTTCTTCGAGTCGTGGGTGGCGGCGCCTTCACCGGCGCAGCGCGCAGGGTCGTCGGCTCAGGCGACGCGCTTCAGGCCAGGAAACCCGAGCTTCTCCCGTTGCGCGTAATAGGCCTCGGCCACCGCCTTGGCGATGGTGCGCACGCGCAGGATGTAGCGCTGGCGCTCGGTCACGCTGATCGCGCGGCGGGCGTCGAGCAGGTTGAAGCTGTGGCTGGCCTTGCATACCTGGTCGTAGGCCGGCAGCGGCAGGCCGCGCTCGACCAGCTTCTTCGCCTCGGCCTCGTGCGTGTCGAAGGCGTGGAACAGCGCCTCGACATTGGCTTCCTCGAAGTTGTAGGTGCTCTGTTCCACCTCGTTCTGGTGGTAGACGTCGCCGTAGGTAACCACGCCCTGCGGGCCGCGCGTCCAGATGAGGTCGTAGACGTTCTCGACGTTCTGCAGGTACATCGCCAGGCGTTCCAGGCCGTAGGTGATTTCGCCCGACACCGGCTTGCACTCGATGCCGCCGGCCTGCTGGAAGTAGGTGAACTGGGTCACTTCCATGCCGTTCAGCCAGACCTCCCAGCCCAGGCCCCAGGCGCCCAGCGTGGGCGATTCCCAGTTGTCCTCGACCAGGCGCAGATCATGCGTCAGCGGATCGATACCGAGTGCCTTCAGCGAGCCGAAGTACAGCTCCAGGATGTCCTTCGGCGAGGGCTTCAGGATCACCTGGTACTGGTAGTAGTGCTGCAGGCGGTTCGGGTTCTCGCCGTAGCGGCCGTCGGTCGGACGGCGCGAGGGCTGCACATAGGCCGCATTCCACGGCTCCGGGCCCAGGCAGCGCAGGAAAGTCGCCGGATGGAAGGTGCCGGCACCGACCTCGGTGTCGAGCGGCTGGATCAGCACGCAACCCTGGTCCGCCCAGTAGGCGTTGAGGCGGGTGATGATTTCCTGGAAGGTCGGAGCGGACATGCGGGCGGCCGGGCGTGGCGGAGCGGGCCGCGGAGTATACGGGAGGAGGGTTGTGGGTTCTGGGTTCTGGGTTGTGGGCAGCAGGAGCTGGCACGGTCGCGACCAAGGTACGAGATTGCAGGCTTTTGCCGCCCACAACCCAGAACCCACAACTCCACGTCATGTCCGCGCCGCCGCCTGGCGCGGCGCGTACCGCCGGTTGAGGTACGCGCCCGCCACCAGCGCCACCCCCAGCGGGCCGAACCAGGGCAGCAGCTGCAAGATCGGCAGATTGAAGCTCGACAGGAAGCTGCCCAAGCCGACGCCGAGGAAGGCCACGTGGGTGGCGACGCCGTTGCCGAGCATCGCGCCGTAGTGCTCGCGCAGCCACCAGGTGGGCGCGGTCGGCAGCTTGCGCGCCTGCCGGATCATGCCGATGCCGATGAACACGCCGACCCAGCAGAACCCGCTCAGCAGAGCGCTGCCGCGATCCACCCCGATCGCGAACACGACCAGCCCCGCGATCAGATTGGCCCAACCGACGATGCGATAGCGCCGGTTGTGGTAGCCGCGCACATCGCGCTTCATCCGGATCGAGCGCCAGGACAGCCACACGCTGGTGCCGGTGATCACCACCAGGTAGGCGAAGAACACCCCCAGGCCGATGCGCCCGCGGGCGAGGAACACCGCGGCCATCGGCAGCGAGGTCGCCAGGATGCCGAGCATCGCCAGCAGATAGCCCTTGCCGGCGCGTTTGTGCACCGGGCTGCCCTTGCGCGCGAATGCCGCGGTCCAGAAGGTCAGCAGCGCAACGGAGCCGGCGGCGATGTGGGTGATGACCAGCAAACGATATGCGTCCATGGGGGTGCTCCGGTGATTGCCTGTCAGTTGAGTTCGATGCGGATCGCGCCGCCGGCCGCGCCCACTTCGACCACTGCATCCGCGAAGTCCGGTGGGCCGAAGGTGCCGCCGCCATTGCTGAATCCATAGGGTTCGGTGGGACGCCCGAACATGCCGCGGTCGAGCTTTCCGTTGCCGTTGCGGTCCACATAGACGGCGAGCGCATAGCGTCCGGGCGGAAGGTCGTCGATCCGCACCGCATGCCAGTCCCCGCGGCCGATCGCCGCCGGCAAGGGTTCGCGAACGCCGCGCAGCGACTTGCCCAGCCAGGTGTCCTCGCGGTCGTACACCGCCAGCATCAGTTGATCGCCGGGCCGCATGCCGGTACCCACCTCCACCGACAGCGACGCAGCCGGCGCATGTCCGGCGGCCAGCGACAGCGTGCAAAGCAGCAGGGAGCGGTAGATTGCGTTCATCTTGAACCTCCATCGTTTCGGTCGGGTGCCTCCGCCAGGGTTGCGCGACGAATGCCGGGCGGGATCGGCGTGGATGCAGGATCGGCCGGACCGGGGCCGGGACGCAGATGCGGACCGTCATCGCGACAGGGTGAGTAAAGTCACCACTTGCACCGGCTGGGTCCGTTCGCTCGGCGAGCGCAGCTACACTGGGCTCATGGAGAACCGACCAACCGCCGTATCCGACTCGCCGTGGAACACGCACTGGCTGGCGCCGCTGAATCTGGCCGCCTACATCACCTGGCTGGCGGTGTCCGTGCAGTCCCTGCGCTGGTCCAGGTTGGCTACCGGGGATGCCCTGCAATGGGGAGGACTGCTGGCGCTGCTTTTCGTGCTGGCGGGCTACCTTGCCGGCAATCGCCTGACCGGCCGCGGCGCCGAGCGCGCGCTGGCGCTGTCCCAGGCGGCCGCGGTGCTCGTGGCCACCTGGTGCTTGCGCAACGGCGGCCCCGGCATCCTGCTGATCATCGTTGCGGCGCAAGTCGTGGCGATGTGGCCCCGGTGGCAGGCGCTGGCGATCATGGCGGCGATCAATGGACTGATGCTGGCGATCTGGCTGTTGGGCATTTCCCTCAGCAGCGCGTTGCTGGCCTTGCTGCCGATGATCGGTTTCCAGACGTTTGCCGCGCTGACCGTGCACTACGCCACCAGTGCCGAGTCGGCGCGCCAGCAGCTGGCGCATACACACGCGGAACTGCTCGCCACCCAACGCCTGCTGGAGGACAGTGCGCGCAGCGGCGAGCGCCTGCGGCTGTCGCGCGAGCTGCACGATGTGGCCGGGCACAAGCTCACCGCGCTCAAGCTCAATCTGCGCCTGCTCGAGCGCGACCCGGCACTCGCGGCGCGCGAGGAAGTGCGGGTGGCGGCGACCCTGGTCGACGAATTGCTGCAGGACATCCGCGCGGTGGTCAGCGAGCTGCGCAAGCACGACGGAATCGATTTGCCGGCGGCGATCGCCACCCTGGCGCAGCAGATCCCGGGCACGCGCTTCCGCCTGGACCTGGATCCCGCCTTGCGCGTCGAGGACGTCGACCGCGCCGAGATCCTGCTGCGCTGTGCCCAGGAAGGGATCACCAACGCGCTGCGCCATGGGCGCCCGAGCACCATCGACGTGGGCCTGCACCGGCATGCCGACCGCCTGGAGCTGCGCATCGGCAATGATGGCGCGCCGCTGCGCGCGTCGCGCTTCGGCAATGGCCTGACCGGCATGCGCGAACGCCTGGCCGCGGTGGGCGGCCTGCTCGACCTCAAGCCGCGCGCGAACGGCGGCGCCGACCTGACTGCGGTGTTGCCCGCGCATGGCTGAGTCCGCCACTCGCGCCATCCGCATCGCGCTGGTGGACGACCAGGCGCTGGTCCTGAAGGGCTTGTCCGCGCTGCTGCACGGATACGCCGGCATCGAGGTGGCGCTGGAAGCCGGCGATGGCGCGCAGCTCATCGACGCGCTGGCGCAGCGCCCGGTCGATGTGATCGTCAGCGACATCCGTATGCCGGGCGTCGGCGGCATCGAGCTGATCGGCCGGTTGCGCGAGGCGGGCGATGCGACCCCGGTGATCCTGCTGACCACCTTCGACGACAGCGAACTGATGCTCGCCGCGGTGGATGCCGGAGCGCAGGGCTTCCTGCTCAAGGACGCCTCGCCGGAAGACCTGTCCGAGGCGATCCATCGCGTCGCTGGTGGCGACACCCTGCTGCAACCGGTCAGTCTCGGGCCCGTGCGCGCGCTGCGCCGCGCGGAGCCGCACATCGGCCCGAAGCTGCACCTGACCGAGCGCGAGACCAGCATCCTGCGGCTGGTCGCCGGCGGCTATTCGAACAAGGAAATCGGGCGCACCCTGCACCTCTCCGAGGGCACCGTGAAGAACTACATCAGCGACATCCTGGTCAAGCTCGACTGTCGTGACCGCACGCATGCAGTGCTGAAGGCGATCACCCAGCGCTTGCTGTGAGACGGGGCACGTGGGTGAGGCCGCGTGCCCCGGCGCGAGGGCTGCGATACTCGGTGCGCCTACGCCGGCCCGACGGCGACCTGCGGCGCCAGTCAAGCGAGGATGCGGAATGTACAAGCGATGGTGTTGGACCGTGGCCCTGCTGGCGATTGGCCCTGTGCAGGCCCAGTCGCCCGATCTCTTGAGCTTTGCCCACGGCGCGGTTCCGTTACGCGTGGAGGGTGATGCCGCTGCGCGCGTGACGACCGAACAGGCGATCCGCGCGATCGACGGTTCGAACGCCGGCTTCGCGCTTACGCGGCCGGTGCCAGCCTCGACCCGCATCGCCCTGGTCTATGCCTTGCCAGCGGCCACCGTATTCGAGCAGTTCGCGGTGCCCGACGTGCTGGAGACACCCAGCCCACAACAGACTTTCGTGCGCGAGGTTTCGGTCTGGGGGTCTGCCCGCTCGTCGCACGACGGCTTCGTGCAACTGGCTACGGCCACGCTGGCGGCGCATGCGAAGGCTGGCCAGCAGACCTTGCTGACGGTGCTGAATCGTGACCCGGTGCGCTGGGTTCGGCTGGAACTGACGGGTGGGCTCGATGTGCCGCAGCCGCCGGTGCCGGTAACCCTGAGCTTCAGCGAGATCGTCGGTACCGGCCGCCAGGACGCGACGCCGCTGGACACCGGCTTTGGCGGCGCCTGGAAGGGGCGCGGCGTGGCCTTGCAACTGCAGCAGCAGGGCCCCGTGGTCAGCGGCTGCTACGACAACGGCGAAGGGCGGCTGCAGGGAACGGTGGAGGGGCGGCTGCTGCACGCCACCGGCAAGGCCGTGCGCACCGGGGTGCCGAGCGCCTTCGTGGCATCGTTGGACGACGATGGGCGCCTGCAGCTCATGCGATCGACGAACGGCGCACCGTTCTACCTTTTCGATGCCGGCAGCGTTGCAACGGTCGGCAAGGCCTGCAACGCGCCCGAAGGAGCGACGCTGGGTTGCGGGTCGGTGATTCACGGCATCCGCTTCGACTTCGACTCGGCCACCATTCGCGCCGACTCGGAGCCCGTGCTGGCCGCTTTGTTCGATGGTCTGCGCGACCGCCGAATGGACATCGACATCGAAGGTCACACCTCCAGCGAAGGCGAGGCGAGCTACAACCAGCAACTGTCGCAACGCCGGGCCCAGGCGGTGGTCGACGCGCTGGTACTTCGCGGCCTGCCCGCCGCCCGCCTGCGGGCCACCGGCGCGGGCGAATCGCGCCCTGCCGCCCCCAATGACGACGAGATCGGCCGCTCGCTCAATCGGCGCGTGGAAGTGCGTTGCGCCGGATAACCAGGCGGATTGCTGCTGAGCGACGCGAGCCGCGTAACGGCGCAGTGAATGCGCAGTCCGCGCGGCGACCGAAAGCCGCGCCCGGACGGCAGTTGGCGATCGACGCAGACACCGCTTGAGTTGCGCGACCGGATCTGCGAGCGACATGGTGCTGCAGACCGGCTGCACTCGCACCAACTCCGCGCTGTCGTGCGAGAAGGCTCCGGCGCCTTACCAGCCGAAGCGGCGCAATTGCTGGGTCATGCCGTCGGCGTTGAACCCGCTGCTCACCTGGCCGTTGATGACGAACAGGGGAACGGCGCGGCCTCCCAGGCGTGTCCACTGGGCATGGTTCTGCGGGTTGCCGATGTCGCGTTCGACATAACGCAGCTTGCGCGTGGCGAAATAGTTGCGCGCCCGCTTGCAGTAGCCGCAATCAGCCGTCGAGTACATCGTGATGTTGAGCGGGCGCTTGCGCGTCGCGGCAGGTTCGTCCGGCGCACTCTGGACGGGCGCCGGGGCGGCGCTCGCGCTGGCCGTGGCCGGCGCAGCTTCGAGTTGCACGGTGTGTGCGGGTGCGTCGGCGGGCTTGCGATCGCTGAAATGGACGACGCCCTGGTCGTCGGTCCATTTGTAGACCTCCTGCGCCGACAGCGAAAACGCCAGCAATGGCATCAGCAGCAGCGTGATCATCTGCATTGCAAGGCGAACCATGACCAGCCCTCCAGGCGATGTTTGTGTGGAACCCGATGTTGTTGAGGGCTCGCCGTGCGCACCCCAAGGATCATGGGGGCTGTGGATGCAATGATGCACGTTGATCATGCGGGCCGCCTTCGCTTGATCGCCAGCATCGAGCGAGCACGTGCGTCGCTGCGCGACCAGGACCGACTGCGCTGTTGCCAACTCAGGCGACGTCGGTCGTGAGTTGGCTGTAGTCAAGCGCCAAGCGCTTCAGGATGTCATGGCCCATGGTGGCCTGCTCCCAGTCGTCGCCGGCGCTGTCGACCAGCACGACGCCCAGAAAGCACGCCCGCCGCGCTATCCCAGCAGATCTCCGCCGAGCCACTGGCGCACCTGGGCGCGTCGGTCGTCGTCCACCAGCATGCCTTCGCGCTGGCACAGGAACAGCACCTGGTTGCAAAGGCGCCCGGCGAGGGTGCCGGCGTCGTCCATGCCGCGGCCGAAGGCGTGCCCGTTGAACTGCATGCCGCGCAGGGTGAACACCACGTCGCGCATGCTGACCTCGATGCCCGGGTTGCGCGCAGCGCAGGCATCGCGCACGCGCGCCGCGGTGGCCGATAGGTCGAAGGCATGCTGCGCGAGGTCTTCCGCGAGCGATTCGAGCACCGCGCGCGCGGTCGGTGGCGACCACAGCGGCGCGCCGGTCAGCTGCGCCACTTCGCGGGCGACCGGCAGCAGCACCTCGTGGCCGCTCCAGTCGGCATCGTCGGCAGCCAGTGCCGGTGCCTCCAGCGAATGCCGGGCAGGGTCGGCGATGCGCCCGCCGGACCCGCTGAGCCACACCAGGTGATCCAGCTTCAGCGAGTGGAAGAAGGGGCGGAAGGCCTCGTGGCCGTCCCAGTTGGCGAGCGCCGCACCATAGGCCTGGCGCAGGCGCGAGGCCAGCAGTCCGGCGGCCACCGGGGTGGGCGACTGCGCCAGCGCCAGTTCGATCGAATGCGCGATTTCGCTGCGCTGCTCGGGCGTCAGGCGTAGTGCGGCGGGTGCCGCTGCCGCCGCGGCCGGCGCCGGCAGCACTTCCTCTGCTTCCGCTTCCAGCGGCAGGCCGAGCGCCTTCTCGACGAACAGGCGCTCGTCGATCAGCAGGTCGGCGCTGGCCTGGTAGGCCGCCGACGGAAAGCCGATCGCCAGCACCGAGGTGCGCCGGTCATAGCGACGCAGCTTGCGTAGCACCGGCGAGAAATCGGCGTCGGCGGAGAGCACGATGAACTCGTCGTAGCGGGTCTCGTGCTGCAGCAGCTCGATGATGTCCAGCACCATGTGGATGTCGGTGCTGGTCTTGCCCTGGCTGGTCACCGGCGGGCAGTCGACAATCTCGAAGCCCGCGCGCAGGAAGGACGAGCGGTAGTTCTGGTACCAGCTCGGGTTGAGGTAGCAGCGCCGTACCAGCAGGCGCCGGCGCGCGCCCGGATCGTGCCCCTCGGGGATGCCAAGCGACTCCACCAGCCAGCGGATCCATTCGGAGGGATAGCGCGCGAAGCGCTCCGCGGCGTCCGGCTGCAGGTCGCGCAGCTGGGTGTAGACATTGTCGAAGTCGACGAACAGGGCGCTTTTCATGAGCTTTGGGACGACAGGATCGATGCCGGAGTATGGCGCCAAGCCCGGCACAGGACGCACATCCAGTCCTGCCGTCCCGGTGGACGACCGCGCTGCGCGACCGCGACCTCAGCCCGCTGCGCCGGATACGCCGGTGGTTGCAGTCGCCACGATGTGATGACGATGTGCTCAGCGATACCCGGAACTGATCGGGAAGCGCCGGTCGCGGCCGAAGGAGCGGGCGGTGACGCGCGGGCCGGGTGCGGACTGGCGACGCTTGTATTCGTTCTTCAGTACCAGGCCGGTGACGCGCGCCACGGTTGCAGGGTCGTGGCCGGCCGCGACGATCGCCGCGCGCGGCTGGTCGAGTTCGATGAAGCGGCGCAGGATGTCGTCCAGCTCCGGATAGGGCGGCAGCGAATCCTGGTCGGTCTGGTTCTCGCGCAACTCCGCGGACGGCGCGCGCTCGATCACCGCTTCCGGGATTACCGGCGAAAGCGTATTGCGCCAGCGGGCGATAGCGTAGACCTGGGTCTTGTAGACATCCTTCAGCGGCGCGAATCCGCCGCACATGTCGCCGTAGATGGTCGCGTAGCCGACCGCCATCTCGCTCTTGTTGCCGGTGGTCAGCAGCAGGCCGCCGAACTTGTTGCTCATCGCCATCAGCAGCACGCCGCGGCAGCGCGCCTGAAGGTTCTCCTCGGTCAGGTCCGGCGCGCGTCCGGCGAACACCGGCGCCAGCGTGTCGAGGAAAGCCTGCACCGGCCCTTCGATCGGCAGGGTCTCGATGCGCACGCCCTGCGCGATTGCCTGCGCGAGGGCTTCGTCATTGCTGAGCGCGGAGGTGTAGCGACTGGGCAGGCGCACCGCGGTCACGCGGTCCGCGCCAAGCGCATCGACGGCGATCGCCAGTGTCAGCGCCGAGTCGATGCCGCCGGATAGTCCGATCAGGGTGTGTGCGAAACCGTTCTTGCGCACATAGTCGCCGGTGGCGCGCACCAGCGCGCGGTACACCTCGGCCTCGGCCGGTTCGCGCGGCGCGGCGGGCCAGTCGACCGGGCTGCATTGAACGGTCTCGCCAGGCATCAGGTCGATCAGCAGCAGGTGCTCGCCGAAGGCCGGCGCGCAGGCGGTCAGCGAGCCGTCGGCGGCGAACAGCATGCTCTGGCCGTCGAACAGCAGATCGTCCTGGCCGCCGACCAGGTTGCAGTAGACCAGCGGCACGCCGTTCTCCAGCGCGCGCGCGCCGAGCACGGCGGCGCGGTCCGCGCGTTTGCCCTGGTGGTAGGGCGAGGCATTCAGCACCAGCAGGATCTGCGCCCCCTGCGCGCGCGCGGCGGCGGCGGGTTCGGGGAACCAGGCGTCCTCGCAGATCAGCACGCCGATGCGCAGGCCGCCGCTGTCGATCACGGTCGCGCCCTGGCTCTCCGAGAAGTAGCGCTTCTCGTCGAACACGGTGTAGTTCGGCAGGCGCTGCTTGCGCGCGGTCGCGGCCACCCGGCCGCCGCTGACGAAACTGGCGCAGTTGTACAGGCGGCCGTCCTGGCGTGCGGGATGGCCGATCAGCAATTCGGTGGTGGAGGCGTCATCCGCAAGATCCGACAGCGCGCCGTCGATGCGCGCCTGGAAGCCGGGACGGAACAGCAGGTCTTCCGGCGGGTAGCCGGACAGCGCAAGTTCGGGTGTCAGCAGCAGGCGGGCGCCGGATGCGGCGGCCTGCTCGCGCAGCGCGCGGATGCGGCGGGCATTGTCCTGCACCGCGCCGACCGGGAAATCGAACTGCGCAAGGGCGATGCGATACACGGCTTTCCCTGGCAGCGGAATGCGATGAAACGGGGCGGACCGAAAAGGGGGCGGCGAATGCCGCCGCCCCGAATCAGGTCCGTGGCGCCGGCAAGCCGGCGCTCGGCACGCTTACTTGCCCTTCTTCGCGGCGGGCTTCTTGGCAGCCGGAGCAGCCTTGGCAGGTGCAGCCTTCTTGGCCGGAGCGGCAGCCTTCGGAGCCGCGGCCTTCTTCGCCGGAGCGGCCTTGGCCGGAGCAGCGGCCTTGGCCGGCGCAGCCTTCTTCGCCGGGGCGGCAGCCTTCGGAGCCGCTACCTTCTTCGCCGGCGCAGCCTTGGCCGGAGCGGCCTTGGCGGGCGCAGCCTTCTTCGCCGGGGCGGCAGCCTTCGGAGCCGCAGCCTTCTTGGCCGGCGCAGCCTTGGCCGGAGCGGCCTTGGCGGGCGCAGCCTTCTTCGCCGGAGCGGCGGCCTTCGGAGCCGCGGCCTTCTTGGCCGGAGCCGCCTTGGCAGCCGGAGCCTTCTTGGCTGCGGGCTTCGCTGCGGCCTTCTTCGCCGGTGCAGCCTTCTTCGCCGGAGCGGCAGCCGCCGCCGGCACGTCTTGCGTCACGGTTTCAGTCTTCATGATGGCACTCCCCTTCGTGGATGACGATTTTGGTTTGGCGCCGGACAGGCGCTTCTGGATCGCTTCTCCCAATTCCGTGGGGGAACGCACCGTCGTCACTCCGGCGCGGTCCAGCGCTTCGAACTTGGCTGCTGCCGTGCCCTTGCCGCCGGCGATGATGGCGCCAGCGTGACCCATGCGTTTGCCAGCCGGCGCAGCCACACCGGCAATGTAGGCAACCACGGGTTTGGTCACGTATTCCGCGATGAACTCCGCGGCTTCTTCTTCTGCACTACCACCGATCTCGCCGACCATGATGATGGCCTCGGTCTGCGGATCGTCCTGGAACAGACGCAGGCAGTCGACGAAGTTCATGCCCTGGATCGGATCGCCACCGATGCCGATGCAGGTGCTCTGACCCAGGCCGACCTTGGTCGTCTGGTACACGGCTTCATAGGTCAGGGTGCCGGAACGCGACACGATGCCGACCTTGCCGGGCTTGTGGATGAAGCCCGGCATGATGCCGATCTTGCACTCGCCCGGGGTGATGATGCCCGGGCAGTTGGGGCCGATCAGGTAGGTCCCGGGGTAGTAGGTGCTGAGCACGTGCTTGACGCGCAGCATGTCGAGCACCGGGATGCCCTCGGTGATCGCCACGATGACCTTGATGCCGGCATCCGCGGCTTCCAGGATCGCGTCGGCCGCGAACGGCGGCGGCACGAAGATCATGCTCGCCTCGGCGCCGGTCTCCTCGACCGCGTCCTGCACGGTGTTGAACACCGGCAGGCCGATGTGGTCCTTGCCGGCCTTGCCCGGGGTCACGCCGCCGACCAGCTTGGTGCCGTAGTCGAGCGCCTGCTCGGAGTGGAAGGTGCCCTGCGTGCCGGTGAATCCCTGACAGATCACCCGCGTCTTCTTGTTGACCAAAACTGCCATGACTGCTCCTCGACGTCCTTGTGATCAGCCCTTGGCGGCTGCGACTGCTTTCTGCGCACCATCGGCCAGATCACTGGCCGGAATCAGCGACAGATTGCTCGACTTCAACAGATCGCGACCCTTCTCGACGTTGGTGCCTTCCAGACGCACCACCACCGGGATGCTGATCCCGACTTCCTTGACCGCAGCGATGATGCCTTCGGCGATCAGGTCGCAGCGGACGATGCCGCCGAAGATGTTGACCAGGATCGCCTTGACCTTGTCGTTGCCGAGGATCAGCTTGAAGGCCTCGGTGACGCGCTCGGTGGTGGCGCCGCCGCCCACGTCGAGGAAGTTCGCCGGCTCGCCGCCGTAGAGCTTGATCACGTCCATCGTCGCCATCGCCAGGCCGGCGCCGTTGACCATGCAGGCGATGTTGCCGTCCAGCGAGACGTAATTCAGGTCGTGCTTGGCTGCCTGTGCTTCCAGCGGGTCGTCCTGCGAGACGTCGCGCATCGCTTCCAGCTTGGGCTGGCGGAACAGCGCGTTGTCGTCGCAGTTGAGCTTGCCGTCCAGCGCCATCAGGTCACCCGCGCTGTTGATCACCAGCGGGTTCAGTTCGATCAGGCTCATGTCGCACTGATTGAACAGCTGGAACATCGCCAGCATGATCTTGGCCAGCTGCGAGGTCTGCTTGGCACCCAGGCCCATCGCGAAGCCGAGCTTGCGGCATTCGAAGGCCTGCAGGCTCTGCATGAAGTTCACCTCGACGGTGAAGATCTTTTCCGGGTGCTCGCGCGCGACCTGCTCGATATCCACGCCGCCCATCGGCGAGGCGATGAAAGTGACCGCACGCGCGGTGCGGTCGACCAGCATCGACAGGTACAACTCCTTGCTGATCTCGGTGGCTTCGGTGACCAGCACCTGGTTGACCGGCAGCGCGCGGCCACCGCTCTGGTAGGTGGTCATCTTGGTGCCGAGCATTTTCGCCGCGGCATCGCGCACCTGGGTCAGGGTCTTGACCACCTTGACGCCGCCGGCCTTGCCGCGCCCGCCGGCGTGGATCTGTGCCTTCACCACCCACTGGTCGCCGCCGATCTGGCGCGCGCCTTCGACGGCGGCATCGACTGTGTTCGCGACGATGCCCTGCGGCACCGGAATTCCATACTGCGCGAACAAGTCCTTCGCTTGGTACTCGTGGAAGTTCATCCTGTCTCCTGATCGAAAGCTCGCGTGGGCGTTGTCGTTGTGAGATGCGCGTGCCCTGCGCAAAATTGGCGCGTATTGTGATGAAAGCACTGCGCCGCGCCAAGTGGAAATTTAGCGCGCGGCACCACCGCGTTCAGCCCATTGGCATGCGCGGTTGCGAGCATGCCTGCACGGGGCGGAATCTGCGCGGCAAAACCGCGATGCTATAGTCGGCTTGACATCCTCCCAAACGCCGTCCGGATGCGCCTTTCCAGCAGCAACCGCAGCGACTCGCCGGCGCCATCGGAGGCTCTCCGCTGGTACGAACTGCGCCTGTTCAACCTTTACCGGGTGCTGGTCGCGGCGGTGTTCGGATTGCTGCTGCTGTCGAGCCTCGGCAAGCGCTATTTCGATATTGGCGGGCCGCTGCTGACCAGCGGCCAGGTCGCAGTATTGCTGTATGCGCTGGCGGCGGCGGCGGTGTTCACCGCGAGCGAGGCCCGGCGTTTCGGCGTGACCACATTGACCCTGATCGGCGTCGGCTTCGATCTGGTCATGGGCGGACTGCTGCTGTTCGTCTTCGGCGGCCTGTCCAGCGGCGTCGGTGTGCTGCTGCTGATCACGGTGGCGATGTCGGCGCTGCTGCTGCCGGGACGCCTGGCCTTGCTCGCGGCGGCAATCGCAACGGTCACGCTGCTGTCCGAGTCGATCTATTCGATCGGCCTTGAGCGCACCACCGATCGCAACCTCGCGCAGGCGGCGCTGCTGGGCACCGCTTTCTTCCTGACGGTGGCGATTTTCTACTGGCTGGCGCGGCTGACCCGCGAAAGCCAGGAAATGGTCGAACGCCAGGGCGTCGATATCGCCAATCTGGCGCAGATCAACGAACTGATCATTCAGCGCATGCGCACCGGGATCCTGGTGCTCGACGGCGACGGTCACGTGCGTCGCTTCAACGAATCCGGCTGGTACCTGCTCGGCACGCCGCCGCACACCGAGCACGATGTGCGCAGGCTTTCGCCCGATCTGTACGACCGCTGGCGCTACTGGCTGACCACCGGCAAGCACAACAACGTGCCGATCCAGATCGCCCAGGGCGTGCCCGCGGTGGTGCCGCGCTTCACCCGCCTGGGCGGCGAGGACGATGCCGCCACGCTGTGCTTCCTGGAAGACGAGAGCATGGTCTACCGGCGCGCCGAGGAGCTGACGCTCGCCTCGCTCGGGCGCCTGTCCGCGAGCATCGCGCACGAGGTGCGCAATCCGCTCGCGGCGATCAGCCACGCCGCGCAGTTGCTCGCGGAGTCGGAGGAGATGCCGGACGCCGACCGGCGCCTGATCGAGATCATCATGAACCACTGCGGGCGGGTGAACGGCATCGTCGAGAACGTGCTGCAACTGTCGCGGCGCGAACGCTCGCGCCCCGAGTGCATCAACCTCGCCTCCTGGGGTCATGGCCTGGTCACCGACTTCAAGCAGGCCCAGCCGCTGGGCCAGGACCAACTGCGGCTGGTGGTCGACAACCGCGACGCGCGCGCGCTAGTGGACCCTTCGCAGCTCACCCAGGCGGTGTGGAACCTGCTGCGCAACGCGATCCGCTACGGGCGCCAGCCCGACCAGCCGGCCGACATCACCTTGCGCATCCGCCAGCCCAATCCCACCCAGGGCGCTCTGGTGGAAATCATCGATCGGGGCCCCGGCATCCCGGCGCCGCACCAGCGCCAGCTGTTCGAACCTTTCTTCACCACCCGCGCCGACGGCACCGGGCTCGGCCTGTACATCTGCAAGCAGTTGCTTGGCGCCAACCAGGGCAGCATCGAGTACGTGAATGTGCCGGGTGGCGGCAGCTGCTTCCGCATCCAGCTGGCGGTGCCGCAGCGGGATCTGGCCTGAGAGCAGCCATTGGCTGTTGGCGACCGGCGATTGGGGCGCGCTTGGTCGGATCCGTCGTCGGCCGAGCACCTTTTCGCGACAGTAGACCTCGTCGATGCGCCCCAATCGCCAATTGCTGATTTCTAGTTGCTGATCCCCAACCGCTATCCTCCCCCGACGGCCCCGGAGCTCGCCCATGGAAAAAGGTCAGGCACTGATCCTCGATGACGAAGCGGATATCCGCGAGCTGCTGACGCTGACGCTGACGCGCCTCGGCCTGAGCGTGCATTCGGCGGCGACGCTGGCGGAAGCGCGCGCTCTGCTGGGCAAGGCGAACTACGACCTCTGCTTCACCGACATGCGCCTGCCGGATGGCAACGGTCACGAGTTCATCGAGTTGATGAGTCGCCAGCACCCGGACACGCCGGTGGCGATGATCACCGCCTACGGCAACGCCGAGGCGGCGGTGCAGGCCCTGCGTGCCGGGGCCTTCGACTGCGTGTCCAAGCCGGTCGACCTGAACGTCCTGCGCAACCTGGTCAAGACCGCGCTGCGCCTGCGCGCCGAGCGCGTGCCGGGTGGGCCGAGCGAGCCGCGGCTGTTCGGCGAGTCGCCGGCGATGCAGCGCGCCCGGGCCACAATCGCCAAGCTCGCGCGCAGCCAGGCGCCAGTGCTGATCTACGGCGAATCCGGGGTCGGCAAGGAGCTGGCCGCGCGCTCGATCCACGAGCAGGGTCCGCGCGCGGCCGGGCCCTTCGTGCCGGTCAACTGCGGCGCGATTCCCACCGAATTGATGGAGAGCGAGTTCTTCGGCCACAAGAAGGGCAGCTTCACCGGCGCCCATGGCGACAAGGACGGCTTGATCCAGGCCGCCCACGGCGGCACCCTGTTCCTCGACGAGATTGCCGAACTGCCGCAACACATGCAGGTCAAGCTGCTGCGCGTGATCCAGGAGAAGTCGGTGCGCCCGATCGGCGGCCGCGCCGAGATCCCGGTGGACGTGCGCATCGTCAGCGCCACCCACAAGGACCTCGCGCGGCTGGTCGACAGCGGCGAGTTCCGCCAGGACCTCTACTACCGCATCAATGTCATCGAACTGCGCATGCCGCCGCTGCGCGAGCGCCGCGAGGACATCGCGCCGCTCGCCGAGCGCTATCTCGACAAGCTCGCGCCCGAGTGGGCGATCGCGCGGCCGACACTGTCCCCGCAGGCACTCGCGGAACTGCAGGCCTACGACTTCCCGGGCAATGTGCGCGAGCTCGAGAACATCCTGGAGCGCGCGGTGGCGCTCAGCGACGGCGACGTGATCCGCGCCGAGGACCTGCAGCTCAATTCGCGCGTGTCGGCCGGGGGCGAGGTCGCCGCAGCGGCTGCGCCGGTCGCCGCCGGCGCCCCTGCGGCGGAGACCAGCGTGCTCGCCGGTGCGCAGCGGGTGGGCCTGGAGAACTACATCGACACCCTCGAGCGCGAGGCCATCAACAAGGCCCTGGAGGAGTGCCGCTACAACAAGACCGCCGCGGCCAAGAAGCTAGGCATCACCTTCCGCGCGCTGCGCTACCGGCTCAAACGCCTGGGGATCGACTGAGGTAAGGCCCGCGGGGCGCGCCCGTCCCGCCCGCTCAGGGCCGCGCTTCGAGCCGATCCAGCCGGCCCTGCAGGGGTCCGACCAGGTGATCCACGCTGCCGAAGGCGCCAAGCCGGCGCAGCGCGTCAAGTTCCGCCCGCGCCGCAGTGGCGTCGCCGGCCTCGATCAGCATGTGCACGTACTTGGCGCGCAAGTCCGGGTTCCGCGGCGCCAGCGTCAGCGCGCGCGCGAACGCGGCGCGCGCACCCGCGAGGTCACGCTGGCGCGCAAGCAGGAGCCCATGGATGGAGTGGAGATTGGCCTCGGCATTGGGATGGGTGAGGATCGCCTCGAGCACGCCGCGCAGTTCGTCGAAGCGTTGCGGACATTCTTGCCGAAGCATGCAGTCGTAGAGCGTAGCGATGGCCGAGACGTCGCTCGCGCGCGGCGGGTGCGCCAGCGCGGTGGTACGCATCGCGGCCCACAGCTCCGGCTCCTCGGGCGCACCGCGTTTGGCCAGCAGCACGACCAGGGCGTGCTCGAACAACAACCCGGAACCCGGCATGCCGCGCTTGCCTCGCAGCAGCTGAATTGCGGTGTCGATCAACTCCGAACGAGGGTCGCCACCGGCTGCACGGATGAGCGTGCGTACATAGCCATACTGCGCATCCACCGAATCCGGTCGCTTCGCCGCCTCGCTGGCGGCCAACCGCAGCGGGTGGCTCCATTCCAGCGCGCGCAGCTGGGTGGTGCCGACGTACAGCAGCAGGAACCCCGCGTACACCACCCATTGCATGCGCAGCTGCAGAAGCCGCGTTTCCAGTCCGATCACTGAAGCGAGCGCCAGCAACAAGCCGATCGACGGGAAATAGTTGCGATGCTCGAACGCGAGCATGAGCGGAATGACCGTGGACGTTAGCGCATGCCCGGCGAAGAACAGCAGCACGCCGAGCGCAAACAGCGGCCGGCTGCGACGCACCCGCACGGCTGCGGCAATCAGGACCAGAATCGTGAGCCAGGATGGCAGGGTGGTGGCCGGCGTCCACAGGTCCCGGGAAACCACGACATCGTCGTGATACAGGGTCAAGCGGCTCAGGTTGGGCAGCAGGGTCCAGTGCACGTAGTCGATCAAAACGCGTCCCTGGGTCAGCAGGCGCTCGACCGTGTCATAGCTGCGGCTGTAGGCGCGCTCGGTGCCGACCCATGTAGCCAGCCAGATCAGGCCGGCGATCAGCGGCACGACCAGCGTCGCGCCGAGGGTGGCCAGCGCCGGGCGGCTCCAGTCGCCGTCCCGCCGGCGCCATTGCAGCAGCACGACCTCGATGCACGCGGCATACAGCGGCAGCAGCACCGCCGATTCCTTGACCAGGACCCCCAGCAGCGTGCACGCGCCGAGCGCCGGGAGCAGGCGCAGGCCACCTGCCGCGCCCCGCCAGTCGCGGGCACGCACGCGGACGTACAGCAGCAACCCGAGCAGGACGAAGGTATTGCACAGCGATTCCAGTCGCTGCCCCACATACAGCACTGCGGTGAGGTTGACCGGCAGCAGCATCCACGCGATCGCGATCAGCACCGCGTGGATCCGGTCGCTCGCTGCGGTTCCCTGCGCACCTGGCTGGACCTCGCGCCGAAGTGCCAGCAAGGCGTCCAGGACCAACGCCACCAGGCAGCCATTCAGCAGGTGGATCAGCAGGTTGGCCAGCTTGTAACCCCAGGGTTCGAGGCCACCGAGGTAGTGGTTGCCGGCAAAGCTCAGCATCCCGAGCCAGCGTCCCTGGTGCGCGGCTGGAAACGAATTGGCGGCTGCGGCCCACTCGGACAGCCTCAGCGATTCAACGTGGACGGCGGGATTGGAGACGATGAAGGCGAAGTCGTCGTAAACCCATCCGCCGTGCAGCCCGGGGAGGTAGACCAGGAAGGCCAGCGTCAGCCCCGCGAGGAACAGCAGCGTCGCGCGGCGCAGGGGGTTGAGCATGGGCAAGGGGGCGATCCGGGGGCCGTGGCGTCCAGTATGCCCGGCCGACTGGGCTGACTGACTCTGCCGAGCATACGGCGACCGGGCAGGCAGCGCGAGCGCCCCTGCGCTGCGCCCCGATTACAGGCGGCAGTTCGAAGGCAGGAATTTCGGATCGATTCCTGTCGCCGCCGCCGCGCCCGCCCCGGCTTCGGTGAAGCCCGAGGGCGCCGCGCGGTTTCCGCACACCCAGGCCACGTCGCCGTTCGAATTGACCGCGGCAGCCACCCCGAGGGTCGAGCCCTGGATCCGGCTGTTGGCGTTGTTGCCGAAGGTCACGACAAGCACGCCGGTATTCAGAATGACCGACTGGACGTAGGTTCCGGAGACCGTACCGGTGATACCGATGGACGCGTTGTTGGTCGGCCAGCTGCCGCGGTCGGAATAGAAGTCGCGCACTGCGATGCGCAGTCCGCCGGAGACGATAGTCCCCTCGCTGACCTGGGAACGTATCGTGTAGTCCTGGTATGCGGGGAGCGCGATCGCCGCCAGGATGGCAATGATGGCCACCACGATCATCAACTCGATCAGGGTGAAACCGCGATCGATCCGGATGCTGTTCATGCCAATCCTCCCAATGCAGCCTGAGAGACCCCGCAGGCCGCGAGACCTTTGCCGAATGAGACTGCAAAAGATGTGCCATGACCGGAGGCGCCCGGGCGCGAGACTTGCGTCACGATTTCTGCCGGGACTGGGGGCTGGCCGGCAGGGCCCGAGGGCCATGGCTGACACGCAAGGGGCGAAGCTGACGCTCTGGGTAAGGGAGAACCCTGACAGGGGGGGCGCCAAACGGGAGGGCATGCCTGACCGTGCGGGACGGACGCCGGCCGAGCCCGGCTGCGCAGCGTCAGCACAGGTCCCACTGCAGGGCGTGATGGCGTAGCTCGGAAACGGAAAAAGCGAACGGCCCGCAATGCGGGCCGTTCGCGCGACGCAGGATGCAGCTTACGCGCGGCAGTTCGCAGCGAGGTACTTGGCCAGCACGGACGTGGCAGTCGCCGGGTTGCCCGCAACGGTGAAGCCGGTTGGCGCAGCGCGATTACCGCAGACCCAGGAGACGTCGCCATTGGCGTTCACGGCGGCGCGGAGGGTCATGGTCGAGGCCGCGATCGCGGTATTGGCGTTGTTGCCGTAGGTGATCAGGAGCGCGACCTGACGCGTTGGCGATGCTGGCCACATAGGTGCCGCTGACGGTGTTGGTGATGCCGACGGAAGCATTGTTGGTCGGCCAGCCGCCACGGTCGGCGCGGAACTCGGCAATGGCGGTCTTCAACGCCGCGGCGTTGATCGGGCCTTCACCGACCTGGGCGCGGATGGTGTAGTCCTGGTAGGCCGGCAGCGCGATGGCGGCCAGGATGGCGATGATCGCGACCACGATCATCAGTTCGATCAGGGTGAAACCTTTCTGGATCTTCGACATGACTTTTTCCTCTCGCGAAGGGATTGCAATGGGACGCTGGTTAGCGGATCGATCAGACTTGGGCGGAGTCGAATCCTTTCACTCCGGGAGCCACGCCATTCAGTCCGCATTGCGACGGATGCAATCCCCGTGCCACTGGCCGTGCTATAGACCAATTCCGTCGCAATTATCAAACGTGCTGTGGGCTGGCCCGATAGCGGGCAAGCCGCAGCGCGGCTATTCGACCACACGCCGGCGGGTTTGATTTGCCGCTCAGGGTCACTTTGTGTCGCGGATCGGCGCGCAGCCGGCTGGAAGCCCTCCAGTTGGAGCCGCGCCGCGCCACGCCCGCCGGTGTACGCTAGCGCTTTCCCTGCGGGCGGTGCGTGCGTGAAGTTGATCATCCAGATCCCCTGCTTCAACGAGGCGGAGACCCTGCCGGTCACGCTCGCCGACTTGCCGCGCAGCGGTCGCCGGATGCGACAGTGTGGAGTGGTTGGTGATCGACGACGGGTCGCACGACGACACCGCGGGCACCGCGCGCGCGCACGGGGTGGACCATGTGGTGATCCACCCGACCAACCGCGGGCTCGCGGCGGCGTTCATGACCGGCCTCGAGCATGCGATCAGCGCCGGCGCGGACATCGTGGTCAACACCGATGCGGACAACCAGTACGACGCGCGCGACATCGAGCGACTGGTGGCGCCGATCATCGACGGCAAGGCGGACCTGGTGGTGGGCGCCCGGCCGATCGAGCAGACCGCGCATTTTTCCTGGCTGAAGAAGCGTCTGCAGCGGCTCGGCAGCCTGGTCGTCCGGATGGCGTCGGGCACCGATGTCGCCGATGCCCCGAGTGGCTTCCGGGCGATGACCCGCGACGTGGCGATGCGACTGAACGTGTTCAACACCTACACCTACACCGTGGAAACCCTGATCCAGGCGGGGCGCAGCAATATCCGGGTGCTGTCGGTGCCGATCCGCACCAACCGCGACCTGCGGCCCTCGCGCCTGGTGCGCGGCGTCGCCGACTACATCAGCAAGTCGCTGGGCACGATCGTGCGGATTTTCGCCACCTATCGCGCATTGACCTTTTTCTGGATGGTGAGCCTGGCCTTCACCGGTATCGGCCTGATCGCCGGTATCCGCTACCTGATCCTGAAGGCAATGGGCTTTGGCGAAGGGCATGTGCAATCGGTCATCCTGGCGGCCGCCTGCGTGACGATCGGCCTGATCACCTTCATCCTGGGCTTCCTCGCCGATCTCATCTCAGTCAACCGGCGTCTGCTGGAGCGCATCGAGTGGCGCCTGCGGCGGCTCGAGCAAGCGCAGCGCGAGGTAGCTGGAAAGGACGCCGCGCGGTGAGCGACGTGCACCAGCCGGCGGGCAATCACTACGACAAGTACCACACGCGCAACCCGATCGCGCGCTGGATGGTCGGCGGCTTCCTCGACGCATTCCTGGCGCTGGCGCTGGCACAGCCGGAACGCAGCGCGATCGAGGTCGGATGCGGCGAGGGCGAGCTGTGCCAACGGCTGCTGCGCGCCGGCTTCGCGGTGCGCGGGTTCGACATCGCCGACGCCGCAGTCGACGAAGCGCACCGGCGGGCGGCTGCGGCGGGCCTGGCGATCAGCTACGCGCGGGCGGATGTCGACGAACTGGCGAAACGCGGCACGCGCGCACCGCTGCTAGTGTGCTGCGAGGTGCTGGAGCACATCCCGGACCCGGAACGCGCCCTCGACCAGCTCATCGGGATGGCCAATCCCTGGCTGCTGGTGAGCGTGCCGCGCGAGCCGCTCTGGCGCATCCTGAACCTCTGCCGCGGGCGTTACCTGCGCGACCTGGGCAACACGCCGGGGCACGTGAACCACTGGTCCGCGGGGGCATTCCTGCGCCTGCTGCGCGCGCGCACCACGGTGGTGGCGACGCGCTATCCGCTGCCATGGACCATGGCGCTGTGCCGGGTCCGCTAGTCCGCTGGCTCAAGCGGGCAGGACTCCTAATGGCGGCTGCCGGCTGCGCCTGGATGGCGCACGGCCTGCTGCTGGAGCATCGCGGCGCGGAGGCGCGCTGGCCCGGCTGGACGGCATTCGGCCTGGCCACGCTGGCGTGCACGCTGGCGGCATGTGCTCTGGCGATCGGCTGGGCGCTGCTCCTGCGCGCTGAATCCCGGCAGCGACACGCTCGCTGCGATGCGCGCCTACGCGCTCAGCCAGCCGGCCAAGTACCTCCCCGGCAACGTCGCACACTTCGGCGCACGCCACTGGCTGGGCCGCAACGCCGGCCTCAGCCATGCGCAACTGCTGTGGGCGACCACGCTGGAGTCGATGATCCTGATCGGATGCGCGCTGATCGGCGCCGGATCGGATGAGTCGGCGCTGCCGGCGCCATGGCTGCAGCATGCGCCGCTGCCCCTGGCCGGTGTGCTGCTGCTGTTGGCGGCGACCGCCCTCGCCTTCCACCAGACCCGGCGGCCAGCGGCGATCATGCACGTCCTGGCGACGATCGGCTGTACTGCGTTGTACTTCGGGCTGACCTGCGCGGCCCTCGCCTGGCTGGCCGGTGACATTCGTCTCGCCTGGCAACTGCTGCCGGCGGCCTGCCTTTCCTGGGTCGCCGGCTACCTCGTGATTGGTGCGCCGGGTGGTGTCGGCGTGCGCGAGAGTGTCCTCACCCAGATGCTGCCGGCAGTCGCCGGGGCGGCCCTGGTCGTCACGGCTGCGGTGACCTTCAGGCTGGCGCTGATCCTTGGTGAAGCGCTGTTGTTTGCGGCAGCGTGGCTCGCGTCGCCCCGCAGCAGCCGGGCTGAAGGCCGGCCATCACCAGGGGGCGATTTCGAGCATGCCGACCGGCTGCGCGGTTTGCGCGTCGATGAGCATCACCATGTCGCGCTTGCGCGCCTGCAGGGGCAACCAGCGAAGCTCTGCGGGGCGCCGACCCGAGCCTTCGATCCAGACGCGCACAGCAGTGCCGTCCGGCGCCGGCCGCGCGAGCAGTTGATCGAGCGTGCGCGCGCTGGCCAGCAGCTTCGCAGTGCTCTCCGCGAAGGGGCGGTAGAAGCGCGGGCGCATTTCGGCCTGCTTGCCGGCGATTTCGTCGAACATGGCCTGATTGCGGGCTTCCACATCCTCCGGCAGGGCGAAGCCGACCAGACGCGGTCCGGTCAGCGAGAGCTCGCGGTATGGGCTGGCCGGGTCGGTCGGAATCTCGGCCGGGTCGATCTGGTTCGCCGCGACAACGACGAAGCGATCCAGCGCACCGACCAGGAACACCGGGCGCGAACCGACGATGACCGACAGCCCATAGGCCAGTGCAGCCAGCTGCAACACCAGGATGGTGGCCAGGTCGAACATGAGGCCGGGTTTGCCGTGGCGGTAGAGGATCAACGTCAGCAAGGGGCCGGCGACGACGTCGACCGACATCAGGACGACGAACAGGTGGTCGGCGCCGGAGGCCTTGTAGTAGAGCCCGGGGTACCACACCAGCAAAATCAACGCGGTCACCGCGATGGCGACCAGGATACTGAACCCAAGGTGGATGCCGGCGGCGCGCCAGCGCGTGATCGGGCGATTTGATCTTCTCGTCAACCCCGGTTCGGTACTCAGGAGCACGGGCGTCTGGCCGGTATCGTCCGCGTTGCCGGAGCGCCGGGCCCGGCGCCGGGCAGTCCGGTCCGCCGCGTCCGCCAGGCAGGCGCCGGACGCGGCCGGCAGGCTGGTTGCGCATTTTGCCCCAAGCGCGCAGCCGGCGACAGCCCGACGGACCGGCAGGGGCACGCGCGGCGATGCAGGGGGCCAGGGCAGCACGCGGCGCGCTGCCCTGGCAGGTCTCTCATCCCGCCGGCTTGACGAACTTCAGGGTCATGCGGTCGGACTCGCCGATCGCCGGATACTTCGCCTGATCCGCTTCCGCCACATCCTTCATGTTCAGGCTGGGCGGCAGGGTCCACACGCCATTCGGATGGTCCTTGGTGTCATTCGGGTTGGCGTTGATTTCGCTCTTGTCGGCGAGCTGGAAGCCGGCCTTGGTGGCCATCTCGATCACCGCGGATTCCGGGAAGTAACCGGTCTTCGCCACCTCCTTGAGTTCGCGGGTCTCGTCGGCCTTGGCGCGGTGCTCGACCACGCCGAGCACGCCGCCCGGCTTCAGTACCTTGAAAAAGCCATCGAACATCGGTTGGGTGGCGTCCTGGCCCACCCAGTTGTGCACATTGCGGAAGGTCACCACCAGGTCCGCGGAGTTGTCGGCGCCGAAGCTGGGTGAGGCCATCGAGATCTCGACAATCTCGGCCTGACCGTAGAGTTCCGGGTGGGCGGCCAGCTTGTCGCGGAAAGCCTGGTTGTTCTTGGTGTAGTAGGCCTTGGCGCCCTCGCTGGCCACGCTGGCGGGATCGATGACTGCGGCAACGTAGCGGCCGTCGTTCATCAGGGTCGGCGCCAGGATCTCGGTGTACCAGCCGCCGCCGGGCGTGATCTCGACCACCGTCTGGCCCGGGCCCAGGCCGAAGAAGCCCAGGGTCTCCTTCGGGTGACGGTAGGCATCGCGCGCCTTGTTTCCGTCACTGCGGTGCGCACCGGCGATCATCTGGTCCAGCTTCGCGGCAAAGGCATCGGAGGGATTGCCGGCGGGTGGCGGTGGCGGCGTGGTGGCTGGTTCCGCGGCGGGCGCCGGCGCCGGCGCGGAGGTGTCCTTCGGCGTCTCGGCGGGTTGGCAGGCGGCCAGCGTGAGGGTCAGCAGCGAGGCGAGCAGCGTTTTGCGCATGGGAATATCCAGTGGCTGAGCGGGGCGCCAGTTCTATCACGCGTGGCGTCGTCTGCGGCTGAAGATCTCCGTCGACGCCTGCGGGCGGAAACTGACGAAAAGCGCTAGACTTGTGCCCCTTTTCCCGGCGACCCTCAGGCCCCAGCCTGCTGTGTCCCGCACACTGCCGAGCGCCGTGGCTTGCCATGCGCAGGGCGAGGATTCGGCGCATTGCTGCAGCTTGGCTTGAAATCGTGGGTGCTGGCCGGACTCCTCGTCGCTGGTCTGGCGGGTACGCCCTTGCCCGCGCCGCCGGTGGACCCGCCTTCCAAGGTCCTGCAGTCCCCACGCACCCAGGTGGTTGTCGGCGCATTCGCCGGTCGCCTGCCTGATGGCCGCTATCGCTTCATCGATGTCAGCTGGCATCCGCGGCCCCGACGAGGTCCCCGCCGAAGTCCTGGTCCGCGGCCCGGACTGGCTCGCCGCCTTGCTCAGCACCGAGCATCGCTACCTGTTCGCCTACACCGCCTATCTGCGCAACCCGCGCTTCCGCAAGGAAGTCCTGGTCGACACCGACGGCCCCCGGCTGATCGACTGGCCGGGGTTGCAGCCGGCGCTGTTCATCGACTCCGAAAGCCTGCGCGACGTCCTGCTGCACCCGCTGGATGGTGACGCGCTGAAATCGCCGACCTTCCTCGATCGTGTCATCGCCGGACTGGCCAGCCGCGATTCCCAGGTGCAGAACTTCCATGCGGCCGAGCTGGCCCTGATCGGCGATCTCGCCCGCAGCGGCGACCCAGCCCTGGTGCGCGCGGTCAAGACGCTGATCGACAATCGCGACGGCCATCCAACCGCGCGCGCCGCACTGTTGCGCGTGGCGTCCGCGAACGTCGCAAGCTACTCGCGGGCGTATCTGGCGGACGCGGTGCAGCGGATCCTTGCCGAGGCGCCGCTCGACGGATACCAGCAGGTACAGCCCGGGCCCGGCGAACTGGTCTCGCTGGCACTGCAACTGGTGCGGGACGACGCGCTGAAGGTGGACATCGACCTGCTGGAGCGGCTGGTCGCATGCGACAGCGCGGCCGTCGTCGAGTCGGCACTGCTGGCCATCCGCAACATCGATCCGGAGCGCGAGCGCGTTGCAGCGCATCAAGCCCTGGAATTGACGCAATTGCCCGCGACCTCGCGGGAGTTCCTGCGCGACCACCTGCGCCGCCTCGCACTGGCGACCGGGCAGTCGACATCACTGGAGTGATCATCGTGAAGAGAGGACGGGGAATGAGGGGCAAGATCAGGTTTGCAGCGCTTGCGCTGCTCGCGGTATCCGGCGCGCACGCCGGCGAGATCCGCATGGAGATCAGTTATTCGGTGCGCAACGACACTTCGCGTCCCTTGCGCGAGATCATCGCCGACATTGGCCCGGTGCAGAGCCGCTCGGCCGAGAGCCTGCCGCTGATCGAGAACCAGTTCCTGAAGGCGCCGCAAGCTGAGCGCCCGGCACTCGCGCCTGGATTCGGTGTCCTGCGCGCACCGAAGTACCAGACCGAAGCCTCGCGCGAAGTGACGCCGCCGACAATCGCCTCGTTCAATGGCCTCGGTGTGGGCAACGGCGCCAACGGCATGCCGCCGGACACCAATGGCGACGTCAGCCCGACACACTACATCCAGTGGATCAACACCAGTTGGGGCATCTTCAACAAGACCACCGGCACCCAGATCGGTCTGACCGTGGCCGGCAACTCCTTCTGGAACGGCTTTGGTGGCGACTGCCAGAACACCAACGCCGGCGATCCCCTGGCGATCTGGGATGACACTGCGGAACGTTGGGTCATGAGCCAGTTCGTCACCCGCGCGCCGTTCAAGCAGTGCGTCGCGGTATCCGCCACCAGCGATCCGCTCGGCGCCTACCACCGCTACGAGTTCACCTCGCCGATTTTCGGCGACTACCCGCACATCGGTGTGTGGACCGACGAGGGCGGCACGCAGAACGCCTACCTGATGGTCACGCATGATTTCAGTGGCAGCCCGCTGACCTTCCAGGGCGCCAGCTTCGTGGCGATGGAGCGCGACAAGATGCTGGCAGGCCAGCCGGCCGGCGTGGTTCGCTTCTCCGGCTTCAACGCCTACGGCACCCAGCCGATCCACCTGGACGGCCAGCTCAAGGCGCCCACGGGTGCGTGCCCGACTTTCGTTCACTTCGATGAGGCCGACTCCAGTTATCTGTTCTGGGACCTGTGCCTGAACTGGACGACACCCGGCAGCAGCACGATCACGAACACGCCACAACGGGTGCTTTCCGGTTCCACCTTCCGCCCGAACTTTGCCCAGGTGCCGCAGGCCGGCACTGCCCAGAGGCTCGACGGCTTCGGCTCGAACATCATGTTCCGCGCTGCCGCGCGCACCTTCCCGGCCGGCGCGCCGTTCACCACCGCTCTGGTGATCAACCACCACGTGCTGGGCCCGGCGGACCAGGGGGCGATCAAGTGGGTGCAGTTCGACCTCCAGCAGGGCGCCGGCACGCCGGCCGCGATGACCAAGTCGATCGTCGATGAAGGCACTTTCGCCCCGGACACCAGCTCGCGCTGGATGGGCAGCGTGGCGATCGACAAGAACGGCAACATCGGTGTCGGTTACACCCGCTCAAGCAGCACGACGAATCCCACGATCATGCTGACCTCGCGCAAGCTCGGCGATGCGCCTGGCGTGCTGCGCGACGAGACCGCCTGCACACCGCCGACCACCGGCTCGCAGACCAGCACCTCCGGGCGCTGGGGCGACTACTCGTCGATGAGCGTGGATCCGAGCGACGACTGCACCTTCTGGCACACCAATGAATGGTATCCCAGCACCTCGTCCGGGTCTTACCAGACCCGCATCTGTTCCTTCGTCCTGGATGGATGCGGCGAGCCCAATTTCTCCGTGGTGTCGGATTCGCCCAAGCGCATCGAACAGTGCGCCATGACCACGACCACCGATCCCAGTTGGAATCTGCGCGCGGGCGCCCTGTTCGGATTCAACGGCAATGTGGTGTTCAGCGCGACTGGCACGCCGGTCGGTTCCACCGCCACGTTCTCGCCGGCCAACGCGACGGCACCGGCTGCCACCGTGTTCACCCTGACCAACGGCGCCGCTCTGCCGTCGGGCGAGTACGAGCTCAGCCTGATCGGTACCAGCGGCGCACTCGTCCGCAGCGTGCCGGTCAGTTTCGGCCTGTCGTCGGCGCCGGCCGCGGCACCGGCGCTGTCGTCGCCGGCCAACGCCGCGAGCAATGTCAGCCAGCGTCCAGCGCTGAGCTGGGACACCTCTCCGGGCGCGCTCGCTTACTTCGTGCAGATCGCGGACGACCCGGCCTTCGCCAATGTGATCGCCAGCGCCACGTTGACCACCACGCAATGGACCCCGAGCGTGACTCTGGACCCGACCCGCACCTACTACTGGCGCGTGCGCACCAGCAACTATTGCGGTGATGGTACGTTCAGCGCGGCGCGCAGCTTCGTGACCGGCACCGCGGGCGTCTGTGGCGCCGGCCAGTCGCGCGTGGTGGTGTTCTCCGATGACGTGGAAACGGGCACCAACGGCTGGACCACCGCGGGCACGGGCGGCACGGCCTGGTCGCGGCAGGCGGCGGTCGCCGGTACGCGCATGTCGACCATGGTCTGGCGCGTGCCGAACAACACCGTGACCAGCGATCGCCAGCTGGTGTCGCCGGTCATCGCGATCCCCGGTGGTGCCACCGACGTGACCCTGTCCTACGACACCCACCACAACTTCGAGATCGACGGTCCCGCCGGTTGCTGGGATGCGGGCTCGCTCGAGGTCAGCACCGATGGCGGTTCCAACTGGACCTATCTCGACGACTCGCGCATGTTCACCGATCCCTACGTTGGCACCATCAGCGACGGCGCGCCGCTGGCCGGTCGTGGCGGCTGGTGTCATCTGACGGTGCAGCCGTTCTCCTTCCTCAGCGGCTTCGAGGACACGGCGCAGTTGCTGCCTGCGCGCAACATCGTCGATCTCTCCGGATTCGCCGGGCAGAACATCCAGCTGCGCTTCCGCGCAACCAGCGACAGCAACACCGCGGCGACCGCCCCGAACGGTTGGTCGATCGACAACATCCGGGTGCAACGCTGCCAGTAAGCGCCTACTCCGGGTGAGTTGAACCAGAGGCGCGGGCCGCAGGGTCCGCGCCTTTTTTGTGTGCGCGGCGTTGTAACCAACTTGCACTCGCCCGGTGCGCTGGCACTATGCTCGTCGCATCCATCGGACAGCGGGCACGGTGCATGCGTCGTTTCGAGTTCGTCGAGGGTAGTTCCAGCAAGTTCTGGGAAGTGGAGGTCGCGGGCGATGCGCTGACCGTGCGTTACGGCCGCATCGGCACCCAGGGCCAGGTGCAGACCAAGGCCTTCGCCAGCGCCGCCAAGGCGCAGGCCGAGCACGACAAGCTGGTACGCGAGAAGACCGGCAAGGGCTATGTCGAGGTCGCCGTGACCGGCGCGGCCACCCTGGCGCCGGTGGCGCCGAAGGCGGCGCCTGCGACGATTGCGGCGCCAGTGGTGACCGCCACGCCGACGGCGGCCCCAGCGCCAGCAGCCTCAGCACCAACTCCAACACCAGCACCAACACCAGCACCAACACCAGCACCAGCACCAACACCAACACCAGCACCAACACCTCCGGCGGCAGAGCCAGAGGCCGAACCCCAACCCCCAGGCCAGTTCCTGTGGACGCCGCACTGGCGCAAGCTGCTGCCGGTCTGGCGCGGAGAGGCGGTGGGTGCGCCGGCACCCCTGGACCTCGCCGCATGTCTGGCCGACCTGCGTGGCCGCATGGAGGCCGCGCGCAAATACGCCCGGCGCAACTGGGATATCTCGTTCAAGCGGCTGTTGGCGTCGTTGGGGATGAACCTCGAACTTCCCAGTTTCGAGTTGCCGCCGTCCTTGTTCACCTCGCCGCCGGATCGTGAGGTCTGGGTGGATATGGTCAAGCAGGCTGCCGTCGCTGGCCAGATCACGCACAGCGACCACGAGACCGTGGAGATCGCGCAGGTGTGGCAGGTGGCGGCTGCCGCGCACGGGCTTTATTTCGCACTGGATTCGCTGCTTGAAGGCCTGCAGGCGGCCCCGCGCAACGCCGTCAACAGCTGGACCCTGGGGCGCGTCGCCGGTGTCGACGAGCTTCGCGCGCGCATCGCCGCGGCGCCGGAATCCGAGTACGCGACGCTGCGCGAGATCGCCCTGGCGCACGCGCAGCGCGGTGAGTTGCCGGCAGTGCTGGCAGCCTGCCTCATGCCCACCGAGCAAGACGCGGTCACAGCGGCACTCGCGCACCTCGGCAAGGCTGCATCCAGCGGTGACATTGCGATGCTCGCCGGCTGCTTGCTGACGCCGGAGCAGGCGCAGGCGCTGGTCGATGCATGCGTGGCCCAGCATTACCTCGTTTTCGATTCGGTGCGCCTGCTGATGCTGAATCTCGCGCGCCAGCGCCAGCATCTGCCGCAGGCGCTGATGCTGACCCTCCGGCTCGCCGCCGGAGCCTACACCTCGACCGACCAGCGGCGCGCCAGCTACGACATCGTGCGCGCCCACGACAGCGTCGAAGCACTGGGTGAGTTGCTCGCGCGGCTGGACGACAAGGACGCACGCCCGGTGGCTGACGCTTTTGCGCGGCTATGGCCGGAGCTGGCCATCCGGCTGGCTGCCGAGCGCCTGGTCGCCAGCGGCCACAAGCCGCTGCGCGAATGGCTGGAACGCTTCGCCAATGCGCATGCGCAGGCGCTCGCCGCGGCCCGCGCGCGCGCCAGCGTGGTCATCCGGCCGCTGCTCGACTCGCTGGCCGCACGGCAGTCGGCGGCGGCGCCGGAAGCGCCGGTCGATTCCCTGCCCGAGTGGTTGCGTGCACCGCCCTGGCGCGACAAGCGGCGCGCCACGGCGGTGCCATTCCCGAAGATCGTCCCGCACGACATCGTCCCCTGCCTGGCCTGGGCAGGACGGCGAGCGCGCGCGCTGGCTGGGCGGGCGCTCGCCGGAGAGCGTGCGCGCGGGGCTCTGGCACCAGCAACTGAAAGGCCAGACCGGCGACAAGCTGGTGCGCGGCACGCTCGGCGTGCTTGGGGTGCGCGATGGCGCGCATGCGAAGGCACTGGCCGGCGAGCGATTGTCGGGCGCGGACCTCACGGCCCAGCGCTGGGCGGAACCGGGGATGTTGATGCTGCTGCCGCCGGTGGCGGCGCGTGCAGTGCTGGAGGCCAAGGACCCGCGCGAATGGAGCGAGTGGGGCGATTCGAAGCTGGACGCGGTGATCGCCTGGCTGGACGCCACTGCCGTCCCGGCGCTGGAAGCCTTCGCCGAACGCAGCGCCGAGCGCGGCCTGCAACTGGCGCTGCCGCTGGCCAGCGCGCGCATCGCCAATGTCGCGGCGAACGCGCTGCGCACTTCGAAGAAGGCCAAGGCGCCGGCCCAGGCCTGGCTGCTGCGCCACGCGCAGCTCGCCGCCGACGCCCTGCTGCCGCAGCTGGGGGACCGCAAGCACGGTGACGACGCCAGCTTTGCGCTGCGCTGGTTGCTGGCCAACGGACGCGAGGCGGCGGTGGTCGCCGCCGCCGAGGGTTATGCCGCCGATGGCCGCGCCGCGCTGCAGCAGTTGCGCGACTTCGACCCGATGAGCCTGGCGCCGCAGAAGATCCCGAAGCTGCCATCCTTCTGGGTGCCTGCCGGCTACACCCGCCCGCTGCTGCGGGATGGCCAGGCTGTGCCGCTGGCCGCCTGCGATGCGATCGGCGAGATGCTCGCCTTCTCGCCCGCGGACCAACGTTACGCGGGCCTGGACCGATTGCGCGATCTGTGCCGGCCGGCCAGCCTGGGCGGCTTCGCCTGGGATCTGTTCCAGTCCTGGCTGGTCGCCGGCGCGCCGAGCAAGGAGGGCTGGGCATTCACCGCGCTGGCCCACCTGGGCGACGACGAGTGCGCGCGCAAGCTCGCGCTGCTGATCCGCGCCTGGCCGGGCGAGGGCGGGCATGCGCGGGCGGTCACCGGCCTCGACATCCTTGCCGCGATCGGCAGCGATGTCGCGCTGATGCATCTCAACGGCATCGCGCAGAAGGTCAAGTTCAAGGGCCTGCAGGAAAAGGCGCGCGCAAAGATCGATTTGCTCGCGGAAGCGCGTGGCCTGTCGGCCGAGGAACTGGCCGATCGCCTGGTGCCGGACCTGGGCCTGGACGAGGCCGGCACGCTGCTGCTGGATTTCGGCCCGCGCCAGTTCACGGTGGGCTTCGACGAGGCGCTGAAGCCCTATGCGCGCGATGCCAGCGGCGCCCCGCTGAAAGATTTGCCGAAGCCGAACAAGTCCGACGACGCGGCGCTGGCCGAGGACGCCAGCGAGCGCTGGAAGGCGCTGAAGAAGGACGCGCGCACGCTCGCCAGCCAGCAGATCCTGCGGCTGGAACTGGCGATGGCGCAGCGCCGCCGCTGGAGCGCCATCGAATTCCGCCAGTTCTTCGTCGAGCACCCGCTGGTGCGCCACCTGGCGCGGCGGCTGCTGTGGGCGGAGTTCGTAGACGGCAGCCCGCAGCGCTGCCTGCGGGTGGCCGAGGACCTGTCCTATGCCGATGCCAACGACGACCTGCTGACGCTCGCCGACGATGCGCAGATCGGCTTGGTGCATCCGCTGGAGCTGGCGTCGGCCGATGCCGCCGCCTTCGGCCAGATCTTCGCCGACTACGAGATCCTGCAGCCCTTCGCGCAACTCGGGCGCGAGGTGTACCGACTCACTCCCGACGAGCAGGGCAGTGTCGAACTGGCGCGGTTCAAGGACAAGCAGGTCGCCACCGGCAGCGTGTTCGGTCTCGAGAACCGTCTTTGGCGACGTGGCGACGCCCAGGACGGCGGCTGGATCGGCTGGTTCACCCGGCGCCTGGGCGCGGACCTGGAGGTGGAACTCGACCTCGACCCTGGCACCGTGGTCGGCGACATCAGCTATGAGCCGAAACAGAAACTCGGCGCGCTGGTGCTGCGCCGCCCCAACACCTGGGGCGATGATGGCCGCCGCCGCTGGGGCGAACTGGACCCGATCCTCGCCAGCGAGGTGCTGCGCGACATCGACCGGCTGGCGGAAGAGCGGTGAGTGGTGAGTGGTCAGTGGTGAGTGGCAAAGGCGGCTGGCGCGCTGGGGCGCTACGCCGTGTCGGATGTTTCCCTTGTGCGGAGTGAGTCCTGCGTGCGTCGATTCGAGTTCGTGGAGGGTGGGTCCAGCAAGTTCTGGGAAGTCGCGCTGGCGGGCGATGCCCTGAGCGTGCGCTATGGCCGCATCGGCACCCAGGGCCAAACCCAGACCAAGACCCACGCCAGCGCCGCCAAGGCGCAGGCGGAATACGACAGGCTGATCCGGGAGAAGACCGGGAAGGGTTATGTCGAGGTCGGCCCCGCCGCCGCCGCCGCCGCGCTGCCAGCCTCGGCCGCGCGCATCGCGCCAGTGGCTCAATCAACGACACCGGCACCAGCTCCAACGACACCAGCACCAGCTCCAACGACACCAGCACCAGCTCCAACGACACCAGCACCAGCTCCAACACCAGCACCAGCACCAGCACCAACACCAACACCAACACCAACACCAACACCCACACCCACACCCACACCCACACCCGAACCCCACCCGCCCGGCCAGTTCCTGTGGACGCCGCACTGGCGCCGGTTGCTGCCGGCCTGGCGCAGTGTGGAGGCGGTGCCGCAGCCGTCGCCGCTGGTGCTGGAAGCCTGCCTGGCCGAGTACCGCGAGGGTCTGGCGAAGGCGCGCGCGCGGTTGGCGAACAGTCCGACCATCTGGCAAATGCTGGGCGCGTCGCGCCTCGATGAGCTGTTCAGACTGCCGGTCGAGTGGCTTGAGGGGGCGCCGGTCCTGGAGGACTGGAGCGCGCTATGCAGCCGGGTGATCCTGTCCTCGCGCCAGTACCATGCCGATGTGCTGACTGCGCGCATGGTCTGGCGCCTGGCCGGCGCGGCGCACGGCCTGCCGTTCGCGCTGGCGGTGATGCTCGATGCGGTGCAGGCCTCGGGACAGATCGCGCTCACACATGACAGCTTGGTCGACTATGGCGGCCTGCCGGAACTGCGTTCGCGCTGCGCCGCCGCAGACGCGGATGCATATGCGCGGATCCTGGCGATTGTCGAAGTGCAGGCGCCACGCAGCGGGTTGCTGGCCTCGCTCTGCGCCTACCTCCTTCCGGATGAGCCGGCGCCGCTCGAACTGGCGCTGGCGCGCTTGGGAGAGAACGCGACCAGCCATGGGGCGCGCCCGCAGTTTCTCACCGGCTGCCGCATGACCCAGGCGCAGCTCGCGGGTTTGCTTCAGGGCTTTGGCCGCATCTGGCTGCGCTACGATTCGGCGCGCGAGCTGCTGCTCAACATGGTGCGGCTGGGCGTGCCGGCATCCCTCACACTGTCGCTGGCGCTCAAGCGTGCGCAGCAGGATCACTACCAGGAGCAGCGGCGCGGCTATTTCGAGCTCGCGCGGGCGCACGACAGCGTCGAGGCACTCGCGGCGCTGGTCGAGCGCTTCGGCGACAAGGATGCGCGGTTGCAGCTCGATCCCTTCGCGCACACCTGGCCGCGTCTGGCGATCCGCCTGGCGGCGGAGCGTGTGCTCGCGGGCGCCGATGCCGGACTGCGCGAATGGCTGGAACGCTTCGCCGCGAGCCAGCGCGCGGCGCTGGCGGCAGCGCAGGCGAGCGCCGCTGAGCCCATCCGGCCGCTGCTCGATGCGGTCGCCGGCAAGCTCGGCAGCGAGCGCACGCAGGCGCCCGAAGCGGACCTGCCCGACTGGCTGCGCAGCCCGCCGTGGCGCGCACGCAAGCGCAGGCCGGCGACCGCGTATCCGGCGCTGGTCGCGCACGAGGTCGCCCCACATTTCGACTGGCAGGAGGGCGAGCGCGCGCGCTGGCAGGGCAGCTTCAGTCCCGCCAGCATGCGCGTCAACGCACGTTTTGCCGAACTGCAGGGTCTGGACGGCGACGCGCTGCTCGCCGCCACGCTGCGCCTGTTCGGCGTGCCGGACGCGTTGCACGCGCAGGCGCTGGCGGGCGAGCGCCTGCCGGCCGGCGCACTCGGGGGCAAGCGCACGCTGGCCTCGCCGGTGTTGATGCTGCTGCCGCCGCTGGCCGCGCGTTCGCTGTTGTGGGCCTGGGGACCGGACCCCTGGTACCACATGGAGACTTCGCAACTGGAGTCGGTGGTGGCCTGGCTCGATGGCCTCGCCGCGCGGGTGGTCGAGGACTTCCCGGCGCAATCGCTGGAGCGCGGTTTGCAACTGGCGCAGCCGCTTGCCAGTGCACGGGTGGCGGCGGCGGCCGCGAATGCATTGCGTACCTCGAAGAAATCGAAGGCGCTGGCGCAGACCTGGCTGCTGCGCCATGCCGCGGTGGCCGCCGATGCGCTGTTGCCGCTGCTGGCGGAGCGCAAGGGCGGCGAAGACGCGGGATTCGCGCTGCGCTGGCTGCTGGCCAACGGGCGCGAGGCGGCCGTCGAGGCAGCCGCCGCGGGCTACGGTGCCGCCGGCCACGCCGCGCTGGCCGCGCTGCGAGCCTTCGACCCGCTGGACCTTGCGCCCGCGCGCCTGCCGAAACTGCCGCCGTTCTGGCTGCCGGCCAGCTACGCGCGCCCGGTCCTGTGCGATGGCCGGCTGCTGCCGCCGGCGGTCCTGGATGCGATCGGCGAAATGCTCGCGTTCACGCCCCTGGAGCCGCGCTACGCCGGCCTGGATGCCCTGCGTGCGCTGTGCACGCCAGAGAGCCTCGGCGCCTTCGCCTGGGACTTGTTCCAGGCCTGGCTGACCGCGGGTGCGCCGGCCAAGGAGGCCTGGGCGTTCTCCGCGCTGGCCCACCTGGGGGACGACGAGTGCGCGCGGCGGTTGGCGAAGCTGATCCGCGGCTGGCCCAGCGAGGGCGCCAGCGGACGCGCGGCCAACGGCCTGGACGTGCTGGCCGCGATGGAGTCGGACCTGGCGCTGATGTTGCTGCACGGCATCGCGCAGCGGGTCAAGAGCAAGCCGCTGCAGGAAAAGGCGCGGGCGAAGCTGGAACAGTTGGCGCTCGTGCGTGGGCTGTCGCCGGAGGAACTGGCCGATCGCCTGGTGCCGGACCTGGGTCTGGACGAAAGCGGCACGCTGCGGCTGGATTTTGGCCCGCGCCAGTTCAATGTCGGCTTCGACGAGCATCTCAAGCCGCAGGTGCGCGATGTCAGCGGCGCCGTGCTCAAGGACCTGCCGGCGCCGCTGAAGTCGGATGACACCGCGCTCGCCGAGGCCGCGGTGGCGCGCTTCAAGGCGCTGAAGAAGGACGCGCGGACGCTCGCCAGCCAGCAGCTCGCACGGCTGGAGGATGCGATGGTGCGCCGCCGCCGCTGGAATGCCGTGGAGTTCCGCCAGTTCTTCGTGGAACACCCGCTGCTGCGCCACCTGGTGCGCCGCCTGCTGTGGGTGCGCTGCGAGGACGGCATTCCCGCGCAGTGTTTCCGGGTCGCCGAGGACCTGAGCTACGCGGACGCAAACGACGACCTGCTGGTGCTCGCTGATGAGGCGCAGATCGCTCTGGTGCACCCGCTGGAACTGGCCCCTGCCGATGCCGCCGCCTTCGGCCAGATCTTCGCCGATTACGAGATCCTGCAGCCCTTCGCACAGCTCGGACGCGAGACCTGGCGCCTGGACGCCGAGGAGCAGCAGTCCTTCGAACTGGCACGCTTCGCCGGCCGCAAGGTGGTCACCGCCAGCCTGTTCGGCCTTGATGCGCGCGGCTGGCAGCGCGAGGACAGCGGCGACGGCGGCTGGGTCAACACCTACCTGCGCCCGCTCGGGCCGGAGTTCGAAGCCTGCCTGGTGGTCAACCCGGGCCACATCATCGGCGATCCGAAGACCGAGCCCGTCCAGACCATCGAATCGCTGTCCCTGCGCCGCCCCGGCAGCTGGGACGACAGCGCGCGCCGCCGCTGGGGCGAGTTGCATCCCGTGCTGGCCAGTGAGGTGCTGCGCGATATCCAGCGGCTGGCCGAGAAGCGGTGAGTGGTGAGTAGTAAGTGGCAAAGGCGGCGAGCCGTAGTCCGGCCCACCTGCGCCTGACCTTTTCCTCAACGAGAGCCTTGCATGCGTCGATTCGAATGCGTGGATGGAACATCCAGCAAGTTTTGGGAAGTCGCGGTCGAAGGCAGCGTGCTGCGCGTGCGCTATGGGCGCATCGGCACCCAGGGGCAGGCCAAGGACAAGGCCTGCGCCAGCGCTGCCGCGGCACAGGCCGAAGCGGACAAGCTGATCCGCGAGAAGACCGGCAAGGGCTATGCGGAGGTGGGCACGGCTGCGGCCGCGGCACCTGCTTCTGTTCCAACACCAACACCAGCACCTGTTCCAACACCAGCACCAACACGCACACCAACACCAGCACTAGCACCAGCACCAACACCAACACCAACACCAACACCAACACCAACACCAACACCAACACCAACACCAACACCAACACCAACCCCTGACGCCGGCCCCGAGCCTCAGCCCCCCGGCAAATTCCTGTGGACGCCAGCCTGGCGCAAGGCGCTGCCGCCATGGCGCGGCGAAGACTTCGTCGCCCCGCCGCCGCTGCAGCGCGAGACGGTTATCGCCGACTTCACCCGACGCGTCGCTGCCAGCCAGGCCAGCAAATCCGCGCAGTTTTCGCTGCAGCAGTACAGCAAACACGCCGGCGTGGCGCTGGATGCCACCACCTTCGACCCGGCCCGGCTGGCGCAGTGCAGCGACCTGGCGCACTGGACCGCGCTGCTGCGCCTGCTGATCGAGTTCAGCTCCAGCCACGTCGAGCGCAGCGCGATGACCGATGCGCAAGCGCTTTGGCAGTTGTGCGCGGTGCTGCACGGCTGGCCGTTCACGCTCGCGGCCTTGCGCGCCGCGCTCGCCGGGCGCGCGTGGATAGCGGCCGACGACCTGCCGCGCTGGGGGCTCGACGAACTGCGCGTGCGCATCGCCACGCTCGATGACGCGAGCTACGCGACGCTGCGCGAGGAAGCGGTCGCGGCGGCTGCGGGTGGTGTGGTCGGTGGCCTCATGGCCTGGCTGTTCCCGACCGAGGCAGAGCTGGTCACGCCAGCGGTCGAGGCCCTGCCGGCAACCACCGCCGGCAGCGAGGCCAGTCTGCTGATGGCCTGTCACCTCGACGAGGCGCAGGCGCGGCGCGTGTACACCAGCACGGCCGGATATGACCACCGTTGGACCACCTGGCGTGTGTTGCACCTGAACCTGGCGCGGCTGCGCCATCCGCAGGCGGCCGAGATTGCGCTGGATGGCTATGGCCGCCAAGGCGCGCAGGACTGGAGGCGCGCGGCGCTCGAGGTGGTGCGCGCACACGACAGCCTCGCCGCTCTCGCCGCCTTGCTCGGGCGCAGCGACGATCCGCTGGTGCGCGCGCAGCTGGATCCCTTCGCCCACGCCTGGCCGCAGGCCGCGATCCGGCTCGCCGCCGAGCGCCTGGTCACCCACGAGGACAAGCCGCTGCGCGACTGGCTGCAGCGCTTCGTGCTGGCACAGCGCGCGGCGCTGGCCGCGGCCTGCGCGCAGGCGGACGCGGCCATTCGACCGCTGCTCGAACGCCTGCAACAGAGCCTGCCGGCGGAGCGCCCGCAGGTCCCCCTCGCGGAGCTGCCGGAGTGGCTGCGCGCGCCCGCCTGGCGCGGCCGCAAGGGCGCGGCGAGCGCCGACGGTGCACCGGCCAAGGCACCGAAGCTGCCGGATCTCTTCCAGGCCAGCGCGCTGCCGCCACCGCTGCTGGCCGACGGCCGCGCGCTGCCGGCGCAGGCGCTCGAGGTGATCGCCGAGATGCTTGCCTTCTCGCCGCTGGAACCGCGCTACCCCGGCCTCGACCGCGTGCGCGCGCTGTGCACGCCGGCGAGCCTCGGCGCCTTCGCCTGGGCGCTGTTCGAGGCCTGGGACAGCGCCGGCGCGCCGTCGAAGGAAAAGTGGGCCTTCGGCGCCCTCGCGCACCTCGGCGACGACGAGTGCGCGCGGCGGCTGGCGAAGCTGATTCGCGTCTGGCCGAGCGAGGGCGCCAGCGCGCGCGCGGCGTCCGGCCTCGACGTGCTCGCCGCGCTCGGCTCGGACATCGCGCTGATGCAGCTGCATGGCATCGCCCAGAAGGTCAAGAGCAAGCCGCTGCAGGCCAAGGCGCAAGCGAAGCTGGAACAGCTGGCGCAGGTGCGCGGCCTGTCCAGTGCGCAATTGGCCGACCGGCTGGTGCCGGATCTTGGCCTCGACGAGCACGGCACACTGCTGCTGGACTTCGGTCCGCGCCAGTTCAAGGTCGGCTTCGACGAGCATCTGCAGCCGCAGCTGCGCGATGCCACGGGCGCCCTGCTCAAGGACCTGCCGACGCCAGCGAAATCCGACGATGCCGCGCTCGCCGCGGACGCGGTGGCGCGCTGGAAGGCACTGAAGAAGGACGCGCGCACGCTTGCCGGCCAGCAACTGCGGCGGCTCGAGGAGGCGATGGTGCTGCGCCGCCGCTGGCGCGCGGGCGAGTTCCGCGCCTGCTTCGTCGAGCATCCGCTGCTGCGTCACCTCGCGCGCCGGCTGCTGTGGGCGGAGTACGCCGATGGCGCGGCGGTGCGCGGCTTCCGCGTCGCCGAGGACCTGAGCCTGGCCGACGCACGCGACGCGCTGCTGACGCTTCCCGACAACGCCGTGGTCGGCCTCGCCCATCCGCTGGAACTTGCGGCCGACGAGCTCGCCGCCTTCGCCCGGATCTTCGCCGACTACGAGATCGCACAGCCCTTCGTGCAGCTCGGTCGCGAGGTGTACACCCTGGCGGAAGCCGAACGTGCGGCGACCGCGATCGACCGTTTCGCCGGCCGCAAGGTCGCGATCGGCAGCCTGCTCGGCCTCGAGTCGCGCGGCTGGGCGAAGGACGAGCTGACCATCGAGAGCGGCCGCCACACGCAGGCGGTGCGCGCGCTCGGCGATGGCGTCCGCGTGCGCCTGCCCTTCGCGCCCGGCGCCTGGCTCGGCGATGCGAAATCGGAGCCGGTGCAGACGCTGGAGACGCTGGAACTCGAAGGCCCGGCGAACTGGGGTGCGCTCGATCCGGTGCTGGCCAGCGAGTTGCTGCGCGAGGTCGACCGGCTGGCGGTGCTGGCATGATCGCAGCGGGCGAGCCGCAGCCGCCGGGCCACTTCCTGTGGACACCGGCCTGGAAACGCGCGCTGCCGGTGTGGCGCGGCGAGCCGCTGACGGCGCCGGTCGCACTCGATGCGCAGCAGTGCCTCGCGCAGTTCGAAGCGGCGCAGACCGTCCTGCAGCGCAGCGACCTGGAATCGGAGATCGCGTATCGCCACGCAGCGATCCCGCGCTATCGCGAAATCGGCGCGACCCGCGTCAGCCTGATCGATGCGGCGGCGCTGGCGCGCGAGGCCGACGAGAGCGCCTGGCAGGGCGCGCTGCGCGCGCTGCTGGTGGCGATCGAGCTCTACGGGCGCAAGGAAGCTCCGCGGCCGCATACGCTGTGGCAACTGGCGGCGGCCGCTCATGGGGTCGTCTTCGCGACCCGCCAGGTGCTCGCCGCGGTCGCCGCACTGGCACCGGCAGACCTGCCACTGCACTGCTATCCCGCCTGCGGCTTCGACGAGCTGCGCGAGCGCATCGCCGCATTGCCTGAGGCGGAATACCAGGCGCTGCTCGCGGAAGTGGCGGCTGCCGGGCTGCGCGGGCACGCGGCCACCCTCGCCGCGCACTTGTTGCCGGGCGAGGCGGCGCTGGTGCGCGCCGCGCTCGACGGCTCCGACGCCGACATCACACGCGCCGCCCTGCTGGCCGGTTGCCGCCTGGATGGGCCGCAGGCGCGCAAGGTGCACGCCCGCCTCGGATTCCTGACCTCTGCGGGCCACTGGCGGATCGCGCTGCTGAACGCGGTGCGCTGCGAACTGGCGGACGCGCTCGACTTTGCGATCGCGGCGCTGCCGCAGCAGCAGGATGCGGCGGGCCGGCGCGCGATCCTCGACCTGATCCGCGCGCACGATTCCCCGGCCGCGCTGCGCTGGCTGCTGACCCGCCTGGAAGATCGCGAGGTGCGACCGCACGCCGAGGAGATCGCGCAGGCCTGGCCGGAGTTTGCCTTGCGCGAGGTCGCGCAGGCGCAGTTGGCGCAGCCGCGGCCGGCGCTGCGCGACTGGCTGGCGTGGCTGGCACGTGCGCAGCCCGCCGCGCTCGTCGCCTGCCAGGGGCGCAGCGAAGGCGCGCTGCGCGAACTGTTCGAGCAGCTGGCGGACAGCGGATCCGCCCAGCCCGAAGCAGCGCTCGCGGACTTGCCGGACTGGTTGCGCGCGCCGCCGTGGCGCGTGCGCGGCCGCCGCGCGCTGGCCTGGCCGGCGCTGCCGGTCTACGCACCGCCGCCGACGCTCGCCTGGCGCGCCGGCGAGCGCGAGCGCTGGCTCGACGGGCAGACACCGCAGCGCGTGCGCGAGCGCTTCGCCGGGCACGCCTGGTTGCAGGGCAGGCCGCTGGAGCCGGCGCTGCTCACCCATCTCGGCGTCGCCGCCGCGGCGCAGGCGCGCGCGCTCGCCGGCGCGGCACTGCAGGCCGAGGACGTCGACGGCAGCCACGACGCGCTGGCGGCCGCGCTGCTGGTGCTGCCGCCCGCCACAGCAGTGGCGCTGTTGGCGCTGCGCGATCCGCGCCGCTGGACCACATGGTCGCCGCCCGGACTCGAAGGCGTGGTCGCCTGGCTCGACGAGGCCGCGATTCCGGTCCTTGATGCGCTGCCGGATCGCCACGCCGAGATCGGCCTGCGCCTGGCGCAAGCGCTGGCGAGCGCGCGCGTGGCCACCTGCGCGGCGCGCGCGCTGCGCGGCAAGGCGCGCGGCGCACGCCTGCAGGCGCAGGCCTGGTTGCAACGGCACGCCACGCTGGCTGCGGCGACGCTGTTGCCGCAGCTCGCCGATCGCAAGGCCGGCGCTGATGCGCTGCCGGCGCTGCGCTGGCTGCTGGAGCAGGACCCGGCGGCGCTGGAACAGGCGGCGGCGCTGCACGGTACGGCCGGGGCGGCCGCGCTGGCGCAGCTGCGCGCCTTCGACCCGATGCAACTTGCGCCCCTGCGGATTCCGCAGATGCCAGCCTTCTGGACGCCGGTCGCATGGCCGCGCCCGCAGCTGCTCGACGGCCGCGCGCTGCCGCCCGAGGCGCTCGATGCGATCGGCGAGATGCTCGCGATCTCTACCCTGGAGCAGCGCTACGCCGGCCTCGACCGCCTGCGCGCACTGTGCCGTCCGGCCAGCCTCGGCGCTTTCGCCTGGGCCTTGTTCGAGGCCTGGCACGCCGGCGCCGCGCCCGGCAAGGACACTTGGGCCTTCCACGCGCTCGCGCACCTCGGCGACGACGACTGCGCCACACGCCTTGCGCGGCGGCTGCGCGAATGGTCGCGTGCGGGCGAACTGGCGCGCGCGCTGGCGGGCCTCGAAGTGCTCGCCGCGATCGCCAGCGATGTCGCGCTGATGCACCTGAACGGCCTCGCCCAGCAGCGCAAGGTGGGCGGGCTGCAGCGCCGCGCCGAGGCGAAGATCGCGGCAATCGCCCAGGCGCGCGAACTCAGCCGCGAGCAACTCGACGACCGCCTGGTGCCCGACCTCGGCCTCGACGCCGACGGCTCGCTGCGCCTGGACTTCGGGCCGCGCCAGTTCACGGTCGGCTTCGACGAGGCCTTGGCGCCCTACGTCCGCGACGGCGACGGCAAGCGCCTGCGCGAGCTGCCGAAACCAAGTCGCGGCGACGATGCCGCCCTCGCCTCGCTGGCGAGCGCGCAGTGGAAGAGCCTCAAGGCCAGTGCGCGCGCGCTCGCCAGCCTGCAGATCGCGCGGCTGGAACAGGCCATGTGCACGCGAAGGCGCTGGAACGCCGGCGAGTGGCAGACCCTGATCGTGCGCCATCCGTTGCTGCGCCACCTCGCGCGCCGGCTGCTGTGGGCGGTGTACGTGGACGATCGTCCGCAGCGCTGCCTGCGCGTCGCCGAGGACGGCAGCTTCGCGGATGCCAGCGATAGCCTGCTGACGCTCGCGGACGGCGACGAGATCGGCCTGGCGCATCCTTGCGAACTGGACCCGGCCGCTGCCATGGCCTTTGGACAGTTCGCCGACTACGAGATCCTGCAGCCGTTCCCGCAGCTCGGCCGCGAGGTCTGGCGACTGGATCCGGCGGAAGCCGCGGGCGACACACTGCAGCGTTTCAGCGGACGCCGGGTCGCCAGCGGCAGCCTGCTCGGCCTGGAATCGCGCGGCTGGCGCCGGGACGGCGAGTACCAGCACTTCGCCGCGCTGCGCCGGGCGCTAGGAGAGCACGCAGCGGAGTTGTCGTTCGGGCCGGGCTGCGACCCGCGCGAACCGCTGGCCGAGCCGGTGCAGACCCTCGGCAAGCTGCAACTGCGCCGCGCGCGCGTCTTCGGCGATGATGCAGGCACGCCCTGGCACAGCCTGCACCCGGTGCAGGTCAGCGAAGTGCTGCGCGACGTGGAACGACTGACGGAGGTGGCGTGATGGCGGGAATGGCGAAGCTGACCGGAGGCCACGAAGGCCTTCTGCGAGGGCACGAGGGCACGAAGGCACGAGGGCACGGAGAAGCCGGAGCGCCGCGGCTCGTGGCTCTTGCGTGCCCTCGTGCCCTCGTGCCCTCGTGCCCTCGTACGGATGCGCCGCGATGAAGCCTGCCTCCCTGCAACGCCCCGCCGCCGAGGCGCAACACGCCGACGAACTGGCGCGCCTGCGCAAGGCCGACAAGGCCCCGCGCCCGCCCGGCTGGCAGTTGTCGATGCACGCGGTACGCAGCTTCATCCTCGGCGATGGGCCGGGCGCGGGCGCCAAGCTGGTGCTGCCGGCGGCACTGGTCGAGCGTGCGCTGGTGACGCTGGCCAGCAACCGCGCGCTGCTGCTGGTGGGTGAGCCGGGAACGGCGAAGTCGCTGTTCGGCGAACTGCTCGCGGCGGCGATCAGCGGCGATTCCACCCTGACCATCCAGGGCGGCGCGGCGACCACCGAGGACCAGATCAAGTACGGCTGGAACTACGCCCTGCTGCTCAACGAGGGCCCGAGCGAGCGCGCGCTGGTGCCGGCGCCGCTGCTCAATGGCATGCGCGAAGGCAAGTTGGTGCGCTTCGAGGAAATCACCCGCTGCCCGGCCGAGGTGCAGGACGGACTGCTCAGCGTGCTCAGCGAGCGCGTGCTGATGATCCCGGAACTCGGCGAGGCCGCCGCGGTATACGCGCGCGCCGGCTTCAACCTGATCGCCACCGCCAACATCCGCGACCGCGGTGTCAACGAGATGAGCGCCGCGCTGAAGCGCCGCTTCGCCTTCGAGACCGTGTTCCCGATCGCCGACCTGGACGAGGAACTGGCCCTGGTCGAACGCGAAGCCACCCGCCTGCTGGCCGAGTCCGGCGTGCCCTTCGCCCCGCCGCGCGAAGTGCTCGAAGTGCTGGTGGCCAGCTTCCGCGAACTGCGCCAGGGCGTCGATGCCGAAGGCGGCGGCATGGAGCGCATGTCCACCGTGCTCTCGACCGCCGAGGCGGTCAGCGTGGCCTGCGCCATCGGCCTGCGCGGCCACTACCTGCGCGGCGACCGCGGCGAACCCGGCGACATCGTCGAGGCGCTCGCCGGCACCGCAGTCAAGGACGATCCCGACGACCTCAAGAAACTCCGCCGCTACCTCGACCAGCGCGTCGCCAAACGCAAGGGCGCGGCGTGGCGGGCGTTGTGGGAGGCGAGGCATCGGCTGCCGGGATAGCACTGGAGTTGTCATGGCTGCTGGCAAGCAGGGTCAAATGTGAAACGTGAAACGTCAATTGGCCGCGCACCCATTGACGTTTTCCGTTTGACGTTTGACGCAATTCACGACCAGGCACGTCCCGCATGAAGCCCCACATCCTCGGCATCCGCCACTACTCGCCCGCCTGTGCGCGGCTGGTGCGGGCGCGTATCCGGGAAATCAGGCCGCACACGGTGCTGATCGAGGGGCCGAGCGACTTCAATGCGCGGCTGGATGAGCTGGCGCTGCCGCACACCCTGCCGATCGCGATCTACAGCTATCACGGGGATGAGCAGGGCACGGCGAGCTGCCACGCGCCGTTTGCCGAGTTCGCGCCCGAGTGGGCGGCGATGCAGGCCGCCCGCGAGGTCGGCGCGCGGGTGCGCTTCATGGACCTGCCTTACTGGCACGAGGGCGCGCGCGAGTTGCCGCAGCGCTACACCCTGAACACGCTGCCCGGGCGTGAGCGCTATGCGCGCGTAAGCGCCTTGTTGCAGCGGCGCTTCGGCGTCGACGGCGACGATGCCCTGTGGGACCACCTGTACGAGCGCGATGCCGATGCGATCGGTGTCGATCCGGAGCGCACCGTGGCGCTGCAAGCCGCGCTCGACCACTACTTCGACGAACTGCGCGCCGACGAACCCGGCCACCCCTCCGACCAGGCCCGCGAAGCCCACATGCGCGAATGGATCGCCTGGGCCTGCGCCACCCCGGGCCCGGTGCTGGTGGTGTGTGGCGGGTGGCATCGGGGGGCGTTGATTGCGGGAGGGCGCAGTGAAAAAGGAGGACACGAGGGCACGAGGGCACGAGGGCACGAGGAGGCCGCGAGCATCGGACCCTGATCGCAGCCCGAAGCGCCTTCGACGAAGCGCGCTCCGCGATCTGCCAGCACCCGGTGCCCTCGTGCCCTCGTGCCCTCGTGCCCTCGTCAGAGGCCCTCGTGCCCTCGTCAGAGGCCGAGCCCACCCTCACCCCGCCCGCCACCCTCACCCGCGTCGGCTCCTACCTCGTGCCCTACAGCGAGCTGCAACTGGACGCCTACGCCGGTTATGGCGCCGGGATGCCCTCTCCCTTGTGGTATCGCTGGCAGTGGCGGGACGGGACCGCGGCTGCGGGCATGCGGACGCTGACGACTATCGTCGCGGCGCTGCGCAAGGCGCGCCAGCCGCTGGCGACGGCGCAACTGGTGCAGGCGCGGGCGCGGATCCTGGGGCTGGCACAGCTGCGCGGGCATGTCGTGCCGCTGCGCAGCGATGTGCTCGACGGGCTGCTCGACGCGTTGTGCGACAGCGCGCTGGACGAGCCGCCGCCGTGGAATGCGCGGCGGATGGCCGGCACCACCGATGCGCGGCTGCGGTCTGCACTGCGCGTGCTCGCGGGCGATGGCCGCGGCGCGCTGGCCAGCGGCACGCCGCAGCCGCCGCTGGTCGACGAGGTGCTGGCGTTGCTCGCGGCGCACGACCTGGAAGCGCCGAGCGGGCCGCGCAAGCTCGAACTGGACCGGCGCCGGCGCGACGACAGCCAGCGCGGCGAGATCCTGTGGCGGCTGCGCACGCTCGAGATCGCCGGATTTGCGCTCGATGGCGTCGCCGCGGCGGGCGCCGCGCGCGCGCTCAGCGTCGACCAGCACTACCAGGAGCGCTGGACCCTGACGGCGCCGGGGCAGCAGCGCGCGCAGCTGATCGAGGCCGGCGCCTGGGGCGCCACGCTGGCCGAGGCCGCCGCGCGCAAGCTGGAAGACCGGGCGCGCGCCGCCGGACCGGCGCAGTTGCTGGACGCGGTGCTGTCCGCGCTGCGCTGCGGCTACCTCGACCTCGGTGCGCGCCTGGCCGCGGCGGCGCAGGCCGCGCTGGCGCATTCGGCCGACTGGACCGCGCTGGCGCAGGCCGGCCGGCGCATGAGCGCGCTCGCCGACGCCGGTTTCTGGGGCGCCGACCTGGCCGCGCTGCTGGATCCGCTGCTGGTGCTGGTGGAGCAGCGCCTGTCCTGGCTGATCGAGGGCCGCCAGGGCGTCAGCGCCAGCGCCGATCCGGCGGACATCGATGCGGTGCGCTTCCTCGCCTGGCGCCGCGCGCGCAGCGAGGATGCAGACCATGCGACCGCGCTGGCCGAGTTGCTGCAGCGGCGCGCGCTCGACCCCGAGGCGGCGCCGGCGCTGCGCGGCGCCGCCGCCGGCGCGCTGTGGCAGGCGGCGGAAGCCGAAGACGATGCGCACTTCGACGAGGCCGCAGTGACCGCCGCTGCGCGCCGCCTGCCCACCGCGCAGGCGCTCGGCGACTGGCTGATCGGATTGTTCGCGCTGGCGCGCGATGTCGCCACCCGCGCCGCCGGCCTGATCGGTGCGCTCGACGCACTGGTCGCCGGTTATGGCGACGACGAATTCCTGGTCGCCCTGCCGGCGTTGCGCCAGGCCTTCAACTGGTTCCCGCCACGCGAGCGCGCCGCCATCGCCGAGATGGTCGCGCGCCTGCACGGCCGCGGCAGTGGCCTGGCCGCGGCGCTGCTGACCCTGCCCGATGACGTCGGCGCCGCCGCGCGCGGCGCCGCGCTGCAGGCGCGCGTGCGCGAGGCGATGCGGCGATGGGGGCTGGAATGAGGTACGAAAGGCGGAAGAGCGGGGCAGGGGGCAGGGGGCGAGGGACGGGTAGCCAGGCGAGAACCATCCCTCGAGTCCGTTCGAAGCTGCACCACGTGCATCCGAGTACCGAGGTGCCCGTCCCAAGTCCCGAATCAGGTCCCTAGTGTGGTGTTCCGGAATTACCTTGAATTATTTCCGCGCCTTTTGCGCCGATGCGGCGTTGCTCGTCGTCGCCATAGCCCTGCTATGACTCCTCCTCGCCTTGCCCCGCCGCAAAATTCATCGGAAATCTCCTTCCCCATTACGGAACACCACCCCCCCCCTCCCCTCCCCCCCTTTCCCTGATCGAATCGAAATCCTGATGCCCCCCACCACCGACCCCACCCTGACCCGCTGGCGCCTGCTGCTCGGCGCTGCCGCCGAGAACGCCTGCGGCGGGCTGTCGGGCGATGCGCTGGCCAGCGAGGCCGCGCTCGAATGGCTCTACGGGCGCGAGCAGGGCGAGGCGGCGCGCGAGCAGATGGGGCGCGAGGGTGGCAGCGGGCCGAGCAGCCTGTCGGTTCCCGAGTGGATCAACGAGGTTCACCGGCTGTTCCCGAAGGAGACCATCGAGCGCCTCGAACGCGATGCGGTGGAGCGTTACGGGATCGTCGAGCTGGTCACCGATCCGAAGGTGCTGGAACGCATCGAGCCGAATCCGGCGCTGCTCGAAGCGGTCATGCGCACCCGCCACCTGATGAACCCGCAGGTGCTGGCGATGGCGCGCCAGCTGGTCGCGCGGGTGGTGCGCGAGCTGATGGAGAAGCTCGCGCGCGAGATCCGCCAGGCCACCGCAGGCACCTTGAACCGCCGCCGGCGCACGCGCCACGCCAATGCGCGCAATTTCGACGCCCAGGCCACGCTGCGCGCCAACCTCAAGCACTACGATCCGCAGCGCCGCCAGCTCGGCATCGAGCGCGCGCTGTTCGCCACCCGCAGCCGGCGCCAGCTCGACCGCTGGCAATTGCTGATCGTGGTCGACCAGAGCGGCAGCATGGTGCCGAGCGTGATCCACGCGGCCGTCACCGCGGCCTGTCTGCACGGGCTGCCCGGGGTGCAGAGCCATCTGATCGCCTTCGACACCCAGGTGGTCGATTTCACCGACCGCATCGAGGATCCGGTCGAGTGCCTGATGAAGGTGCAACTCGGCGGCGGCACCGACATCGCCGGCGCGCTGGCCTACGCCGCGCAGCGCATCAGCGCGCCGCGCCGCGCGATCGTCGTCCTGATCACCGATTTCTTCGAGGGCGGTTCGCCGCAGCGCCTGGTTGGCCTGACCCGCGACCTGGTCGCCCAGGGCACCCGCGTCCTCGGCCTCGCCGCCCTCGACGACAAGGCCGAACCCGCCTACGACCGCGCGCTGGCGAAGCGCCTGGTCGACGTCGGCGCCGAAGTCGGCGCGATGACCCCCGGACAACTGGCGAAGTGGATCGGGGAGAAGTTGCGTGGCTAGGGTGGGAGACAATGCTCGATGCGACGCCGGAATGTCTCGCGGAGTCTGGGACGCGGCCGGTTGTAAGTCGTTGGTTGTTGGTTGTTGGCAGCAGGAGCCGGCAATCCGAAAGCCTGTGGGAGCGGACTCTGTCCGCGATGTTTCCAGCGGCCGCCAGGAGAAGATCGCGGCTGAAGCCGCTCCCATAGGCCTGCGGCGTGCGCATTTCGCCGCCAACAACCAACAACCAACAACCAACAACCGGCGCAAAGCACGGGGCTCCGCATGACCGCCCCCGATCCGCTGCTCCGCCTGACCCCCGAAGCCCTCGCCCAGTTGACCAACCTGGGCCTGGTCAAGCGCGCCCAGCGTGAGGTGGAGGCGGGCGCGCCGGCGCAGCTCGGGCGCGGCGCGGATGGAGTGCTGCGCGCGGAGTTCGCCGACGGCGTGCGTACCGAGTTCGCGCCGGGGCAGGGCGTGGCCGACGCGTGCTGCACCTGTGGCGCGGCGCTGTGCCGCCACCGGCTGATCGTGGTGCTGGCCTGGCAACGGCGCGCCGGGAGCGCGGAAGCGGCGCCGGCCCTGGCGTCTCCCGGCGCGGCCAGCGAGGAAGCGCTCAAGGCCTGGGCCGGCGCCACCGCATGGGCGCAGGCCGAGCGCCTGCGCGCCGCCGGGCTGCTGGTCGATGTGCGCCGCGCGTCGCCGGCCGACCCGGTGCCGACCGCGCTGCTGCCGCATGCGGCCGTGCGTTTCCACGGCGGCGACGACCCGGGCGCGGCGCAGTCGGATGCCACCCCGGCGGATCATCGCGCCTGCGTGGTGCTCGCCGCCTGGGCCTTCCGCCTGGCCGACGCGCAGGATGCCGCCGCGCCGCAGCTGCGGGTGCAACTCGGCGCGCGCGCGGTGGCGGCCGATGGCCTGGGCGAGGCGCTGAAGCCGCTCATCGCCGCGCTGCTGCGCCACGGGCTGGCCGATGGCGGCGCGCGCCACGCGCCGCCACTGACCCAGGCGCTGGAGGCGGCGGGTCGGGTCGGTGCCACCTGGGTGCAGCTGGCGCTGCAGGCCCTGGAGCAGTGGCTGGTGGCTTTCGATGCGCGCAGCGCGCGCTTCCACCTGCTGGACGGGCTGCCGCTGCTGGCGGAGTTGGGCGCGCGCCTGCGCGCCGCGCGCGGCGGCGGCGAGCTTGCCGCGCAGCATGCGCTCGGCATCGGCGAGAAGCTGGAAACCCCGCTGGCGCGCGTGCGCCTGCGCGCGCTCGGACTGCGCATCGAGGCCGACGGCGAGCAGCGCAGCGCGCGCGTGGCGCTGCACGATCCGGACACCTCCGCGCGAATCGCCTGGACCTGTCGCTGGGACAATGCCGGGCAGTCCGCTGCTGCCGCGGTGACCCGCAACCAGCAGGCGCGGGTCAGCAACAGCGGGCGCCTGGTGGAATTGGCCCAAGGCCAACTGGTCACCGTCAGCGCACATCGACGCGCCGATGGCGAGCTTCGTCTGGGCGCCGGCCATGGCGGGCGCACTTCGCTGCTCGGGCAATCGGCCGACTGGTCCGAGCTGCCGCCCGCGCTGGTGGTCACAAGGCTCGCCGCCTGGCGCGAGGCACGCGCGCACCTGCCGCCCGCGCTGTTGCGCCCGCGGCATGCACTGGCCGACCACGTGGTGTTCGCGCCGACGGCGATCAGCGAGGTGGGATTCGACCCGGCCACCCAGAGCGTGCACGCGCTGCTCGTCGATGCCGACGACGAGGCGCTGTTGCTGACGCGCCCGTGGGAGCGCGCGGCGCCCGGTGCGCTCGACGCGCTGGCGCGGGCGCTGACCGCCGCCAATCCACCGAGACACGTTGCTGGCACCCTGCGCGACACCGGCGGCCTGCCCGAACTGGATCCCTGGGCGCTCAGCGACGGTGCGTCGCTGGTCATCCCGGACCTGGCGCTGCCCGATGGCGCGGTGCGCGATCTACCGATCGGCGCCGTGCCCGCCGCCCAGGACCCGCTGGCGCAGGTGCTGGACCGGGCGGGCGACTGGCTCGCCAGCCGCCTGCTCTCGGGCGCCGGCGCCGCGGGTTGGTCGACCCGCGGACGCGAACTCGCCACCCAACTCCGGCGTGTCGGATGGGAGGACCTGGCCGATGCGACGCTCGCGCTGGCGCTCGCCATCGAGGATCCCGCGCGTGGCGAGGCTTCGGCACTGGCCGACGCGGCTATCGACCTGCTGCTGCACCTGCAGCTGACGCGCGAGGCGCTGGCCGGCTCCTTGGGACAAGCAGTCAATTAAACGCGGAGACGCAGAGGGCGCGGAGAAGAGCTTCAAGGGCCTTTCTCTGCAACTGCTGGCCACCATTCCACTCGAAGACGCAGCGGACTTGCGAACCCAATTGGACGCGGAGGCGCAGAGGCGCGGAGAAGAGCTTCAAGCGCTTTTCTCTGCGTTCCTTTGCGTCCTCTGCGTCTCTGCGTTTAACCGGGTCAGGCCCTTCGCGTCTCCGCGTTGAAAGGGGCTATACGGCGTAGCCCGAGTGGATGGCCACGATGCCGCCGAGCAGGTTGCGCACGGACACGCGTTCGAGGCCGGCGTCGCGCATCAGCCCGGCCAGGGTTTCCTGGTTGGGGTGTTTGCGGATCGACTCGGCGAGGTATCGGTAGCTGTCCTCATCCTTGGCCACCACGCGCCCGAGCAGCGGCAGCACGCTGAAGGAATACACGTCGTACAGCGGCTTCAGCAGCGGCTGGCGGACTTCGGAGAACTCCAGCACCAGCGCGCGCCCGCCGGGGCGCAGCACGCGGCGCATCTCGGCGAGGGCGCGCGGCTGGTCGGTGACATTGCGCAGGCCGAAGGCGATGGTGACCACGTCGAAGCTGCGGTCCGGGAACGGCAGCGCCTCGGCATTGACGCGCGCGGTGGCGATGCGCGCCGAATGCCCCTCGTCGAGCATCCGGTCGCGCCCGCGCACCAGCATCTCGGCGTTGATGTCGGACAGCACCACCAGGCCCTGGTCGCCCACCAGCGGCGCCATCAGCCCGGAGATATCCCCGGTGCCACCCGCCAGATCGAGCACCCGGTCGCCCGGCCGCACATTCGCGCAGGCCACGAAATGCCGCTTCCACAGCCGGTGCAGGCCAAGCGACATCAGATCGTTCATCACGTCGTAGCGCGAGGCCACCGAGCTGAACACGGCGCCGACGAGGTCCTTCTTCTCGGCCACCGGAACGTCGCGGTAGCCGAAATGGGTGGTGGGTTTGTCCATGGGCGGGAGGATAGCGCGGGACGATGGCCGGGACGCTGGAAAGGCGGGGCAAGGGGAAGGGGGCAGGGGACCTGGACGGCGGCAGGGTCGGGTTGCCAGCCTCCCGGTCCGCAAGTTGCCTCTGGACACCAAAGCGCCGTCAACCAGACCCCCTGCCCCCTTCCCCTTGCCCCGCCTTTTCAGCCCTCGCTACACCCACCCCCACCAGCGCAGCCACCCGAGCGGATGGTGCGCGCGGGCGATACCGAACATCGTGAGGTAAGTCGCCAGCGCGGCGGCGAACCAGCCCAGGCGCGCGGCCTGGGTACGGCAGCGGCGCAGCGCCTGCACGCCGAGCACCACGTAGACCACCAGCAGCAGCACCTTCAGCGTCAGCCAGTCGTGGCTGATCGGGTACATGTGCAGCATGGTCATCAGCATGAAGGCCGCGGTCAGCAGCGCGGTGTCGATGGTGTAGCTCAGGTACTTCAGCGCCACGTGGTTGCCGAAAGGCTGTCCGGCCAGCACCAGCAGCCCGCGCAGCAGGAACAGGCTGCCGCTGGCCATCACCAGCCAGACGTGGATCGACTTGATCTGGGGGTAGAACTCGATCATGGCGGGGAATCGGGATGAAGCGGGGGAATGAAGCGGGGCAGGGGGAGAGGGTCCAGCCATTGGCTCCGCATGAGCTTTGAGATCTGTTTCAGCTGCGCACCACGACACACCACCATTTGCACCGCCTCGGTCCCGCCCCTTCCTCCCTCCCCCCCTCCTGGGGAGATGAAGCGGGCGAAGCGGGGCGGTCGGGGCCCGCCACTGGCTCCCATGAGCTTGAGATCTTCGCTGCCACCCCACCACCGCCCCTGGCAGGTCCCCCCCCCTCTGGAGAAGCGGGGCCAAGCAGGGTCGGCCAGCCTGGTCCCATTTGTCAGCCCCACCACCATTTGCACCGCCTGGCAGGTCCCTTGCCCCGCTTCACCCGCCCCGCTTCACCTCCCCCGCTCCTACCTGGCGGAGATGAAGCGGGGGCGATGAAGCGGGGCAGGGGTCGGGGGCCCAGCCACTGGCTCCGCATGAGCTTTGAAGTCTGTTTCAGCTGCGCACCACGACACACCACCATTTGCACCGTGCAGTTGGTCCCTTGCCCCGCTTCACCCGCCCCGCTTCACCTCCCCCGCTCCTACCTGGCCTCAGGCCTTCGCCTGGACCTCGCCGCCATCGACGGTCAATTCCGCACTCTGCTTCGGCAGCAGCCACAGCCGTGCCACGAACCACGCGATGCACAGCGCGCCGACCGAGAAGATCACATCGCCGGGCACGCGCAGCCAGACCAGGGTCTCGATGATCGCGCCTTGCATGAACTCGGCCGAACGCGCGTACCAGTATCCGTGTTCGATGGCGGCGGTCACCTGCAGCACGCCCATCGGCAGCAGGCACAGCAGGGCCATGCCGACCAGACCGATGTTGAGCGCCCAGAAACCACGGCCGAGCAGTGCGCCGTCCCACACTGCCTGCGGCTTCAGCAGTCGCAGCACGAACAGCATCAGGCCGATGCCGAGCATGCCGTACACGCCGAACAGCGCGGTGTGCCCGTGCAGCGGCGTCAGGTTCAGGCCCTGCATGTAGTACAGCGCCAGCGGCGGGTTGATCAGGAAGCCGAACAGGCCGGCGCCGACCAGGTTCCAGAAGGCGACCGCGACGAAGAACAGGATCGGCCAGCGGTAGCGCGCCATCCACGGCGTCGCCGAGCTCTTGCGGTAGGTGTCGAAGGCCTCGAAGCCGATCAGCGCCAGCGGCACCACCTCCAGCGCGGAGAAGCTCGCGCCGATGGCGATGATCGAAGTCGGCGTGCCGGCCCAGTACCAGTGGTGCGCGGTGCCGAGCACGCCGCCGGTGAGGAAGATCACCGTCGCGAACAGCACGCCGGCGGTCGCGGTGCGCCCGCGCACCAGACCGAGCTTCACGAACAGGAAGGCGATCACGGCGGTGGCGAACACTTCGAAGAAGCCCTCGACCCACAGGTGCACCACCCACCAGCGCCAGTATTCGACCATCGAGATGTGGGTGTGGCGGCCCCACAGCAGGCCGGCGCCGTAGAACAGGCCGATCGCGACCGTCGACAGGAACAGCAGGGTGACGATCGAGCGGGTCTCGTCGCGGCGGCGCATGGCCGGCCACAGCGCGCGGCCCATCAGCAGCAGCCACAGGATCAGGCCAACCCACAGGAAGGCCTGCCAGAAGCGGCCGATGTCGACATATTCCCAGCCCTGGTGGCCGAACCAGAAGTTCTCCGCCAGGCCCATCTTCTGCATCACCGCGAACCACTGCCCGGTGAAGGCACCGACCACGATGATCAGCAGGCAGGCGAACAGGAAATTGACGCCCGCACGCTGGAACTTCGGCTCCACCCCGCCGATCGCCGGCGCGATGAACAAGCCGGTGCCGAGCCAGGCGGTCGCGATCCACAGCACGCCGATCTGGGTGTGCCAGGAGCGCGTCAGCGAGTAGGGCAGGACTTCCGCGATCTTGTAGCCGTAGAACTCCTGGCCTTCGACCTGGTAGTGCGCGGTGAAGGCGCCCAGCAGGATCTGCACCAGGAACAGCGCGCAGACCACCCAGAAGTACTTCGCGGTGGCCTTCATCGATGGCGTCAGTGCCAGGCCGGCGAGTGGATCGGTCTTGGGCGGCACCGGATCGTCGGAATGGTTGCCGTGCGCGGCGTGGTACCACACCAGCGCGCCCACGCCGGCGATCAGGAACAGGAAGCTGAACACCGTCCACAGGAAGATGTCGGACGTGGGCTCATTGCCCACCAGCGGATCCGACGGCCAGTTGCTGGTGTAGCTGATCTCGCTGCCGGGGCGCTGCGTGACGGCGGCCCAGGCGGCCCAGTGGATGAAGGCGCCGAGCTTCGCTCGTCGCGCGTCGTCCGGGATGGTGCCTTCCTTCATCGCATAGTTCTCGCGCAGCCCCTGGAAGGCCGGGTCGGAGCCGAACAGGCCGAAGTAGTGCTGCGCTACCACGCGCGCCGCGGCGATGCGGTCGCGCGAAAGCGTCACCCTTCCGGTTTCAGGGTCAAAGGTATTCGCGCGGACTTCCTCGCGCAGCCGGGCTTCCAGCCCTGCCTTCTGGCCGACCGCCAGTTCGGCGTAGCTGCGGCCGAACTCGCGCTGCGCCCAGATGTCGAGCAGCGCCAGCGCCTCGCGGTGCAGCCAGTCGGCGCTCCAGTCGGGGGCGACATAGCTGCCGTGGCCCCAGATCGAGCCGAGCTGCATGCCGCCGATCGACTGCCAGACCTCGCGCCCGGTCTGGATGTCGTCCCGGGTGTAAAGGACCTCGCTGTTGCTGCTCTGGAACGCCGCCGGCACGGGCGGTGCCTGGCGGTAAATCTCGCTGCCCATCCACAGCAGCACGGAGAACGATGAAATGAGCAGCAGGCTCAGGATCGTCCATAGCTTTCGGGTATCTGACATGGCCGCCTCCGCGGAATTGGAATGTGTCGCAGCGGATGCTCCTCGGGGTACCCCGCGCGCGAAAATGACCTGGGTCAGATGCGAGCGATTCGCACCCGGCGACCGCCGAATTGATGTCCGCACCTGATGTGGGTCAAGGCGTCTTGAGATCTGGTCGCGTTTCACATCGGAGCGCCGGCGGAAGACTGCGGGCGATCGCCGGGTTGGTTGTCATGGCGGAATCTCCGTTGGGATGCGCCGATCGGGGCAAGGTCCATGCGCAGCGCGACCAGCGCTTGTTCCCGATCAGCTTCCACGCGATCAACACCAGGCTCACCACGACGCAACGATGCCTGCATGCCGCGCGCGCCATTCGGCGGGGCTATGCTCGCCGCCCCTGAGTTCGCCGATTCATGGTCTTGTCGCGTTCGATTCAAACGCTGCTGTGGCTGTTGGGCCGACTGCCGCTGGTGCTGCTGCATCTGCTGGGTGCGGGACTCGGCTGGTTGTGGCTACGCGCTGGCTTTCGTGAGGCGCGAGTGGCGGCGATCAACCTGCGCCTGTGCTTTCCGGAGCTGGACACCGCCGCGCGGGACGAGCTGCTGCGGCGCACCCTGGCCGAGACCGGGCGCACCGCGCTGGAACTGCCCTGGCTGTGGTCGCGCAGCCCCGCCACCCTGGCGCGCGCGATCCGGGTGGTCGAGGGCGAGCGCCTGTTTCTCGACGCGATCGCCGCCGGCAAAGGCGTGCTGATCGCAGCGCCGCACCTGGGCGCCTGGGAGGCGCTGAACCTGTACCTGAGCCGCACCGCGCCGGTGGCGATCCTTTACCGTCCGCCACGCCTGGCCTGGGTGGAGACGCTGATCAACCGTTGTCGCGGACGCCTCGGCGCCGAGCCGGTGCGCGCCGAGCCCGCCGGTGTGCGCACCCTGCTCAAGCGGCTGAAGGACGGCGGCGTGGTCGGCATCCTGCCGGACCAGCAGCCGAAGGTGGGCGAGGGCGATTTCGCCCCCTTCTTCGGCCACCCGGCGCTGACCATGGCGCTGTTCCCCAAACTCGCCCAGCGCACCGGCGCGCGCGTGCTGTACGCCTGGGTAGAACGCCTGCCGCGCGGCGCGGGCTTTGCGGTGCGCTTCATCGACCTCGGCGGCGCGCCCGACACGGCGGCGATGAACGCCGCGATCGAGGCGCTGGCGCGCCAGTGTCCGGCGCAGTACCAATGGACCTACAAGCGCTTTGGCATCCAGCCGGATGGGGCGGCCTCGCCGTATCGGTAAGGGCTGGTGTTGGTGTGGGTTGTTGGTGTTGGCGCAAGGGCTGGTGTTGGTGTCGGTTGTTGATGTTGGCGCAAGGGCTGGTGTTGGTGTGGGTTGTTAGTGTTGGTTGGGGTGGCGGGTTGTCGGCCCTGCCTGCCGGTGCGCTTGTTCGCGCATCCAACTGGGTACGAGGCCACGAGGACACGAGGGCACGCAAGAGCCGCTTCGGTGCGAAAGAGCGCCTTTGCGTGCCCTCTTGCCCTCGTGCCCTCGTGCACTCCGAATTGTCATTGCTGAATCAATGTCTTGCGACATGTTCGGTGAGAGTTCCGGTCGCCCCTGGCGGTGCGCTTATTCGCGCATCGAACTTCTTCGCGACCCGCGCCACTTTTCTTGTCCGCAAAGGACGCAAAGAACGCAAAGGAAGCGAAAGCGGTTTCCGCTCTTCTTTGCGTCCTTCGCGTCCTTTGCGGACAAAATGCTTTTCAGATCAATGAGGTATCGGATGTTTGGTGAGAGCCGACTCTGTCGGGGATCTTTTCCTGCGGCCGTCAGCAAAGATCGCGGCTGAAGCCGCTCCCAGTGCGCCCGCGAGCGCACTCACACAGCACGGTGGAAGTCCGTGTCGGGGTAAGCCAAGTCCCCGTAGCTGAAGGTAACTGCGTCGCAGATGGGGTGGAGAGCAACCGGAAGCGAACTGGCGGTCCGTAGGTTGACGAACTCGATTCGGCGTGGAACGGCGACGAGCTGGCTGGGAGAAGGCGAAGTCTGGAAGTGACTGGTCACGCTGATTTGGCTGCTAAAGCGATGGCCGGGCCGTCCGTGGTTGGAGGCGGAACGTCGAGGACGTGTGGGTGGGTGAAGCGGGGAGACCTGTGGCCGTGGTGACGGTCGCAGGGTCGAGTCCTGGTAGTACCGTGTCGGCATCGTGGGGAATGGCTTCGCTGTCGGGGCAGCGACATCGCGCTGGGGGCACACCCGACTAAGTCCTACTGGGGTGTACGCGAGAGCCGCGGTCACAGAACCCGCGGGTAGGGAAGCGGGACAGGAAGGTGGAGGCGGGAAGTTTGGGATGAGCGAGCGCAAGCGAAGCTGCGGCAGTGATCGCAGGATCTAAGCAAAGTGGCGTCGAACCGGCCGGAGGATTGGGCCTGGGTAGACCGCACGATCTGGACGGAGCGCATGTTGGCGGCGCTGGGCAACGGCGTCCGAGGAGGCAAGTGGTTCAGTTTGATCGACAAGGTATATCGACCGGCGACGCTGCGATCGGCCTGGCAACAGGTGTTGGTGAATCGCGGCGCGGCGGGAGTCGATCGGCTGAGCGTGGAGCGGTTTGCGGGCCATCTGGATCGGTACTTGGGTGAGTTGGGGCAGGAGCTGGAATCAGGGCGTTATCGGCCGCTGCCGGTCGTCGGGTGGAGATCGAGAAGGCGGACGGCAAGTTGCGTCCGCTGGGTATCCCGACGGTCCGCGACCGCGGGCGCAAGCGGCGGTGAAGCGGGTGATCGAACCGATTTTGAGCAGATGTTTGCCCGACGGGTTTCGGGTTCCGCCCGGACGGCTGGCGCTGCAGTGGTCGATGGGCTGCTGCAGGCGGGCCACACGGTGGTGGATGCCGACCTGGGGTACTTCGACAGCATTCCGCACGACCGGTAAGAGGTTGGCGCGCCATCAGCGATAGTCGCTTTGGCTGGTGGACGGCTGGAGGGGCAGGAGCTGAAGCGCTGGAAGCCGACGGCGGCACGCCGCAGGGGCGGTGATCAGTCCGCTGCTGGCGAATCTGTACCTGCACGATCTGGACGTGAAGCTGGCTGGCCTGGTCCGGGCGCTATGCCGAGATTTCGTGATTCTGTGCAGACCGCAGCGGAAGCGACCCGCGTGGAGGTGGGCGCTGGTGGCGGCGGAAGGCCTGCAGCTGCATCCGGACAAGGCGCTGGGCGATGCCGGATGCGGGCCAAGGCTTGAGTTCCTGGGCTACCGCTTCGAGACGGGTCGGCGCTGGGTCGCGACAAGAGCCTGAAGGCGCTGAAGGCGAAGATCCGCGGCGGCGGCGGACCGAGGGCAAGCCTCGGGCAAATCGTCGCGGGCTGAATCAATGTTGCGCGGCTGGTTCAACTACTCAAACACGCTCAGCGTGAATCTTCCGCATCCTCGACGGCTTCCTCCGTCGTCGGTGCGGCACTTCTGCGCAAAAAGACAAGCGACCGGGGCCGGCCCTGCGCCACCACCGCTGGCCAAGCCTCTTCGCTGCTGTCGGACTTTCACCATGACCGAAGCCCGACAGCGGCGAGCCAATCCCAGAGGAAACCACCAACTGGAGAGCCGTATGCGGGAGAACCGCACGTACGGTTCGGAGGGCGGGGAGGCGCGAGCCTTCCCGACCCTATCCGGCGGCTGGTCCCGCGGCTTGGTCCAACACCTACAACCCACACCAACACCCGCTCCATCACCCGCTCCAACCCGGCGCTCCGCCTACAATCACGGCACACTCGCCAAGCCCGCCGCCCATGCACGACGAACACCGTTTCCTGCTCTACGCCGTGATCTTCCTCGCGGCGACCGTGTTCGCCGTGCCGCTGTCGAAGCGGGCGCAGCTGGGCGCGGTGCTGGGCTACCTGATCGCCGGCGTGCTGATCGGCCCGCAGGTGCTCGGGCTGGTCGGGGATCCGGGACTGGTGCTGACCTTCTCCGAAATCGGCGTGGTGATGCTGCTGTTTCTGCTCGGGCTGGAGCTGTCGCCGCAGCGGCTGTGGGTGATGCGCCGGCTGCTGTTCGGGCTGGGCGCCACCCAGATGGGGCTGGTGACACTGCTGTTCGCGCTGGCCGGGCTGGCGCTCGGCCTGCCGTTGGCGGCCGCGACGATCGCCGGCTTCGGTCTGGCCCTGTCGTCCACCGCCGTTGGCGTGCAGATTCTCGCCGAGCGCTCGGAGCTGACCTCGGAACACGGCCGCGCCAGCTTCGGCGTGTTCCTGTTCCAGGACCTGGTGGCGGTGCCGGTGCTGGCGCTGATCCCGTTGCTGGCAGTGGGGGAAGCGCAGACCGCGACACGGCCGGCGTGGCTGTCTGTGGGACTGGTGATCGGCAGCATCCTCGCGGTGGTGGTCGCCGGACGCTACCTGCTGCGGCCGCTGTTCCGCATCGTCGCGCGCACCGGCCTGGTCGAGGTGTTCACCGCGACCGCGCTGCTGGTGGTGCTCGGCACCGCGCTGCTGATGCAGCAGGCCGGTTTGTCGATGGGACTCGGCGCCTTCCTCGCCGGCGTGTTGCTGGCGGATTCCGAGTACCGCCACGAGCTGGAATCGCACATCGAGCCGTTCAAGGGCCTGCTGCTCGGTTTGTTCTTCATGGGCGTGGGCATGAGCCTGGACCTCTCGCTGCTCGCGGCGAAGCCGCTGATCGTGCTCGCGCTGGTGCTCGGCGTGCTCGGGCTGCAGGTCAGCGTGATGTGGGCGGTCGGCCTGGCCTTCCGCTACACCCAGCGCGCCAGCCTGCTGCTGGCGGCGCTGCTGGCCTCGGGCGGCGAGTTTGCTTTCGTGGTATTCGCCACCGCCGAGCGCGCGCAGCTGTTGCCGCCCGAACTGGCGGCGCTGCTGAACCTGGTGGTGGCGCTGGCGATGGCGCTGACCCCGGTGCTGGTGCTGGCGCTGGTCGCGCTGGTCGACCGCCGCGCGCAGCGCGCGCAACCCAGGCGCGAGTTCGACCAGTTGCCGGGCGAGCAGGTCGACGCGGTGATCGCCGGCTTTGGCCGCGTCGGCCAGATTCCGGGCCGCGTGCTCGCGGCGCAGCAGATTTCGTTCACGGTGATCGAGCCGTCGAGCGAGCAGGTCGATTTCAGCCGCCGCTTCGGCACCAAGCTCTACTACGGCGATCCCGCGCGCCCCGAGATCCTGCGCGCGGCCAAGGTGGGCGAGGCCAAGGTGTTCATCCTCGCGCTGGACGATCCGGAGCACTCCCTGCGCGTGGCCCGCGTGGTGCGCCGGCTGTATCCGTCGTTGCGCATCCTGGCACGCGCGCGCAACCGCCAGCATGCCTTCAAGCTGATGGACCTCGGCGTCGACGAGATCATCCGCGAGACCCTGCATTCCTCGCTGGAACTGACCCGGCGCACGCTCGAAGGCATCGGTTTCCAGCCGCACGATGCCGCCGAGCGCGTCGAGCGCTTCCGCCAGTTCGACGAGCAACTGCTGATCGAGCAGCACCTGGTCTACGACGACGAATCCGCCCTGATCCAGAGCACTGAGCAGTCGCGCAAGGATCTGGTCGCGCTGTTCGAGGCAGGGGATAGCGGGATGCGCGACCGGCGCGGCTGATACTCAGGCCCCATTCAACGCGGAGACGCCAGGCGCAGAGAAACCGGAGGGCGGGGGGCGGGGGGGAAACCGCGCTCGATCCGAGTCCCGGCGTCTCTGCGTCTCCGCGTTGAATGGGGGTTGGCGTCTCCGTGTTCGACGGGCCTGAAGGCGCGTCAGCCGAGCAAGCTCGGCTCTACTCGCGCGCCGTAGAGCGGAGCTTGCTCCGCTTCGGTCCAACACCAACAACCCACACCAACACCAGCTCCAAGCTATGCTGCGCCGCTTCGACGGAGTCCGCCCGTGCTTGCCACCCATCTGATCCGCCTGTCCCAAGTGCTCGAAGCGCCGGTGCGCTGGATCGGTGCACTGCTGGGCGTGCTGGTGCTGCTGGTGGTCGCCGGCGAGTTCGCCGTGGTGCTGCTTCGCTATGGCTGGCAGTGGTCGCAGACCTGGCTGCGCGAGGGCGTGCTGGCGCTGAATTCGGCGGTGTTCCTGCTCGGCGCCGCCTATGCGCTGCAGCACGATGAGCATGTGCGGGTGGACGTGCTGTCGCGCCACTGGTCGCCGCGCACGCGCGCCTGGGTGGAAGTGCTGGGGATGCTGCTGCTGGTGCTGCCTTTCGCGGTCTTCGTCGTGCTGGTCAGCGACCAGTATGTGCTGCAGAGCTGGCGCATCGGCGAGCGCAGCCAGGAGTCGAGCGGATTGCCGGCGCTGTGGCTGCAGAAGGCGCTGATCCCGACGATGGCGCTGCTGCTCGGGGTGCAGGCGCTGGCGCGCGCGGCGCGCTTCGCGGCCTTCCTGGCCGGTGCGCCGGCGCCCGGTGAAACCCAGCACGGGGCGGTGGCATGACCGGCGCGGCCTGGCTGTCGATCGCGCTTTTCTTCGGGCTCGCGCTGGCGCTGCTGCTGGGCTTGCCGGTGGCTTTCACCCTGGCCGGCGTGTCGCTGCTGTTCGCCGGCATCGGCATTGCCACCGGCACCTTCGATCCGGTGTTCCTCGACGCCTTCCCCAACCGCGTGTTCGGGATCATGGGCAACGAGACGCTGCTCGCGGTGCCGCTGTTCGTGTTCATGGGCGTGATGCTGGAGCGCTCGCAGATCGCCGAGCGCCTGCTCACCGCTATGGCGGGGCTGTTCGGTTCGCTGCGCGGCGGGCTCGCGATCTCGGTGATGCTGGTCGGCGCGGTGCTCGCCGCGAGCACCGGCATCGTCGGCGCCACCGTGGTGACGATGGGCCTGATCGCGCTGCCGACCATGCTGCGCGCCGGCTATGACCCGCGGATCGCCGCCGGCACCATCTGCTCGGCCGGCACCCTGGGCCAGATCATCCCGCCGTCGGTGATCCTGGTGCTGCTCGGCGACGTGCTCGGCAACGCCTACCAGAAGGCGCAGTTGTCGCAGGGAGTCTTCGCGCCGAAGACGGTGTCGGTGGGCGATCTGTTCGCCGGCGCGATGCTGCCCGGGCTGGTGCTGGTCGGCGGCTACCTGGCCTACCTGATCGCGGTCGCCTGGCTGCAACCGAAGCGCATGCCCGCGCTGCCGGCGGCGATGCGCCATGCGCCCGGCATTGGCGTGCTGCTGCGCGCGCTGCTGCCGCCGGTGGTGCTGGTTTTCGCGGTGCTGGGGTCGATCGTCTGGGGCCTGGCCACGCCGACCGAGGCGGCAGCGATCGGCGCTGTCGGGGCGCTGGTGCTGGCCGGCGCGGCGGGCCAGTTGTCGCTCAAGGCGCTGCGCGAAACCGCGCGCAAGACTGCGCTGGTCACCAGCATGGTCTACCTGATCCTGATCGCGGCCGCGCTGTTCTCGCTGGTGTTCCGCGGCTACGGCGGCGACGACCTGGTGCACGCGCTGCTGACCGATCTGCCGGGCGGCGTGATCGGCGCGCTGATCATCGTCAACCTGGTGGTGTTCCTGCTCGGTTTCCTGATCGACTTCATCGAGATCACCTTCATCGTGGTGCCGCTGGTGGCGCCGCCACTGCTGGCGCTCGGTGTCGACCCGATCTGGTTGGGCGTGCTGCTCGCGCTGAACCTGCAGACCTCGTTCCTTACGCCGCCGTTCGGATTCGCGCTGTTCTACCTGCGCGGCGCCGCGCCGAAGGATTTCCCCACCAGCGCGATCTACCGCGGCGTGCTCCCGTTCATCGCAATCCAGCTTGGCATGCTGCTGGTGCTGGCGCTGTTCCCGGGTCTCGCCACGTGGCTGCCGCAGCAGATGTAGGCCGGCGGTGCGCGCCATCGGCGCGTTCCCCGGCACTCTGGATTCGTGCGAAAGCGCCGGGGAGTCGCTGCGCGCCACCCCGGCCTACGCGGGTACGGGGAACGATTACCCTCCGGCGCGTTCCAAAGGCGGTTGTCTGCCTTCCCTTTTTCCCTTTTCCCTTTTCCTTTTTCCATGAATCCCGACCAAATCCTCGCCAAGACCTGGTTCTACCGCTTCCCGCTGCCGGATGGCCGGGTCACGCCGAGCTACCACGACGGCATGCTCGACGCGGTGCACACCACGCGTGTCGACATGATGGGCCGTACGATCCGCGGACACTTCGGCGATGCGACGATCGCCAGCGCGGTGGACCTGGCCTGCCACCAGGGCTGGTTCTCGTGGCAGCTGACGCAGCACGGCGTGCAGCAGGTCACCGGTATCGAGCCGCGCGACGAGCATGTGGCCGATGCGCGCGCGGTGACCGCGGCGATGGGCCTGTTCGGGCGCATCCGCATCGAGCAGTGCGATGTGCACGACACCACGCCGGAGCGTTTCGGCACCCATCCGCTGGTGCTCTGCTTCGGCCTGATCTACCACCTGGAGAATCCCATCGGCGCGCTGCGCCGCGCCCGCGCGCTGACCGCGCCGGGTGGCCTGTGCCTGGTGGAAACCCAGGTGGTGCCGGGCCTGCGCGGCTTCGTCGACTGGGGCAACTACCGCTTCGTGCGGCCGCTGAAGGGCAGCTTCGGCATCATCGACGAGATCGACGAAACCCACGCCGCGGAAGCCTCCACCACCGGCATCTGCCTGGCGCCCGACACCGAAGGCCTGATGTGGATCATGCGCCACATCGGCTTCCGCGACGTCGCCCTGATCCCGCCGCCGGCCGACGGCTACGAGCAGCACCTCTACGGCAAGCGCGTGATGGTCCGCGGCGTTGCCGCCTGACCTCGGGGCGTAGGCGAGCCGGTTAAACGCGGAGACGCAGAGGACGCAGAGAAGAGCAGGAGGAAGCGAACGGATACGGGTGGCCAGGAGTCGTTCGACGCCGGCCAGTCAGCCAGAGTCTCTGCTTCTCTCTGCGCCTCTGCGTCCAACGAGCTCGGGGCGGGTGCGATTCATCCCTGAGACGCAAAGGGCGCAGAGGAAAGCAGCGAGATGAGCAGCCATTCCCAGGCTCTTGCTCTTCTCCGCGCCCTCTGCGTCTCCGCGTTTAACCGACCCCGGACAAGCGCGATTCGAACCAGCGCGAGAGGTCGCGGATTTCCTCCGCGCACACCGAATGCGGCATCGGGTAGCTCTTCCATTCGACCGGGTTGCCGAGGGCGCGGATCCAGTCGCGGCTCATGGCGCCGAGGCTCTCGGGAACCACGGGATCGAAGCGGCCGTGGCCCATGAAGATCGGCACGCCGGCGCTCTCCGGCGCGGCCTCGCCCGGGAAGGTCTCGTGCAACGGCAGGTAAGTCGACAGCGCCACCAGGCCGAGCAGCGGCTCGCGCCGGCGCAGGCCGGCGGCCAGGGTGATCGCGCCGCCCTGCGAGAAGCCGGCCAGGATGATCCGTTCGCTCGGGATGCCGCGGGCGTTCTCACGGGCGATCAGTAGTTCGATCGCCGCCACCGATCCGCGCACGCCCACCTCGTCCTGCTTGTGCGCGATGTCGACGCCGCCGATGTCGTACCAGCCGCGCATGCGCATGCCGCCGTTGACCGTGATCGGGCGCACCGGCGCGTTCGGGAACACGAAGCGCAGCGCCGGCCACTGGCGCCCCACCAGTTCGGGCACGATCGGCTCGAAGTCATGCGCATCGGCGCCCAGGCCGTGCAGCCAGATCACTGCAAACTGCGGCTGCGTCCCGGTTTCGGTCTCGATGGTTTCCAGCAGGTGGGTCATGGCGGTCCGGGGCGTTGGTGGGGTAGGGGCGGGATTCTGCCCGTTGAGCTTGGTGTTGGTATGGGTTGTGGGTGTTGGAAGGGGCGGCGAGCGGGCCAGTCCTCATCCGCGCACGGTTGCCGGATCTGCGAAAATCAGTGCGTCAGACGCGCGCGCGCGCTTTGATTTCACTGACCAACCAACAGCCACCACCACTCGACTTTGGCGCCAACAACCCATACCAACACCAGCTCTTACCTATACTGCCTGCACCCGCCCCCAGGCCCGCCCCATGCGCCAAACCCTTTCCCGCCTCGCGCTGTTGACCCTGCTCGTCGCCACGCTGGCCGCGTGTGGCTCCAAGGGGCCGCTGGTAATGCCGTCGGATGAACCGGCCAAGCCGGAGCAGCCGGCGCAGTGAGCGGTATCCGCTTCACCAAGATGCACGGAGCCGGCAACGACTTCGTGATCCTCGACCGCATCGCCGGCGCGCCGCTGCCGGATGCGGCGCTGGCGCGGCGCATCGCGGACCGCCACTTCGGGATCGGCTGTGACCAGATCATGCTGGTCGAGCCGGCCACCGCGGTGGGCCAGGCCTACAGCTACCGCATCCTCAATGCCGATGGCAGCAGTGCCGGCCAGTGCGGCAACGGCGCGCGCTGCGTGGCGCGCTACCTGCGCGAGCGCCACGGACTGGCCGATGGCGCGGTGCTGGGCAGCCCGGGCGATGCGGTGGCGGTGCATTTCCTCAGCGACGGCCACATCGAGTTGGCGCTTGGCGTGCCGCGGCTGGCGCCGGCCGAGATCCCTTTCCTCGCGCCTCGGCGCGAGACGCGCTATCTGCTCGCACTGGACCGCGGCGAGCACATCGAGGACGCGCTGCTGCACATCGGCGCGCTGTCGATGGGCAATCCGCACGCGGTGCTGAGGGTGGAATCAGTCGCGGCGGCGCCGGTCGCCGAGTTCGGCCCGCTGATCGAGTGCCACGCGCGCTTTCCCGATCGCGCCAATGTGGGTTTTGCCGAGATCGTCAGCCGCTCGCAGCTGCGCCTGCGCGTGTGGGAGCGCGGCGTCGGCGAGACCCTCGCCTGCGGCAGCGGCGCCTGCGCCGCGATGGTCGCGCTGCGGCTGGTCGACGCGGTCGACGAAGCCGTCGTGATCGACCTGCCCGGCGGCCGGCTGCGCGTGCGCTGGGCCGGCGAGGGCCAGCCCGTCTACCTGGCCGGACCGGCCGAATTCGTCTTCGATGGAGTGCTGCCATGACCGACTACCTCGACCTCAGCCCCGACCACATCGCCGGCTACCTTCGCCGCCATCCGAATTTCCTCGCCGACTACCCGGACCTCGCGCTGACCCTGGTGATGCCGCGCGAGGCTGGTGTGGCCACCTCGCTGACCAACTACCAGCTGGAAATCCTGCGCGAGAAGAACCGCTCGCTGTCGACCCGGCTGCGCGACCTGGTCACCGTGGCCGAGGAGAACCAGGCGCTGGTCGGGCGGGTGCACCAGCTGGCGCTGCGCCTGCTGCGCGCGGCGACCTTCCGCGACACCGTGCTGGCGATCGCCGCCAGCCTGCGCGAGGACTTCCACACCGACCTGGTGCGCGTCTGCCTCACCGGCATGCCGCGGCTGGCGCTCGACGAGGCCTGGCTGATCGAAGTGGATGCCGCGGACGCCTCGCTGGCGGCTTTCGCCGACGTGCGCAGCAAGCATGATCCGCTGTGCGGCCGGCTGCGCGCCGACAAGCTCGAGTTCCTGTTCGGTGAGTTCGCGCCCGATGTGGCGTCCGCCGTGGTCCTGCCCTTCGGCAGCGCGGGATTCCTCGGCGTCGGCAGCGCCGATCCGAACCGCTTCCACCCCGGCATGGGCACCGTGTTCCTGCGCCAGATCGCCGAGCTGATCGAGACTGCGCTGGTCGCGTCTGCGGCACGGACGGGGTGATGGAAGCAGGGGCGGGTGAAGCGGGGGCAGGTGAAGCGGGGCGGGGGACCTGTTCTGCGGTGGAACTGGTGGTGTGACGTGGTGCGTGGGTGATATTCGCCTCGTTTTCCGTCCGTAGCCAGCAGTCGGTCCCTTGACCCTCGCCCCGCTTCATCTCCCCCGCTCTTTCCTCACCTCAGCCTTCGTCCCAAGCCGTCGGCCCGTCCCTTGACCCCTCGCCCCGCTCCACCTCCCCCGCGCTTCGCCCAACATGCGAAGATCCATGCATGGACGCCGAAACTCCCGAGCTTCCGCCCACCTGGCAGCAGCCCATCGACGACTTCCTCGCGCACCTGACGGTGGAGCGGCGGCTGTCGCCGCGCACCACCCAGGCCTATCGCGCGCAGCTGACCGAGGTGGCGCAGGCGCTGGTCCTGTCAGGTATCGGCGCCTGGACCGACGTGCGCCGCGATCAGGTGCGCGGCGTGATCGCCGATGGACATCGCCGGGGACTCGCGCCGCGGAGCCTGGCGCTGATGCTGGCCGCGGTGCGCAGCTACTACCGCTGGCTGCGCCAGTATCGCCACCCTGGGCTCAACAATCCGGCGCAGGGCGTGCGCCCGCCGAAGCCGGGCAAGCGGCTGCCGGCGGTGCTGGACGCGGACGCGATCACGCGGCTGGTCGAGATCCCCGCCGATGAACGCCTGTCGACCCGCGACCGCGCACTGCTGGAGCTGTTCTACTCCAGCGGCCTGCGCCTGTCGGAAGTCGCCGCGTTGCGCTGGGGCGATCTCGACCTCGCCGATGGCAGCGTGCGCGTGCTCGGCAAGGGCAGCAAGACGCGCATCGTACCGGTGGGCAGCCTGGCCGTCGAAGCGCTGCACGCGCTCGCTGCGGAAGGCGGGCATGGCATCGCCCGGCCGGTGTTCGGCAACGGCCGCGGTGGTGCCTTGAGCCCGCGCGCGATCCAGGCCCGGGTCAAACACTGGGCTCAGAAACAGGGCATCTGGCAGCGCGTGCACCCGCATTTGCTGCGGCATTCATTCGCCAGCCACCTGCTCGAATCCAGCGGCGATCTGCGCGCAGTGCAGGAGTTGCTGGGCCACGCCGACATCGGCACCACCCAGGTCTACACCCACCTCAACTTCCAGCACCTCGCCGAGGTGTACGACAAGGCGCATCCGCGGGCCCGGCGCAAGGGCTAAGTGGTTGTGGGTTGTGAGTTCTGGGTTGTGGGCGGCAAGTCCATGCTCCGCCCACACGCGGGTGCGGGCTCTGGCTGCCCGCAACCCACAACCCGCAACTCACAACCGGCTTTTCAGGCCTCGGGGAACGCCGCCTTCATGAACTCCGGCATGGCCAGCGCGGCCTTGTGGATGTCCACGTTGTAGTAGCGGGTCTCGAACTTCTTGGTCGCGGCGCCGCGCTCGCGGAAGGAGTTCAGGTCGATGCCCTTGCGCGCCATGGTGCAGCTCCACCAGCCCGACGGATAGCAGGGCTGCGGGAAGCACAGGGTGCGCAGGAAGCCGAAGCCGGCGCCCTTCATCTGGGTGCGCATCGCGGTGATCAGCGGCAAGTGGATCAGCGGCGATTCGCTCTGCTGCACCAGGATGCCGCCGGGGCGCAGGGCCTTCAGGCAGGACTGGTAGAAGGCGCGGTTGAACAGGCCTTCGGCGGGACCGACCGGATCGGTCGAGTCGACGATGATCACGTCCAGCGAGTCGGGCTCGTGCTCGGCCATGTACTTGATGCCGTCGCCGAACATCAGCTTCGCGCGCGGATCGTTGTTGGCGCTGCACAGTTCCGGGAAGTACTGCTCGGCCAAGCGCGTGACGCGCTCGTCGATATCGCACTGCACCGCTTCTTCGACTTCCTCGTGCTTGAGCACCTCGCGCAGCGTGCCGCAGTCGCCGCCACCGATGATCACCACGCGCTTGGCGCGCGGGTGGGTGTACAGCGCCGGGTGCGACATCATCTCGTGGTAGAGAAAGTTGTCGCGCGTGGTCAGCATCACACACTGGTCGATCACCATCAGGTTGCCCCAATCGGTGGTCTCGTAGATGTCGATGGTCTGGTACGGCGTCTTCTCCGAGTGCAGCAAGCGCTTGATCTTGAAGGAGATCGCGGAGTTGGCGGCGTCGTGGGCCTCGGAATACCAGTTGTCGTCCAGCTTGTGCATCGGGCGCTCGCCTTGACCGCATGAGATCGTCGTGAACCCGGCATTCTAGCGGGCATTTGACCCGATGGCGCGAAAACAACCCGCAACAGCGGGGGCGGGAGGCGCGGCGGTCGGGATTGTACGGGTGCTCAGCCTTCCAGTTCCTGCCAGCGCACATAGGCCGCTTCCAGTTCTGCCTGGCGCTGCGCCAGCAGGTTCTGGTCGGCCACGATGGCAGCGCCGTCGCGGGCGAAGAACCCGGGCTGGTTCATCGCCTCGCTGCGCTGCGTGATCTCGGCTTCCAGCGCCTCGATGCGCGCCGGGAGCAGTTCAAGCTCGCGCTGGTCCTTGTAGGTCAGTTTGCGGCGCGCGGGTGCGGGGGCTGGCGGGCTCTGTGCCGGTGCCGCCACTGCCGCGCCGCTCTTGCCCTTTGCGGCATCGCTCGGGTGCGCCAATGTGCGCTGCTGCTCCCAGTCGCTGTAGCCGCCGACGTACTCGCCGATGCGCCCGTCGCCCTCCAGCACCAGGGTGCTGGTAACCACCGCGTCGAGGAAGGCGCGGTCGTGGCTGACCAGCAGCACGGTGCCGGAGTACGCGCCAAGCTGCTCTTCCAGCAGCTCCAGGGTCTCGATATCGAGATCGTTGGTCGGCTCGTCGAGGACCAGCAGGTTGGACGGCCGCGCAAACAGCCGCGCCAGCAGCAGGCGGTTGCGCTCGCCGCCCGACAGGCGCGTGATCGGCGCGCGCGCGCGTTCCGGGCTGAACAGGAAATCCTGCAGGTAGCCGAGCACATGCGTGCGCCGGCCGCCGATGTCGATGAACTCCTGGCCCTCGGCGACATTGTCCAGCGCATTCCAGTCTTCACGCAGCGCCGCGCGGTACTGGTCGAAATAGGCGATCTCGAGGTTGGTGCCGCGGTCCACCTCGCCGCTGTCGGGCGTGAGTTCGCCGAGCAACAGGCGGATCAATGTGGTCTTGCCGGCGCCGTTCGGGCCGACGATGCCGATGCGGTCGCCGCGCATGATGGTGGTCGAGAAATCGCGCACCAGGGTGCGCCCGCCGATCGCGTAGTTCAGGTGTTTCGCGCGCAGCACGCGCTTGCCGGAACTCTGCGCCTCGGCCACTTCCAGTTTCGCCACGCCCTGTTGCTCGCGGCGCGCGGCGCGCTCGCGGCGCAGTTGCTTGAGCGCGCGCACGCGGCCCTCGTTGCGCGTGCGCCGCGCCTCGATGCCCTGGCGGATCCACACTTCTTCCTGCGCCAGCTTCTTGTCGAACAGCGCGCGCTCCTGCGCTTCGGCATGCGCGCGCTCGGCCTTGCGCCTCAGGTAGTTCTGGTAGTCCCCGGGCCAGCTGGTCAACTGGCCGCGGTCGATCTCGACGATGCGTGTGGCCAGCGCCTGCAGGAAGGCGCGGTCGTGGGTGACGAACACCAGTGCGCCAGGGAACTCCTTGAGGAAGTTCTCCAGCCAGGCGATCGCCTCGATGTCGAGGTGGTTGGTCGGCTCGTCCAGCAGCAGGATGTCCGGCTGCAGCAGCAGCGCCTGCGCCAGCAGCACGCGCCGCTTCATGCCGCCGGACAGCGCGGCGAAATCGGTCTCGTCGCTCAGCCCCAGCCGCTCGACTGCCTGCGTGGCGCGCTTCTCCAGGGTCCAGCCCTGGGCCGCGTCGATCGCCTCGTGCAGCGCCGCCAGCCGCGCGGTGTCCACGGTCTCGGCATGGCTGGCGTGGTGGTATTCGGCCAGCAGCCGCCCGGCATCGCCGGCGCCGAGCGCGATCACGTCGAACACCGTGCCCGCCAGGTCCCGCGGCACTTCCTGCGGCATCCGCGCCACGCGCACGCCGTCGCTGCGCACCACGCGGCCATCGTCCGGCGCGATGTCGCCGGCGATCAGCCGCAGCAGCGTCGACTTGCCCTCGCCATTGCGCCCGAGCACGCAGATCCGCTCGCCCGCTTCGATGGCGAGGTCGACATGGTCCAGCAGCGGCGGGCCGCCGACCGAGTAGTACAGGTGGTTGAGCGTGAGGAGGGGCATGGGGTGGCGAAGGTTGGTCGGAACGACGAGGACTTTGCGGCGGGCTGGGTACTCTGCGAGCAAAGTGAAAGGTCAAACGTCAAACGTCAACCGCGGTCGCGCAATTGACGTTTCACGTTTCACGTTTGACCTGTCCCCACAGGTCCCGGGACCTGTGCCGATCATCGCGGTTCACTGTTCCACCAGCATCCTCGGCGCCTGCTCGATGTTGCTCGACAGCCCGGTCAGCGCGTTCAAATCGCGGATGGCGTGCTCGGCATGGGTCATCGTATCGGCCACCGAGTCGACCTGGGTGCTGATGAAGTCGGGGTTCTGGTTGTTCACGCTCATCTCGCTGAGCGCGAGGATCTTGGCCTCGATGCGTTCGAGTTCCAGTTCGACGAACTGGTTGTTGGTTTCCGCGGACTTCAAGTTGTCCAGGCGCATCGTGGTGGTGGCGATCGCATCCGTCAGCGAGCGCTTGATGCGCTCGTCGGCGTCCGCGCCGAGGCCCTCGCGGCGCAGTTCCAGGTCCTTGAGCTGCGCTTCGAGGGCGCTGCGGTCGGTCTGCTCCAGGAACTTCCATAACCCCTGCTGGGCGTACAGCAGGCGCAGGAACACCCACAGCAGCTTGTCCAGGCCGCCGCCGCGCAACTGATCCGCCTCGGGTGCCTCCGGCGCGCCCGCAGCCACGCCGCGGGCGATCCGGCGCAGGCGCAGGCAGCGTTCGCGCAAGTCCTTGAAGCGGTTGGCCGGTCCGGGGCCGAGTTCGTTCAGCATGCGCGTCAGCAGGGTCTGTGGGTCCTCCTCGCGCTGCTCCCACTGCGGGTCCCGCCCGAGCAACTTCGCATCCACCGAGCGGCGGAACTTGGGCGCCGAGATCAGCCCGGTCAGGTACAGCAGCTCGCCCGCCGCCAGCAGCGGCAGGATCGCGCCGGGAATCGGGCTCAGCACGGCAAACGCCCCGCCAGCGAACAGCGCGAGCAGGTTCCAGCGCCAGGTGAAGGCCGCTTTCAGGTAGTCGCCAAGGCCCGGGGCGCGAGGCGTAGGTGGGGCAGGGGGTTGCGGTCGCATGCGGGGAAGTATGCGGGGGGCGGAGGGGCAGGAGAAGCGGGGGCAGGTGAAGCGGGGCAGGGGTCAGGGGACCTGCACCACGCTTCGGTCGTTGTTCAAAGTATGGTGAAGGACAGCGACCACCTCGATGGCAGTGCGAAGCCAAGTGCCGATCCCCTGACCCCTGCCCCGCTTCACCTCCCCGCTTCTCCTTGCTCCCGCTCAACCCGCGCGCCACCGGCCCACCTATGATCCGGCGCAGAACCCAGGAGCCGCCGATGTCCCAGACCCGCCATCTCAGCACCATCGACGAGGCCGTCGCCCTGATCCGCGAACGCCTTGGCAAGCACTGGATCACGGCTGCGCCGCTGGGATTGGGCAAGCCTAACCGGCTGATCAACGCACTGTATCGCGCGGCCAAGGCGGATACCTCGATCAGCTTCAAGCTGATGACCGCGCTTTCGCTGGCGCGGCCCAGCCCGGCGGGCGACCTGGAAAAGCGCTTCCTTGGTCCCTTCGCGCAGCGCTGGTGGGGCGACGACTACCCGGACCTGGAGTACGTCAAGGACGTGCGCAACGGGAGTGTTCCGGCGAACATCGAGATCCGCGAGTTCTACCTGCAGTCGGGCTCGATGCTCGGCAAGCCGCTGGCACAGCGCAATTACGTCAGCGTCAATTACACCCATGTGGCGCGCGATGTCGCCGCCGCCGGCGTCAACCTCGCGGTGCAGATGATCGCCAGGCGCGACACCCCGCAGGGTCCGGTTTACAGCCTGTCGTGCAATACCGATACCACCATGGACCTGCGCGACCGCGTGATCGCGGAGGGCCGCCGGCTGGTGGTCATCGGCGTGGTCAATCCCGAGTTGCCCTTCGTCGACAACGACGCGCTGGTCGAGGAATCCGTGTTCGACGCCATCGTCGACGGCCCGGGTGTCGGCCAGCGGCTGTTCGGCCTGCCGCGCCAGCCGGTCGAGGACGCCGAGTACGTGCTCGGGCTGCACGCCAGCGCGCTGGTCAAGGATGGCGGCACGCTGCAGATCGGCATCGGTGCGCTGTCGGATGCGATCGTCTACGGGCTCAAGCTGCGCTGCGCGGACAACGCCGCCTACCGCGCGGCGCTGGAGCCGCTGCTGGACCCGCACGAGCGCCTGCTGGCGCAGCGCGTGGGCGGCCTGGAGCCGCTGCAGACCGGGCTCTACGGTGCCAGCGAGATGGTCATGGACGGCTTCATGGAGCTGCACCAGGCGGGCATCCTCAAGCGCCGCGTATACGACCATCTGCCGCTGCAACTGCTGTTCAACCGCGGCCAGGTGGGCACCACACTGCGCGCGGACGACATCGACATGCTGGTCGAGGCCGGCGTCTATCCGCGGCCGCTGACGGCGGACATGGTCGCCACGCTGATCCCCTTCGGCTTGCTGCCGGCCGGCAGTGCGATGGCGGACCGCGACACCCTGCTGCTGCCGGATGGCACGCGAGTGGACGCGCTGCTGCCCGCAGGTGCCGCACGCGCAGCGATCGCGCGGGTGATCGACGGCGTGCAGTTACGCAACGGACGCTATCTGCACGGCGCGTTCTACCTCGGTTCGCACGCGCTGTACGACTGGATCCGCGGGCTGGAGGGCGAGGAGTTCGAGGGTTTCTCGATGACCCGCGTTTCGCACATCAACGAGCTGTACGGCGGCCAGGAGGCCTTGCACCTCGCGCAGCGCAACGAGGCGCGCTTCTTCAACACCTGCATGATGCAGACGGTGCTCGGTGCCGCGGTGTCGGACGCGCTCGACAGCGGTCAGGTGGTCAGCGGCGTTGGCGGCCAGTACAACTTCGTCGCCATGGGCCACGCCGTGCCGACCGGCCGCTCGGTGCTGTTGCTGCGCGCCGTGCGCGAGAGCGGTGGCGAAGCCTCGTCCAACATCGTCTGGAATTACGGGTACACCACGATTCCGCGCCATTTGCGCGACCTGGTGGTCACCGAGTATGGCGTGGCCGATTTGCGCGGGCAGAGCGACGAGGAATGCATCAAGCGCATGATCGCGATCGCTGATGCGCGCTTCCAGGATGAGTTGGCCGCGCGCGCGCGCAGCGCCGGGAAACTTGACCAGGCTTGGCGCATTCCGGAGCGCTGGCGCCGCAACACCCCGGATCTGATCCGCCAGGCGCTGGCTGGTGCGCGTGCGAAGGGCCTGTTCCCGCTGTTCCCCTTTGGCGCTGATTTCGACGCCACCGAGGAGCGCATCGTGCGCGCGCTGCGCTGGCTCAAAACCAACACGGTGAAGACCGGCGACCGCTTGCGTGCGATGGTTGCTGCGCTGGGTGCCACGCCCGGCGCGGCCGAGCAGCCCTACTTGGAGCGACTCGGCTACACCCGGCCGAAAAACATGCACGAAAAGCTCTACGCGCGATTGGTCACGCTGGCGCTGCGTCGGACGGCCTGAGTGCCCCAGGCGCCGACACAAGAGCGGGACGCAGAGGACACAGAGGAAAGGCAGAGAGAGCGCAAAGACGCTGCGAATCGGGTCCGTGCTCCCACCGGGTGCCACAAGTCCGGGCGCGGACGAAGTGCAAAGAGTGCCGCGGAAAGCCCTGGACTCACCCGGCTCAGTCTTTCTCCGCGCCCTCTCTGCTTTTACTCTGTGTCCTCTGCGTCCTGCTCCTGGCTCAAGATCGCGGAGGTTTGCAGACCTGGTTCTTCTCCGCGCGCTCTGCGTCTCCGCGTTTGACTGTCCCAGAAACAACCAAGGCCAAAGCAAAAGGGGCACCCTGACGGGCGCCCCTTCTGTGATCCAACCGGGTGCGCTGATCAGCGCGCGGCGTTGGTGTTCATCGTCGCATTGCGCGAGCTGTTCTGCGTCTGCGCCGGATCGCGCATGCCGCTGGTGTGGCACTGGCCGGTGACATGGCCGCGATTCACCGCTCCGGAGAGCTGGCCCTTGGCCTGTTCGGTGGTGCCGTCTTCCGGATCGGAAAGCACCAGGTCGGTGGCGAACTGGCAATAGTCGTTGGTGTACCAGTTGGTCAGCTTGAAGCTGGTCGTGTAGTAGTTGACCTTGGCGCGCGAGGACGTCGGGATGCCGGCCAGCCAGCTGGAGGCGCCGCTGTAGGTCAGGTTGTTGTTGGTGCTGCAGCCCACGCCGAACCAGGAGCCCAGCGTCGCCAGGATGCCAGCCAGGTTGGTGCCCTGGTACGGCGTGCCGACCGACTGGATCAAACGGCTGCCGACGGCGTTGTCGAGGCCGCTCCAGTAGTAGGTGTACAGGTGCAGCGACGCCGCGCCGCCCTGGCTGTGCGCAACCACGCCGAAGCTGTTCCAGGTGGCGCCATAGCTCTGGATCAGGCGCGCGAACTGGTCATGCGTGCGGTTCTGGTTCGCGTCGAGGAAGGTCGAGGCATTCGTGAAGTGCGAGGTCGGCCAGACGCCACCGGAGCAGTAACCGTGCACCAGCAGCAGGCGCGAGCCGACGCCCTTCTCGCCGCTGCTGGCGAGATCCGCCGGACGCACGCCCATGGTCATGGCCTCGTCGACGACGATCTCGGACGGCTTGGCCTTGACGCGCAGCGCCGGGGTGCTCATCGGCAGGCGCTCGGCGCCGGCCAGAGTGACGAAGTAGTCGGGATCTTCGATGCGCAGCTTGCGCAGCTCGAACGGCGCCTGCGCGCCGGCCAGCGCGATCCAGCGGGTGTCGAGGCCGAAACTGACATTGCCCTTGTCCGGGGACACCATGCCGCTCACCCAGGCAACCGGAACGGCATTGCCGGCCTTGTCGGTGCCCCACACTTCGGCGTAGCCACGGTAGTGCTGTCCCGACTTCTCGGCGGCCACCGGGACATTCAGGCTCAGGCGGTTGCCTTCGGTCGTCGTCGTCGCCGCGGCCTTGGTGCCGGCCAGCGCCAGCGAGCGCTCGAGGATCGGCAGCGGGTGTTCGGCGCTGCGCACCACCGGACGACCTTCGCGGTTGCTGCCACGCACGGTCACTTGCGCCAGGTACTGGCCAGCCTTGTCGGCGAGGAAATCGCCGCCGAAGATGCCGTCGCCCGCGGCGCCGTCGCTGTGCAGGCCGTCATCGAACATCGGCAGGTTCTGCACCTCGCCGCTCGGCGTGGTCACGCGCAGCGACGCGGAACCGACGCGACCGGCAGCCTTGGCATGCAGGATCTCGCCGTCTCCGGTCTCGCCGTACAGGCTGGCGACGAAGCCGATGCGCTCACCGACAAGCTGCTTGGTGTGCGTCTGGTACGACACCAGCTGGGTGTCCGACTGGCCTTCGACCAGCACGAAACCGCGCGACGAAGCGCCTTGCGCGGCGGACAGCTTGACCGTCCATTCGCCGCTCTCGATCCCGTCCAGCGCGTAGTACTCGGTGGGGACCTTCGCGTTCTCGGCGCCGAATTCCATCAGCTTGTTGTCGCTGGCCAGCGCGCGCGCAGCCTTTTCGGTGCGGCCAGAGGGCGAGCGCAGGCTCGCGTTCCAGCCCAGTTCGTCGCCGCTGAAGACCAGGAAGCGCACGCTGTCGGTTTCCACCGGCAGCTTCACTTCGGCGGTCATGCCGCCAGCCTTGTCGACACTCATCTCGATCGGCAGCAGCGCGGCCTTCGAGTGGATCGCGGCATCTGCCGGATTGGCCGGCTGCATCGCGGCGAACTCGGATGGTGAACCGGCGAGCTGCTTGGCGACGATGCCGCCCGCATGCGCAAACGGCGCCGCGACAATCAGGCTGGTGGCGATGGACAGCGAGAGACGATTGAGCTTCACGATTTCCTCCCAGATACGTGAATGAGCGGGCGCGGTTGCGTCCGCCGGTGAACCTTCAGGATTCCGCCCTGGTGCCCTCGGCGCTCAGCGCACCGCCCCAACACCATACGTGTCAGTATGGTCCCCGGAACCCTGGGGAAATGCAAGGGCAAAAGTGACGCGAAGTGTCACAGATGCGCGCGGTTGACGTCGCAGCGGATGGGGCGTGACGGATTTGGGCAGTGTTGGCACTGGGTGGCAAAGAGCGGGTTCTGGGTTGTGAGTTCTGAGTTGTGGGCAAGCTGGAGTTGCCGCAGGGCGTCGGCGAAGCCCATGTCCTGCTGCCCACAACCCACAACCCAGAACCCACAACCAGCGGCGCGCGACTATGCTTCGCGCCCCCGAATTCGCATCCCGCCCTCGTGCACCTCATCGACATCGGCGCCAACCTTTCGCACGAATCCTTCGCGCACGACCTCTCCAGCGTGCTCGACCACGCGCGGGCGGTGGGGATCGGCGAGATCATCGTCACCGGCGCGAGCGAGCAGGGCAGCGTCGACGCGCATGCGCTGGCGCAGCGCTGGCCGCGCTTCCTGTACGCCACCGCCGGGGTGCATCCGCACCACGCCAGCGACTACACCGCCGAGACCCATGAGACGCTGCGCGCGCTGCACCAGCACGCGGACGTGGTGGCGGTCGGCGAGACCGGCCTGGACTACTTCCGCGACATCTCGCCGCGCCCGACGCAGCAGTGGTGCTTCGAGCAGCAACTTGAACTGGCGCTCGCCTGCGGCAAACCGCTGTTCCTGCACCAGCGAGATGCGCACGACGACTTCATTTCCATCCTGCGCCAGGTGCGTGATCGCCTGGGGCCCTGCGTAGTGCACTGTTTTACCGCCGACAAGCGCGAGTTGTACGAGTGCCTGGACCTCGATTGCCACATCGGCATCACCGGCTGGATCTGCGACGAGCGCCGCGGCGCCCATCTGGTGCCGCTGATGAAGGACATCCCGGCCAACCGCCTGATGATCGAGACCGACGCGCCCTACCTGTTGCCGCGCACGATCAAGCCGAAGCCGAAGACCCATCGCAACGAGCCGAAGTACCTTCCATGGGTGCTCGAAGCCGTGGCCGCGGCGCGTGGCGAGGCGCCGGAAGTGCTCGCGGCCAGCAGCACCGCTACGGCGAGGGCGTTTTTCCGGTTGCCCTGAGAACACTGCGCATTTGGCCCAGCGTGTAGCCCGGCGGTACGCGCGCAGCGCGTTCCCCGGGTACTTGCCACGAGCTGCCGGCGGTGAATCGCTCTGCGATACACCGCCCTACGCAGGATCAAGCCGTGCGGCCTGTTCGGTATGAGCGGCTTCAGCCGCGATCATTACTGCCAGCCAGTAGAAAGCACGCGGGCAGCGACACTGCAACTCCAGCCTCGCGCCTCAGGCCCGCAGCCCCACGCCCTTGTCCAGCAGACGCAGGCAGAACGCGCCCAGCACCAGGATCATCGCCAGCATGATCGCGAAGGCTACGCCGACCGAGACGTCGCTCTCGCCGAGTACCCCGTAGCGGAAGGCGTTGACGGTGTACAGGATCGGGTTGGCGAGCGAGACGTTGCGCCAGAACTCGGGCAGCAGGGCCACCGAATAGAACACGCCGCCGAGGTAGGTCAGCGGGGTCAGGATGAAGGTGGGGATGATCGAGATGTCGTCGAACTTCTTGGCGTAGACCGCGTTGACGAATCCCGCCAGCGCGAACAGCACGCCCGCCAGCACCACGCTGGCGACCATCACCAGCGGGTGCGCGATGGACAAATCGGTGAACAGCAGCGAGACGGCCAGCACGATGCCGCCAACCATGCAGCCGCGCAGCACGCCGCCCGAGACGTAGCCCGCCAGGATGACCCAGTTCGGCGTGGGCGAGACCAGCAGTTCCTCGACATAGCGGCCGAACTTGGAGCCGAAGAAGGAGCTGACCACATTGGCGTAAGCGTTCTGGATCACGCTCATCATGACCAAGCCCGGCACGATGAAATCCATGTAGCGGTGGCCGCCCATCTCGCCGATGCGGCTGCCGACCAGTTGGCCGAAGATCAGGAAGTACAGGGTCATGGTGATCGCCGGCGGCACCAGGGTCTGGCCCCAGATGCGCAGGATGCGGTTCACTTCCTTGATCACGATGGTCTTGAACGGGACCCAGCGGACGGCGGTGCTCATGCGGCGACTCCTTGTGGCTTCTCCAGCAGTCGCACGAACAATTCCTCCAGGCGGTTGGCCTTGTTGCGCATCGAGCGCACGCCGATGCCGGCGGCCGAAAGCGCGCCGAACAGGCCGTTGAGTTCGGTGCCGCGCGGCACCTCGACCTCGATGGTCGAATCGTCCACCCGGTGCACCACGCAGCCGGCCAGTTCCGGCGTGGCTGCGAGCGGCGCGGACAGGTCGAACACGAACGTCTCCTTGTCCAGGGTGGCCAGCAGCGCCTTCACCGAGGTGTTTTCGATGATCCGGCCGTGGTCGATGATCGCCACGTTGCGGCACAGGCTCTCCGCTTCCTCCAGATAGTGCGTGGTCAGGATCACCGTGGTGCCGGTACGGTTGATCTCCTTGAGCCACACCCACATCGAGCGCCGGATCTCGATGTCCACCCCGGCGGTGGGTTCGTCGAGGATCAGCAGGCGCGGTGCGTGCATCATCGCGCGGGCGATCATCAACCGCCGCTTCATGCCGCCCGACAGCGAGCGCGAGGCGACGTCCTTCTTGTCCCACAACGAGAGCTGCTTGAGGTACTGCTCGGCGCGCTCGCGCGCCAGCGTGCGCGGCACGCCGTAGTAGCCGGCCTGGTTGACCAGGATCTCGAAGGGCTTCTCGAACTGGTTGAAGTTGAACTCCTGCGGCACCAGGCCCACATGCGCGACGGCTGCATTGCGCTCGGCGACCACGTCCTTGCCGAAGATGCAGACCCGCCCGTCCGAGGGGCGCACCAGCGAGGACGCAATACCGATCAGGGTCGACTTGCCGGCGCCGTTGGGCCCCAGCAGCGCGAAGAAATCGCCTTCATCGACGGTGAGCGAGATGCCTTTCAGCGCCTCGACCTTGCCGCCGTAGGTCTTTTTCAGGTTGACGACATCCAGCGCGTGCATGCGCGGCTTCCGGAATGCGGGGAGAGGGTGGGGAGTATAGGGAAGCGGGGGAGGTGAAGCGGGGGAGGTGAAGCGGGGGAGGTGAAGCGGGTGGAGATGAAGCGGGGGGAGATGAAGCGGGGCAGGGGAGGGGGCGCGCTGCTTCGGTCATGCAATGTCGTTGACATGACCGGCGACAGGGCATCGTACATGCCGCGGAACAGGTCCCTTGCCCCGCTTCATCTCCCCCCGCTTCACCTCCCCCCGCTTCCCCAAGGTAGGATCAACCTGCCCCTCGTATCCCGAACCCGGCCCCGCCATGGACCGCTACGAACGCATCGTCCGCTTGCACCGTCTGCTGAAGGTCAATCGCACCGGCGTCAGTCTTGAAAAGCTGATGGAGGAGATCGACGCCTCGCGGGCCACGGTGTACCGCGACATCGCCTTCCTGCGCGATGCCCTTGGCGCGCCGATCGAGATCGAGGAAGAACCGCATCGCTTCAAGTACGTGCCCGATCCGATGCATGCCTTCGAGCTGCCAGGGCTGTGGCTGTCGCCCGATGAGGTCTACGCCCTGCTGGTGGCGCGCCAGGCGCTCAGCGCACAAAGCGAGGGTGCGCTGGCCGAGGCGCTGGGGGATCTCGGCCCGCGGCTCAAGGGACTGGTGGGCGAACGGGTCGAGCACCTCGGGCGCATCCGCGTGCTGCGCCAGGCCAGTCGCAAGCTGGACGATGCCACCTTCCGCGCGGTCACCAGCGCCGTGCTGGAACGCCGCCGCTTGAGCTTCAGCTACCGCGCGCGCTCCACCGGCGAGGGCACGGTGCGCACGGTGTCGCCGCAGCGGCTGACGCATTACCGCGACAACTGGTACCTGGACGCCTTCGACCACGACAAGCGCGGGCTGCGCTCCTTCGCCCTCGACCGCATCAGCGCCGCGCGCATGCTGGAGGCGCCGGCCGAGGACTGGCCGGAGGCGGAACTGGATGCGCACTTCGCCGCCAGCTACGGCATCTTCTCCGGCCCGGCGCGCGCCTGGGCGACGATCCGCTTCTCCGCGCACGCCGCGCGCTGGGTGGCGGACGAGCGCTGGCATTCGCAGCAGAAGGGGCGCTTCCTGCCGGACGGACGTTTCGAGTTGCAACTGCCCTTCGGCAACGCGCGCGAGCTGCTGATGGACGTGCTGCGCTACGGGCCGGATGCGGAGGTGATCTCGCCGATCTCCCTGCGCGAGGAAATGAAGCAGTTGCTGACCCTGGCGCTGACCGGCTACGCCACACGGTAACCGCCCGGATGCTGCGTACCCAGGTCGATGCGCGATTCCTGCGCCTGTTGATGCTGCTGCGCTGGGTGGCCGTCGCCGGGCAATCGCTGGCTATCCTCGCCGCGACGCGCGGCCTCGGCGTTCCCTTGGCACAAGCGCCGCTGTGGGCCGGTGTGGCGGTCCTCGCGGCCTTCAATCTCGTGCTGACGCTGCGGCCGCCGGCGGCACCCGCCACACCGCGCCAGGCGCTGGTCCACCTGGGCGGCGACATCCTCCAGCTCACGCTCGTGATTGGATTCAGCGGCGGCGCCACCAATCCCTTCGTTTCCCTGTTCCTGGTGCCGATCGCGCTCGCCACGCTGGCGCTGCCGGTGCGCACCATCCTGGTCGTCGCGGTCCTCGCCACCCTGGGTTATGCCGGAGCCGCCTGGCTGGGCCCGCCGCTGCCGCATGTACACGGATTGGCCGGGTTGTTCGATTTGCACCTGGCCGGCATGGCCGTGAACTTCCTGCTGACCGCGGTGGTCTTCGTGGCGGCGCTGACCCGGCTGGCCGCACTGCGCGACGAGCGCGAGCGCGAACTGGCCTTGCTGCGCGAGCGCCAGGCGCGCGATGAGGGCATCCTGGGCCTGGCGACCCACGCGGCGGCCATGGCGCATTCGCTGAACACGCCGCTGGCGACCCTGACTCTGCTGCTGGACGACCTGGCCGAAGACCTGTCGCCGCAGCCGGACCTGCGCGCCGAGGCCCAGCGCGCGCAGGAGCTGGTGGCGGTCTGCCGCGATCATGTGCGCGAACTGGCGGCTGCGGCGGATCCTGGCCGGCAGCGCGTGCTGCCGCTGTCCGTCTGGATCGACGAGCTGGTCGCACGCTGGGAACTGTTGCGTCCCGAGATCCAGTTGCAGCGGCGGATCGAGCTGCCGCGCGTGTCCGTGCGCGCCGACCCGGCCGTCGCCCACCTGCTGCAGGCCCTGCTCGACAACGCCGCCGACGCCAGCCGCGAACGCGGGCGCGAACGGGTTGACCTGGTCTTGCGCCTGGAAGCGGATGCGCTGCTCGGCGAGATCGCGGACGAAGGCCTCGGCGCACCCGCCGAAGGTCGCGCGCCGCTGCCGTACCGCTCGGACAAGCAGCATGGTCTCGGCGTCGGCCTGGCGCTCTCGCACGCGACTGTCGACCGGCTCGGCGGCCGCCTCGAACTGAAGCCCGGCCGCGGTGGATCCGTAGCACAATTCCGGCTGCCGCTTGCCGCCCTGCGCAGCGGCCTGGAGGACGCATGAACGATGTGCTGATCGTGGACGACGACAGTGTCTGGGCCGGGCAACTGGCGCGCTCGCTGGCACGTCGCGGCTATCGCACGCGGATTGCCCACGACGGTGCAGCCGCGCTCGCCGCGGCGCGCGCCGAGGTCCCCGATGCCGCGCTGCTCGATCTGCGCTTGGCCGAGGGCTCCGGCCTGCCGCTGATCGCGCCCTTGCGAGAGCTGTCCGAGGACATGAGCATCGTGCTGCTGACCGGCTACGCCAGCGTCGCCACCGCGGTCGAGGCGATCAAGCGCGGCGCCGATGACTACCTGCCCAAGCCTGCGAGCATCGACGCGATCCTGCGCGCGATCGAGGGCGGCCCGGCGGAACCCGAGGACGAAGCCCCGTTGCCCGAGCACATGCTGCCGCTGCGGCGGCTCGAATGGGAGCACATCCAGCAGGCGCTGACCGCCTGCGAGGGCAATGTCTCGGCCGCCGCGCGGATGCTCGGCATGCACCGGCGCAGCCTGCAGCGCAAGCTCGCCAAGCGCCCGGTGTCCGAACGCCCGCGCGACTGACGCAGGCGGGACAGGGTGGCGCGGGACCGGCCCCTGCCATGAGCGCTTCCGACCCTTGCCCCGCTTCATCGCTCCCAGAGCGGATTGGGCGGTCGCACCGCGTGTGGCGTCCCCGTAGCCTGAGTCCCGGCTGGCCCTCGCCATCGGGTCCGGAGCTTTGCTGCGGATGTCCTGAATGAGCTCAGATCGCGTTCCTCCAGTAATCAATCCTGCTGGAGCACGTCCATGCACCCTCGATTCCTCCTGCTTGCCCTGGGGCTGTTTGCCGCGCATGCGCAAGCCGAGGTCTATTGCGTCACCACGAACACCCAGCTGATCAATGCCATCTCCTCGGCGCAAGGCGGCGTCGCCAGTCAGATCAGGGTGCGCACCGGCACCTACCCGATCGCCACCACGCCGAGCACGCCGGGGCTGGAGATCGCAGACACCAGCGATCTGGCGATCAGCGGTGGATGGAACGCCGGTTGCACGGCGCAAACCGCGAGTTCACCCGACCAGACGATCCTCAACGGACTTGGCGGTCGGCTGCTCGATATCGAGTACCCCAACGGCAGCTCTCATGAGATCAGCTTTTCGATGCTGAGTTTTCGCGGCGGCACCAGCAGCTCGCCGCTGAGCGCCGGCTGCGTTTCCGCACAATCGCTGGCCGGTGCCAACGCACGCCTGGTTTTCGACCTGGTTTCATTCCGCGGCTGCAGCAACAGCGGTGGCTCCGCGAGCCTGCGCGTCGATCTGAATGGCATGCTTTTCGCGCTCCGCAGCAGCGTTTTCAGCGGAAACAGCTACGGCGCCAATGACATCTTCCTGCGTGGGCTCGGCAGTGGCACCTACAGTGTGACCAACAACACCATCAGCTCTCCCGCCAGTCAAGGCGGCACCGGGATGTACCTGGCCGGTCTGGCGACCGACTTCTTCCGGCTGACCAACAACATCATTTTCGACAACGGCTCCAGCGATCTGTTCCTGGAGAGCAGTGTGTTGGCGCTGCTGAACAACAACCACCTGGGCGTCACCAGCGTCATCCCCTCCGGTGTGACGGTCAACGCGGGAAGCACCGGAGATCCCGGGTTCGTACCCGGGACGCTGCACCCCAAGGCTGGTTCCACCGCGCGCAACACCGGTCTGAACGCCGCTCCGGGCGGCTTGACCACCACTGACTTCACCCTCAACCCGCGGACTCTGGGCGGCCAGGTAGACCGTGGCGCATACGAGTTCGACGGCTTCTTCGGCAACGGCTTCGAATGACTTGGTCACCGGAGGACGCGCCCGGCGAGCCGCGCCATGCAGCACTTCCGGGCCGGGCGTGCCCTTCGAGTTTGTCGCTTCCAAATCAACGCCTTGCGCAATGTTCGGATGCGCGTGATGAATCTGCCGCGTCCCTCGCCATGACCGCGCAAGGCCGGCCGCGCCCGGGTGCGACACATCGTCGCACCCCCGCGATTTCTTGATCTCGCGCAATCGGCACCGGGTGTCCGCGCACGGAGACTCGCCGCCGAGCCGGATTGCCGGCAATTCCTTTGCGAGGATTCCATGCGTCTCAAATTGCATCCGTTGGCGGCCGCCTTGGCGGTCCTGGTCTCTCCGGTCGCTTTCGCCGGGCCCGATCCATCGACGCTCGACGCGATCACGGTGGAAGGCGCGCGGCCTTCCGAACTGCCCAGCGCGCGGGTACTGGACCCCAAGGCCCTGGTGGGCAGCCGCGGTGCCGACACCGCCGCTTCGCTGCGCGAGCTGCCGGGCGTCAGTGCCTATGGTGCGGGCGGCGTGTCCAGCCTGCCGGCGATCCGCGGCCTGGCCGACGACCGCCTGCGCATCCAGGTCGACGGCACCGACTTGGTCGCCACGTGCCCCAATCACATGAATCCGCCGCTGTCCTACGTGGCGCCAGCACAGGTGGCGGTGGTCAAGGTCTATGCCGGCATCACGCCGGTCAGCGTCGGTGGCGACAGCATTGGCGGCAGCATCGTGCTCGAGACCGCACCGCCGCGCTTCGCCATCGAGGGAGAAGAGCTGGTCCATGGCGGGGAGTTGGCCAGCTACTTCCGCAGCAACGGCGATGCATTTGGCGTGGATGCCGCGTTCACCCTCGCCAGCGAGCAGTTCCACCTGGGTTACACCGGCGCGCTGGCCGAGGCCGACAACTACACCGCCGGCGGGGACTTCAAGCGGACAATGAGCACGGGGCGTGACGGCCACACCCTGCCGCTGGACGAGGTGGGATCCAGCGCCTACCGCACGCGCAACCACCAGCTGACCGCCGGTTGGCGCAGCGGCGCGCATCTCGTCGACGCGCGCATCGGCCTGCAGGACATGCCGTTCCAGAACTACCCCAACCAGCGCATGGACCTGACCGACAACCGCGCCGAGCGCATCAACCTGCATTACCGTGGTGAGTACTCGGGCATGACGCTCGATGCCCGCGTCTGGCATGAGGATGTGGCGCATGCGATGGACTTCGGTGCGGACAAGCGCTTCTGGTACGGCATGGCCTCGAACGTGCCCGGCAGCATGAGCGAGGGCCGGCCCTGCAGCCCGATCTCCTACACCTGCGCCGCCGGCATGCCGATGCTGAGCGACAGCATCAACAACGGCGGCAAGCTGGCGGCGGAATTCGCGCTGGGCGGCAAGGACCTGCTGCGCATCGGCGGCGAGTTGCACGCCTACCGTTTGCAGGACTACTGGCCGGCCTCGGGCGGCGGCATGTGGCCGGGCGCCTTCGTCAACATCAACGATGGCGAGCGCGACCGCAGCGCGATCTATGGCGAGTGGGAAGGCAGCTTCGGCGAGCGCTGGACCCATCTGGTCGGACTGCGCTTCGAGCGCGTCAGCACGGATGCCGGCGATGTGCGCGGCTACGACACCGATCCCGCGCCGCCGGGCTCGTACATGATGACCGCCGCGGAGGCCGCTGCGTTCAATGCGCGCCCGCACGACCGCAGCGACGACAACTGGGACCTGACCGCGCTCGCGCGCTACCAGCCCGGCGAGACCTTTGCCGTGGAGTTCGGCATCGCGCGCAAGACCCGCTCGCCCAATCTCTACGAGCGCTACACCTGGTCGAGCTGGTCGATGGCCGCGGGCATGAACAACACTGTCGGCGACGGCAACGGCTATGTCGGCAACCTGGACCTGGTGCCGGAAACCGCCTACACCGCTTCCGCCAGTTTCGACTGGCATGCAACGGACGCCGCCTGGCGGGTGCGCGTGTCGCCGTGGATCACCCATGTGGACGACTACATCGACGCCGTGCGCCTGACCAATACGGCGAACGCCTTCAACGTGCTGCGTTACGCCAACCAGGGCGCGCGCCTGCATGGGGTGGATGTCGACGCCCGGTTCGAGCTTGGCGACACCGACGCCGGCCGCTTCGCCCTCGATGCAGTCGCCGGCTGGACCCGCGGGCGCAACCGCGATACCAACGACGACCTCTACCAGATCATGCCGCTCAACGCGCGCCTGGCGCTGCGGCATACGCTCGGCGCCTGGGACAACGCGCTGGAACTGGTCGGCGTGAGCCGCAAGGACCGCACCAGCGCCGTGCGCAACGAGATCGCCACGCCCGGCTATGGCCTGGTCAACCTGCGCGTGGGCTACACCGTCGGCCAATGGCGCTTCGACGCCGGCGTCGAGAACGCCTTCGATCGCCTCTACCGCCTGCCGCAGGGCGGCGCCTACCTCGGCCAGGGCGCCACGATGATGCTCAACGGCGTACCCTACGGTATCGCCGTCCCCGGGATGGGGCGCAACTGGTATGCCGGTGTGCGGGTGACGTTCTGAGCACCGCGGGCGCTGGATCAGCCCCGGAACGCAAGGGCGACTGATTCGCGTCTGCGACAATCTGCCGCAGGGGCAGGCGCGCGGCCGTGCATGATGATTGCGGGTACTTTTCGGATGGATCCGTTCCCATGCTTGCACGACTCATGCGCCGGGGCCTGCCCCTGGCGATTGCCTGCGCCCTGGCGCAGCCCGCCGCTGCTTTCGCTGCCACCGCCGACGGCGCCGACGCCGCCGATGCAGACGCCGCGCGCGGCCCGCGCCAGCAACTCGGCACCGTGACCGTCAAGGGCGCGCAACCCAGCTCGCTGCCGACCCAGATTCCGACCACCATGGAAGGCATCCGCGGCGACGAGGTCGAGCGGCGGATCAACGCCATCGACAGCGAGGACGCGCTCAAGTACTTCCCCAGCCTGCTGGTGCGCAAGCGCTACATCGGCGACTACGACCATGCGGTGCTCGCCACGCGCGCTTCCGGCACCGGCAACAGCGCGCGCTCGCTGGTCTACGCCGACGGCATCCTGCTCTCCAACCTGCTCGGCAATGGCGCCAGTTTCACGCCGCGCTGGGGCCTGGTGACGCCCGAGGAGATCGCGCGCGTCGATGTGCTCTACGGGCCCTTCTCGGCCGCCTATCCCGGCAACTCGGTGGGCGCGGTCGTCGACTACGTCACGCGCATGCCGGAGGCATTCGAGGCGCACGCCAAGATCGGCTACCAGCACCAGCGCCACCGCCTCTACCGCATCGATGAGGACTACGCCTCCTGGCAGTCGAGCGCCTCGGTCGGCAATCGCAGCGGCGCCTTCGCCTGGTGGCTGAACCTGAGTCGCCTGGACAGTGAAGGGCACCCGCTGACCTTCGCCAACCGCCTGGTCAGCGCGGGCGTGCCCGGCGGCAGCGGCACCCCGGTCAGCGGCGCGGTCGCCGGGCGCGATCCGCGCAACCGCCCGTGGTGGCTGCTGTCCGCCGGCAATGCGATCGACACCGTGCAGGACCACGCCAAGTTCAAGGCCGCCTACGACTTCGCCGAGGACCTGCGGCTGTCCTATGTCTACGGCTGGTGGCACAACGATGCCTTCCGCGATTCGACGAGTTTCCTCTACGACGCCGCCGGGCAGCCGGTCTACAGCGGCAATGTGGTGATCGACGGCAGCCGCTATGCGCTCAACGCAGCCGACATCTCGCTGCAGCGACAGGACCTGCAGCACGCCATCCACGGGCTCTCGCTGAAGCGCAGCAGCGGCGAGGCTTTCGACTTCCAGCTCGCCGCCAGCCGCTACGACTACCAGCGCGATCTCACGCGCTCGCCCACGGTGGCGCGCCCGCAGGCGGACAGCGGTGGCGCCGGGCGCATCGCCGACAGCGATGGCACCGGCTGGGACACCCTGTCTGCGAGTGGCGTGTGGCGCCCGGACGGCGCGCACGTGGTCGAGTTCGGCCTGCAGCGCGACAGCCATGAGTTGCGCACCTCGGTGTTCAACACCTCGGACTGGCTGCGCGGCGGCGCGGAAACGCGCTTCTCCGCCTTCCGCGGCGACACCCGGCTGACCAGCCTGTACCTGCAGGACACCTGGCAGATCGCCGATGACTGGGTGGGTACCGCCGGCCTGCGCCAGGAGCGCTGGCGCGCCGACAATGGCCAGATCGCCAACGCCAGCCAGACCCTCGCCTTCGCTGCGCGCAGCGAGAGCGATTTCTCGCCCAAGCTGGCGCTGGCCTGGCAGTTCGCCAGCGACTGGTCGCTGCAGGGCTCGCTCGGCCGCGCGATCCGCTACCCGACCGTCAGCGAGCTCTACCAGGGCAGCATCTCCACCAACGTCATCGTCAACAACGACCCCAACCTGAAGCCGGAGCGTTCCTGGACGGCCGAGTTGTCGGCGCGCCGCGCGCTCGCAGAAGGCAGCCTGCGGACCACGCTGTTCTACGAGCGCACCGAGGACGCGCTGTACTCGCAGACCAATGTCTCGGTGACGCCGAACGTGACCAACATCCAGAACGTCGATCGCATCCGCACCCGCGGCGTCGAACTGGCCTGGAACAGCGAGCGGGTCTGGGTCGACGGGCTTTCGCTGACCGCCAGCCTGACCTTCGCGCAATCGATCATCACGCGCAACGACAACTTCCCGGCCAGCGTCGGCCAGTGGCAACCGCGTGTGCCGCGTTGGCGCGCCAACCTACTGGCCGGCTACCGCCTCGCCGACGACTGGGACTTCACGCTCGGTGCGCGCTACAGCGGGCGCCAGTACAACACCCTGGACAACAGCGATCCCAACGGTCACGCCTACACCGGCACCAGCAGCTTCTTCGTCGCCGACGCGCGCCTGCGCTGGCAGGCCAGCGAGAACTGGAGCGCCGCCTTCGGCATTGACAACCTGGGCGACCGCACCTACTGGGCCTTCCACCCCTACGCCCAGCGCACCTACGCGCTGGAACTGCGCTACGACTGGTTCTGAGATGGCCGCCGAGATCCGCTCGACCGGTGCCTACGCGCGGCTCTGGCGCTGGCATTTCTACGCCGCCTTCCTGGTGATCCCCTTCGTGCTGTGGCAGGGCACCAGCGGGTTGGTGGTGCTGTGGTCGCAGGAAATCGGCGACGCCCTGTGGCCGGCCTTGCGCGTGGTGCAGTCGGCGGAGCAACCGGCGTCGCTGGATGCGCAACGGGCCGCGGCGCAGGCGCTTGCCGGTTCCGCCGCCATGCGCACCATCCGGGTGTCCGCCGATCCGCGGCGCAGCACCGAGTTCCTGTTCGACACGCCGGGCGGACTGCCGCAGCCGGTGTACGTGGACCCGGGCAGCGGCGCGGCGCTGGGCGCCATCCCGGCCAGCCATTGGCTGCCCGGGCTGACGCGTAAGCTGCACGGCGGCTGGCCGCTCGGAGATCCCGGCTCCTGGCTGCTGGAGCTGGGGGCCGGCTGGGCCCTGGCGATGGCCTTGAGCGGGCTCTACCTGTGGTGGCCGCGCGGCCGCAAGGGGCTGGCCGGCACCCTGTACCCGCGCCTGCGCGGCGGTACCCGGGTTTTCTGGCGCGATGTGCATGCGGTCGCCGGCGTGTGGATCGCCGGCCTGCTGGTGCTGTTCCTGCTGACCGCGCTGCCGTGGACCGCCTTCTGGGGCGAGCAGATCCTGCGCCCGCTGCAGCGCGCCAGCGGCCAGGCCGCGCCCGCGGCCCTGAACCCGATGTTGTGGTCCACCACGGCAGCCGGGCCCGATCTTCCTCTGCAGCGGGTTGTCGAGATCGCACGCGCCGAAGGACTGGCCGGGACCCTGGAAATCCAGCCACGCGCGCACCCGCTGCCGGTCACCGTCACCGAACGCCGCGGCCGTGCCAGCGAGGAACGCGTGCTGCAGATCGACCGGGTCAGCGGCGAGGTGCGTGCGCGGGTCGGCTGGGCCGACTACGCCAGCTTGCCGCGCATCGTCGCAACCGGGGTCGACCTGCACGAGGGCACTTTCCTCGGTCGCGCCAACCAGTGGCTGAACACCGCGCTGGTGCTGACCCTGTACTGGCTGGCGATCAGCGGCGCGATCGGCTGGTACCGGCGCCGGCCCGCGGCTGGCCTCGGCGCGCCGCCGCGCAGCCACGCACCCTTGCCGGCCAGCGTGCGCGCGGGCGCAGTCGGCGTGTGCGTGCTGATGCCGCTGCTCGGACTGTCCGTGCTGCTGCTGGCCGCATTCGATGCCGCCTGGCTCGCATTCCGCAGGTCGCAGCCGGCCTGAAACCCGAGATCGTGCTGTGAATTCAGCGGGTGGCCGGCATCCGGGACCTTTGCGGCGCTCGACCCCAGCTGAGCCGCCGCTCCGGCGGCTCAGGGCGACTGCTCGCCCGGATGCTCCCGTTCACGGCAAGGCGCGCAGAGCCGAACCTGGGACTCCTCTGCGCGACGCGGCCCGCCCGGCGGGTGCTGGCCTCCGTTGCGCCAGAACGCAAGATGTTCGTGGTCGACGAAGGGTCCGCGGCTTGCCTCCGGCAGGTTTCGCTCGCGGTAGGCCTGCGCGCGAAACTCGATGCGCAGGGCCCAGATGGTCGCGCCCCAGGCCAGCATCACCAGCACCACGAACACTCCGAATGCGCTCATCCTGGCGTGTCCCCGGCCGGGTTGGTGCGCTCGCGCACACGCTGCGCGATGGAACGAGTGGACACGCGCAGGCCAGCGAACATGTCCTCCAGGAATACCCGCGCGGCTTCGGGCGCGGACTCCGGGCGACCGGCGTCGAAGGGCGGCGACGGGGCGTACTCCAGGTAGAGCTGGATGGCCTGGGCGTACAGCGGACTGGTCAGGTTGGCGGCGATGGTGAGCGCGAAGTCGATGCCCGCCGTCACGCCGCCGCCGGTGATGCGGTTGCGGTCCACGCATACCCGCTCGGTGGATGGAATTGCCTTCAGTTCGGCCAGCAGATCGGCCACGGCCCAGTAGCTGGCCGCACGATACCCATCCAGCAGGCCGGCTGCCGCCAGCACGAAGGAACCGGTGCAGACGCTGGTGATGTAGCGGCTGCTGGGCGCCATGCGGCGAAGGAATCCCAGCATTTCGGGGTCTTCCATCATCGCGAGCGTACCCGGGACGCCACCGGGCACGAACAGCACATCGAGTTCCTTCGGGCAGTCCTCGAAGGTGGTCGTCGGGGTAATCGGAACCAGCGTCGGGTGCTCGGGTTGCATGTTGCCGATGGGTTGGCGCGTCTTCCACAAGAGGTGGATGTCGCGATTCATCAGCGCCTCGAAGACCGTGAGCGGCCCGATCAGATCCTGCAGGAACATCCCGGGATACACGACCAGCCCGATCGTGGCCTTGGGGAACTTCATGAACGCCTCGTGGCGACCCATGGCTTCCAGGTGGGCTGACGTCGAGGACGCGATATCGCGCTGGTTGGGCGTCAACGCCTCGCCGGCGGACTTTTCGGCGGGCTCCGGCATCGGTGCGGCCTGCGGGCCTGCAGCATGCGCGCCGGCTTCACGCGCCAGCAGCGCTCCGAACAGCGACGCTACCGACAGTCGATGGAAGTCGCGACGATGCATCGGAGATCCTCCCGGCTCAGAAGCGATAGGCAACGCTGAGGTAGGCAGACCTGCGGTCGCCCGGGATCACCACCGACTGCGCCAGGTATTGGTAGGGCTCGAAGTAGCGCTTGTCGGCCAGGTTGACCAGCGACAGCATGAACTCCGCGTCGCCCCAGGTGTACGAGGCCTGGGCATCGAAAACGGTGACGCCCGGTACCTGGTCCAGGTTCGGCAGGGTCAGCTCACGGCTGGACACGGCGCGGGCGCCCAGGCCCAGGGCCAGGCCCGAAAGCGGGCCATCGACGATGCGGTAGCGCACTGCGCCGCGGACGCTGTGACGCGGAACGCGCGAGAAAGCGTTGCCCTGGCGCAGGGGCTCGTCGCGCGTCACCTCGGTGTCGGTGTAGGCATAGGCCAGCAGCGCCGACCATTGCGGACCGGGTTCGTACACCAGATCCACATCCAGTCCCTGGCTGCGTTGCTCGCCGCTCTGCGACTGCAGGAAGGGGTTGCCCAGGTCGCCGGCAGAGATCACCACGTTGCGGCGATCCAGCCGGAATGCGGCGATGCTGCCCGACAGGCCGCCGGCCGCCGCGAACTTGACCCCAGCCTCGTACTGGCGCGAGGTTTCGGGCACCTGCGCCGCCAGGCCGAAGAAATTGCTCACGCCGCGGAAGCCCTCGGAATACCCGGCGAACAGCGAAACCCGCTGGTTCAGCAACAGGCTCGCGCCCAGGCGCGGGGTGATCTCGGTGTAGGTCTCGTCGGTGCCGCTGCTCGGTTGGCGGAAGTGAAGCCGCGTGCCGCGCAGACCTGCCTGCAGCGTCCAGCGATCACCGATCCGCAGGTGGTCTTCGATGTACACGGCACTGGTGCGGAAGCGGTCGTCCTGGGTGACCCCGAGTGGGGGCACCGCACCAAAGGGCGGGGCGCCGGTCCGGTTGCGGTAGTCGATCTGTCCGATCCCCGCGAAGTTGAACCCGATCTGGGCGAAGTAGTCCGTCTTGTCGAAGTCCGCGCCGATCACCAGATCGTGCTGGTTGTCGCCCTGGTCGATCTGCCAGTTCAACCGCGGCGCCAGCGTGTATTGCCGCACGTCGGTGGGAAGCTGTGCGCTGAGCAGGGTGTAGACCGTTGGTTGGGCGGGATCGTCCGGGCCGCCGAAGAAGAATGTCCCGTACTCGACGAAGCGGCTGTCGTAGCCGCGCGCATCCACGGTCAGCATCAGCGAATCGCTGAACAGGTGTTCCAGCGAGCCGGTGTAGATGCGGTTGTCGACCTGTGTGAGGGGCGCGTCCGTGGAACCGGAGAAGCGGAAGGGATCGACGCCGAAGTCGCCATTGACCGTGATCGACGCGGGCAGGCCGGAGTACTCCAGGTTCTCGTTGCGCGTCAGTTGCGCCTTCAGCAGCAACCGGGTGGCATCTCCCATCCGCAGCAGGAAGGAAGGATTGAGGGATGCCTTGCGCTGCACCGCGTTGTCGATCGCCGAATCCGTGTCGCCGTACTCGCCGTTGACCCGCAGGCCGACGTTCTCGCTGACGGGCAGGTTCACATCGAAGTACGGGTTGCTGGTATCAAAGCTGCCGATGCGCAGTCCCACGGTTCCCATGAACGCCTCTTCCGGCGACTTGGTGACCACGTTGATGAGGCCGCCCAGCGCCGAGCCGAAGCCACTGCCGAACAAGGTCCCACCCGGGCCCTTGAGCACTTCGACGCGCTCGACATTGACCAGCGAGGAGGGATCCGCGACCGACGTCGCGCCATAGGCCGACAGCCCGTCGACGAAGACCTCGGCGTCGAAGCCGCGGATGATCGGATTGACCAGCACCATCTCGTTTTCGCGGATCGGCACCGCCCCGGCCACATTCTCGAGGACATCCGAGAGGGTCGTCAGCTGCTGCTCGTCGATGATCGCGCGGTTGATGACGGCCACCGACCGCGCCTGTTGCAGCAGCGGCACTTCGGAACGGGTCACGCTGGGCGCCTTGGACGCCGCATACGGAGTCTCTTCGCCCTGGACCTCGATCGCGTCGATCATGGTCCACGTCTTGTCGTCGGCGGAGGCTGCGGCGGCGGTCGGATCTGCGGCGTGCAGCGGCAATCCGGTGATGGCGGCGAAGATCGACAGGAACAGCGGGCGGCGCATGACGGCTCCAAAGAAAAAGCGCCACTAGGCGCCGGAAAGTGCGCGCGGAGCCTAGAGCCAGGCCGTTGCGTCCGGGATGCGACAAATGGTCGCATCGCGCAGGCCGCCTGCGTGCCCGGAACTCGGGAGCCACTGGCGCGGCGAGGGTCCTGAGTCGGGTACGATGGCCTCAGCTGCCGGCGCCAAAGGTCGCAGGAGTCCATGACGAGAGTTGCGAGAGCCTGGATGTGGATCGCGCCGGCCGCGGCGTTCCTCGCGGGTGGCTGGGTATCCTGGGACAACCGCAGGGCGTCGCCGGAGGCGCCCAACCAGGCGCGTCTGCCGGGTCCGCCGCAGATCGATTGCCATGGCGAGTCGCCGCTTGCGATGGATTTCACCGACTGGCGGACACTGGAACAGTCGGCACGGAACTCAGACAAGTAGCTTCGAAAAGCGCCACGCACTCGGTGCGATCGCCTGCGTCAATTCGTCGCAGCGGCGGCAAGCGGGCCAGGACCTATCGTTCCCGCGCCACGCCCGCGCTTCGCGGGACGGGAAGACAGGAAGGCGCATGCTTGAGCTTGCTCTTGGTTGGCGGCGGTTGCCCAGGGCCCGCGTGGCGAGGGATCGCTAGTGGCGGCGCTGCGACGTCGATGGCGCTGGCTTGTCGGGGCGGTGCTGGCGTTGACGCTGGCCGCCGTGGGCGCCTACATCTACTACGGGATGCCGACGCCCGAATACGCGCCCTACACCTACGGTCGCCCTGATCGCGCGCAGCTGCCGCGGCTCACATTGGTCAACCACGAAGCAGTGATGGCGCAGGTTCTCGGGACCCCGCCCATGCGCGTGGAGCGAATCGGCATCCTGGTGTACGACGGGGTGGACACTCTCGAAGCAGTCGCGCCGATGGCAGTGTTCTCCGAGCTGATGAATGTGAAGCTCGAATATCTCGCGGTGGCGCCCGGTGTGGTCCGCACCCGGCTGGCGGATCTGGTCGTCGAGCGCAGCATCGGCGAAGTCGAGTCGCTGGACGTGCTGATTGTGCCCGGTGGCAGCCCCGAAGGCATCGATGGGCTGCTCGCGCACGCCGGTCTCCGCGAGTGGCTGCAGCGCATCGACGCGTCCACCCAGATGACCGCCGGCATCGGGCTCGGCAATGTGATCCTGGCCGATGCAGGCTTGCTCGCAGGCAAGCGTATCGCCTTCGGCTGGCCCGCGGCGGAGGAGAACGCCGCGGCCCTCGGTGCCCGGCATGTCGCCGGCCGGCACGCGCGCGACGGAAAGTACTGGAGTTCGCTGCCGGCCACCGCGGCGCTCGATCTCTCTCTCGCCATGCTGGAAGCCATCGCCGGGCGCGCTCATCTGCAGGCCGCGATGCTGGATCTGGAGTACGACCCGAGCCACCCCTGCTGGGGGGCACTCCCGAGACCACGCCGGCTGCCATCTACCAGTCGCAGGCTGAGCAGATACGCAGCTGGCGCGGGCTGGCGCTCGCCGTCCCGCCGGAGGCGCCCGGGAGTTCATCGCCACCGCTGGACGTGGGCCTGCTGGTCTACCCCGGATTCGTCACCCTGGATGCGATCGGCCCGCTCAGTGTGCTCGCCGAGCTTGGCCAGGCGCGCGTGCGCTTGCTGCGCTGGGGCGCCGAGCCGCGCATCAAGAGCGGCCGCACCGCTGGAAGTGCGCGACAAGGCAGCAGACGCCGGACCACTCGACGTGCTGCTGGTGCCCGGCGGTGCCGATGGAACCTGGGCCCTGTTGCGCGATCCCGCGGCGCTGGACTGGATCCGCGAGACCGATCGCCACACCCGCTACACCACCAGCGTGTGCACCGGATCGTGGGTCCTGGGTGCGGCAGGGCTGCTGCGCGAGCGTCGTGCCACCTCCAACTGGTACCGTCTGAACCAGATGATGGCGCGCTGGGGCGCAACGCCGGTCGCCGCGCGTCATGTGCGCGACGGCAAGTTGTGGACTTCGGCGGGGGTGTCGGCCGGAATCGACCTTGGCTTCGCGCTGATCGCCGATCTGGAGGGCGACGATGCGGCGCGCGCGGCGATGCTGCGCCTGCACTATCGGCCGGACCCGCCGATCGATGCCGGGTCGCCCGAATCGACCGACGACCTGGTGCTCGACATGATGCATCAGATGTACGACTACTCCATGGTGCCGCTGATTCGTGCGGCAACGCCCTGACCGCTCGACAGGGCCACTTTGACCAACCGCGGATTCCGATGAAACGCATCCCGATCGTCTTGATTGCTGCCCTCGCCGCCGGCGCGCCGGCGGTTGCCCTGGACGCTCCCAACATCGTGCCGATCAGCGAGAGCCTGGTTACGTCCGGACAGCCCACGCGCGAGTCGCTGGCGGCACTGAAATCGGAAGGCTTCGAGGCGGTGATCTACCTCGCTCCGGACAGCGTGCCGGATGCGATCGCCGATGAGGCCGAGATCCTGCAGGCACAGGGCGTCGAGTTCGTGCACATTCCGATCGTCTTCAAGACCCCTGCGCTGGCGGAGGTCGACCAGGTGGCGCAGACGCTTGAGCGACTGGACGGCAGGAAAGTGCTGGTGCATTGCCAGGTCAACATGCGCGCGTCCACCGTCACCTTCCTGTACCGCGCCGGATGGCGTGGCGAGGATCCTGCGACGGCTTACGAATCGGTGACGCGCGTCTGGGTGCCGGAAGGTGCCTGGAAGGAACTCGTGATCGATGCGCTGGCCGCGCGCGGCGTGGCCTTCGATCCCTTCTGACCCGCAGGTCGCGCAGGCATCAGTGCGCGTGGCCGCCATCCTGGCCGGAACGCACCGGAAACTCGACCGTCTGTGTTCCGGCGTGCTCGAAAGTCAGGGTTGCGCGCACGACGGTGCCTTCGTTGAAGGGGCTGGACGGGCGGATGAACATCAGGTGCAGGCCGCCGGGTTCGAGACGCACGCTGGCGCCTGCCGGCAGCGCCAGGCCCTCGTCCAGGCGGCGCATGCGCATCACGCCGCCGTCCATCGACATCGAGTGAATCTCGACGGCTTCCGAGGCCGCGGATTGCACCGACAGCAGGCGGTCGTCGCTTGAGCCCCTGTTGTCGATCGTCAGGTAGCCCCCCGCGACACTCGCTCCCGGCGGGGTTGCCCGCGCCCAGGCCTCGCTGATGGCGATCTCCCCGGCATGCACGGAGCCCCCGAAAAGCGCACTAATCGCCAGCGCGCGCAGCAGGGTCGCGGTCATGGCAACGGCTCTCCGTCCAGCAGGGTCAAGGGTTGCGGGCGCAGCCTGGACAGCCGCGGCCGCGCCAGAACCAGGCCCCAGATCGAGAGCCACGCGGCGATCCCGTCCATCCAGATGATCTCGAGGCTCGGCATGCAACCACTCCCGCGGAACTGCCCGCAGGATAGGGCTCTCCCCCAGGACGCTCGCTGCGACCAAATGTCGCAGGCGCGGGGACCGCGTGCTCCGCGCCGGTGCTCACTGCTCGGCGAGCAGCCCCACATCGTCCAGCTTCCGACGCCAGATGGCAGCGTCCGGTGGGACATCGTAGAGGCCGGAGATTTCGGTCAGCGCCTGGTAGCTCCAGGCGCGGGTCTGGTCATCGCTGGTCGGCGCCTCGGCGATGTGCAACAGGCCGGGCACTGCCAGGTAGCGCTCGGCCATCAGCAGGGTGCCGGTGGACGCCAGGTTGCAGAAGGCGCGCTCGCGCACCACCGGCGAGGGGTCCGAGGCAGCGACCGTGAGCAGCGGATCAATGGTCTCGGCCCCGCCCAGGCGTGCGAAGGCATCCACCGCAGCCTTGCGCAGCGCGACATCGGGCTCGTCGATGGCGGCCTTCAGGCGCGCGTAGGCGCGTCCCCGGTCCACGCCGCGCGCGCCCAGCATCGCCAGGCTCCACATCATCCATGGCCCGTTCTGCGCCGGATCGCGCTCCCAGCGCTTGTAGAGCACATCCGCCTGCTCGGGGGTCTTCTGCAGGTTGTATGAGGCCAGGAATACCTCGAATCCGGCCATCCGCGCCTCGATGCGCGGCGCGTTCATCGCCGCCTGCACCAGGCCTTCCAGGCGCGGCGTGGACTGGATCTGGCCGGCCCAACTGGCGGCGCGTTCGCTGACGTACTCGGCAGCGCCCTGCGAGCGATTGAGCACCAGCTCCAGGGCCCGCTCCACGCGCTGCTGCGGCGGCAGGCTCTCCACCATGCCGGCGTAAAAATCATCGAAACGCGGATCGGTGGCCTCGCCGGAGCCGAACAGCGGCGCGGCGATGCTGCGCAACTGCAGCAGCGCGGCCTCGCGCACGCTCGGGATGGTCGCCAGGGCGCCGCTGCCAACCAGCAGCAAGATCGTCAGTGCAATGGGACGGCGCATGGTTCTCTCCTGAGTCGATCGCGGCTCATTGTAACGGACCATTGCGGGCGCGCCAGGGCACGCTGCGGGCAGAACCTGCGTGGCGCGTGCCATCGGCGCGGCGTACGATGCAGCGACGCCAGCGCCGGGCTGGCACTGGAGAGGGGCCATGCGCAATTGTGTCCTTGTCTGCTGTCTCTGCCTCGCCGCGCCCGCCGCGATGGCGCTCGAATGTCCCGACCAGGCTGCGGTCGAGGCGGCGCTCACGCGCTATATCACCAAGGACTACTGGAGCACTTCCGAGCGTGAGACCTGGAAGATCACCGATGTCTCCGGATTCCAGTTCAGCCCGATCAAGGCCGGCCGCATCATCCAGAAGCAGGTCGAATGGGGTCGCTCGGCGGAGGACGTCTGCCCGGTGCGCGCTGAGTACTCCTTCGCCGTCACGCACGCCGACGGCCGGGTCGAACGCACCGAGATGGGGGAGGGCAAGACCCACCTGTTCTATCTCGACGGCTTCGACGAGTGGACCTTCAAGATCGAGTGAGTTCGTCACCGAAGGGCCCGACCCCTGGGGAATGAAGCCAGGCGCTGCCGAGCAGGCCGGTGTAGCGCGCAGCGCTTCGCCGGCAGGGCGCCGCAGAGCTGCTTTGCGGCGCTCCGGTCTACCCACCCGTGCGGCGCTTCACTGGCTGGGCTCCCGCGCGCGGTTTCGTCGAGCGCACCAAGTTGCGGGCGGGGTGGCTGCAGGATGTGCCTCACCCGCGCCTGGCCATGAACGCGATCTTCTCGAACAGGCTGACGTCCTGCTCGTTCTTCAGCAGCGCGCCGTACAGCGGCGGGATCGCCTTGCGCTGGTTCTTCTCGCGCAGGGTCTCGGCCGGGATGTCCTCCGCCAGCAGCAGCTTGAGCCAGTCGAGGAGTTCGCTGGTCGATGGCTTCTTGCGCAGCCCGGGCGTCTCGCGCAGCTGGAAGAAGGCGGCGAGTGCCTCGCGCAGCAAATCCTGCTTCAGGCCCGGGTAGTGCACCTCGACGATCTGGCGCAGGGTCTCTTCGTCCGGGAAGCGGATGTAGTGGAAGAAGCAGCGACGCAGGAAAGCGTCGGGCAGTTCCTTCTCGTTGTTGCTGGTGATCACCACGATCGGCCGGGTGCGCGCGCGCACCAGTTGCTGGGTCTCGTAGACGAAGAACTCCATGCGGTCGAGCTCGCGCAGGAGATCGTTCGGGAACTCGATGTCGGCCTTGTCGATCTCGTCGATCAGCAGCACCAGCCGGCGCTCGGAATCGAAGGCCTCCCACAGCTTGCCCGGCACCACGTAGTTGGCGATCTCGCTGGCGCGCGGATCGCCCAGCTGCGCGTCGCGCAAACGCTTCACAGCGTCGTACTCGTACAGCCCGTGCTGCGCCTTGGTGGTGCTCTTGATGTGCCACTCGATCAGCGGCGCACCCGCCGCCCGCGCGATCTCCTGCGCCAGCAGCGTCTTGCCGGTGCCCGGCTCGCCCTTGACCAGCAGCGGCCGCTCCAGCGCGATCGCCGCGTTCACCGCAAGCTGCAGCTCGCGCGGCGCGACATAGCGGTCGGTTCCTTGAAAGCGCATGCAAACCTCATCGATCAGGCATTGCCGCGACGATAGCCCGGCGCGGGGCGGCTAGTCCGTTTCCCAGTGGAACCGGTGCATGATCCGGTGGACCACCGGGGTGAACAGCAGCGCCGCGGAGGCGATGAAGACCAGGCCGCAGTACAAGGCGTAGACACCGGCGAAGATCTTGCCATTCACCGTCTGCGGCGGATTGACCGGCCCCATCCCGCCCAACAGCATGGCTGAATTGAGGAAGGCATCGACCAGGCTCAGGCCCTCGGAGTGCATGTATCCCAGGATCCCGATCCCGAGCGATCCCAGCAGCAGCGCCAGGGCAATCGCGAAGTGGAGCAGCAGGCGGGCGGCGAAATGCCGGGTCGGGATCGGTGCTTCGGTCTTTGCTTCGTACATTTTACGTGTCGCTGATTTGAGGCCGCATATCGGATCCACACCGCTCGCGCTCGCATTTGCCAGGCGCTTCGTCTGCGATGTGCCTGGGTGCGCGGAGGGACTGCAGGACGCGGCGTTGACCTTCGGCGCGGTCCCGCAAAGGGATTTCCACCCGGTGACTCCCATGCTGGGGCAGCCACTTTACTCCGCGGGATGGCTGCCAGGAATCGTCCGGAACGGGGTTCGCGCCATGCTCGCGATCACGCGGCATCGCGCATGGCAACCCGCTTGCGTCGCTACCCTGATACCGACAACATGCGGAACGCCCCTCCGCGTCGACCACGGCATGCCTCCAGCAGCCCCGCTCAGCGAAGACGACGTCAGCGTCAAGTTCATCACGCCCGCGCTGCTGCGCGCCGGCTGGGATGAGGATGCGCATATCCGCCGGCAGGTCTCGTTCACACGGGGAAGGATCATCGTGCGCGGGCGGTTGGTGGCACGCGGCAAGCCAAAGCGGGTGGATTTCGTGCTGTATCACCAGCACATTCCGCTGGCGCTGATCGAGGCCAAGAGGACCGATGTCGATCCGGGCCACGGCATGCAACAGGCGCTGGATTACGCGTCCGCGCTGAATGTCCCCTTCGTGTTCTCCAGCAATGGCCGGGCGTTTCTGTTCCATGACCGCACGGGAAGCGCCACAGCCATCGAATCGCAGTTGTCGATGGATGCCTTCCCGTCGCCTGCGGAACTTTGGTCCCGTTACCAGCGCTGGAAAGGCCTGACGCCGGCGCAAGAGCGCATCGTCCTGCAGCCGTACTACGAGGACGGCAGCGGCAAGGAGCCGCGCTACTACCAGCGCAACGCGATCAACGCGGCGGTGGAGGCCATCGCACGCGGGCAGGATCGGGTGCTGCTGGTGATGGCCACCGGCACCGGCAAGACCTACACCGCTTTCCAGATCATCTGGCGCCTGTGGAAATCCGACTGGCGCGCGGGCAGGCAGAAGCGGGTGCTGTTCCTGGCGGACCGCAACGTGTTGGTCGACCAGACCATGGTCAACGACTTCCGCCCCTTCGGCGCGACCATGGCCAAACTCTCCACCGGCGCCAACACCATCGAGCGCGATGACGGCAGCAAGGTGGAGCTGGCGCTATCGCTGGATGCGCGCCGGCGCATCGACACCTCCTACGAGATCTACCTCGGCCTTTACCTGTCGCTGACCGGTCCTGACGAGCGGCAAAAACTCTACCGCGAGTTCTCGCCGGAGTTCTTCGACCTGATCGTCATCGACGAATGCCACCGCGGCAGCGCCGCGGAGGATTCGGCCTGGCGCGAGATCCTGGAGTACTTCTCCGGCGCCACCCAGATCGGCCTGACCGCCACGCCGAAGGAAACCGCCTACGCCTCCAACATCCATTACTTCGGACCGCCGGTCTACAGCTACACGCTCAAGCAGGGCATCGGCGATGGCTTCCTCGCGCCGTACAAGGTCATCAAGGTGCACCTCGACATCGATGTCGAAGGCTACCGGCCCAAGCGCGGCGAAACCGATGCGCGCGGCCGCGTGATCGACGACCGCATCTACAACGTCAAGGACTTCGACCGCACCCTGGTGATCGACTCGCGCACGCGGCGCGTGGCCCGCTGGATTTCGGACTTCCTGCGCCAGAGCGGAGACCGCATGCAGAAGACCATCGTGTTCTGCGTGGACACTGAGCACGCCGCGCAGATGCGCCAGGCGCTGATCGTCGAGAACCAGGACCTGGTGCTGCAGAACGATCGCTACGTGATGCGCATCACCGGCGACGATGCCGCCGGCACCGCCCAGCTCGGCAATTTCATCGATCCGGAAGCCGCGTATCCGGTGATCGTCACCACCTCGCGCCTGCTCTCCACTGGGGTCGATGCGCAGACCTGCCGGCTGATCGTGCTGGATCGGCCGGTGGGCTCGATGACCGAGTTCAAGCAGATCGTTGGCCGCGGCACGCGTGTGCACGAGGACACCCACAAGTACTACTTCACCCTGGTCGATTTCCGCGGCGCGACCAGCCACTTCGCCGATCCAGCCTTCGACGGCGATCCGGTGCAGGTCTACGAGCCGGGCGAGGACGATCCCGTGGTGCCCCCAGAACCCGATCCGGCTACGCAAACGCCGGACACGGCCGGCGGCGACGATGGCGATGCGCAGATCCTGGTCGACCCCGATCGACCCGGCCCGGGCACCGGACAGACGCCGCCCAAGTACTACATCCACGGCCGCCCGGTCCGCGTGGCGACCGAGCGCATCGAGTATCTGGATGCCGACGGCCGCCTGGTGACCGAATCCCTGCGCGACTACTCGCGCAAGGCGATCCGCGCACAGTACGCCAGCCTGGACCAGTTCCTGCGCCGCTGGAACGGCGAGGAACGCAAGGACGCGATCATCGCCGAGCTGGCTGCCGAAGGCCTGTTGCTGGAGCCGCTGCTCGACGAGGTGGGCAAGGACCTCGATCCCTTCGACCTGATCTGCCACATCGCCTACGATCGGCCGCCGCTGACCCGTCGCGAGCGCGCCAACGGGGTGAAGAAGCGCGACTTCTTTACCCGCTATGGTCCGCAGGCCCGCGCGGTGCTGGAAGCGCTGCTGGACAAGTACCAGGACGAAGGCCTCGTCGCCGGCCTGGACAATGTGCGCGTGCTGCAGATCCCGCCGTTCAGCGAGATGGGCACCGCGGTGCAACTGCTGAAACCCTTCGGCGGGCGGGCCGGCTTCGAGCAGGCCGTGCACGCGCTGCAACAGGAACTCTACAAGGACATCGCCTGATCCATGTCTGTTCGCAACACGGTCAAAGCCATCCAGGACGTCATGCGCCAGGACGCCGGCGTGGATGGCGACGCCCAGCGTCTTGCCCAGCTCTGCTGGATGTTCTTCCTCAAGATCATCGACGATCAGGACCAGACGCTGGAACTGCTGCACGACGGGTATCTGAGCCCGATTCCGCCGCGGCTGCAGTGGCGCCGCTGGGCCGCCGACCCGGAAGGACTGACCGGTGAGGCCTTGCTCGACTTCGTCAATGGCGATCTTTTCCCCACGCTGAAGAACCTGCCGGCGCGCGGCCCTTGGGCCAACCGCGCGCGGGTGGTGCGCGGGGTGTTCGAAGATGCCTACAACTACATGAAGTCCGGCCAGTTGATGCGCCAGGTGGTCAACCGCATCAGCGCGGTGGACTTCAATGACCTGGCCGACCGCCGCCACTTCGGCGAGATCTACGAGCAGTTGCTGAACGATCTGCAGAGCGCGGGCAATGCCGGCGAGTACTACACGCCGCGCGCGGTGACTGCCTTCATGGTCGACCGCATCGATCCGCATCCGGGCGAGACCCTGTTCGACCCGAGCTGCGGCACCGGCGGCTTCCTCAGCTGCGCGATGCGCCACATGCGCGAGCGCTACGTGAAGAAACCGGAGGACGAGGCGGCGCTGCAGCAGGGCCTGCGCGCGGTCGAAAAGAAACCGCTGCCGCACATGCTGTGCGTCACCAACATGCTCCTGCACGGCATCGAGGACCCCAGCTTCGTGCGCCACGACAACACGCTGGCGCGGCCCTACATCAGCTGGGAACACCGCGAGCGGGTGGACATCATCCTCACCAACCCGCCCTTCGGCGGCAAGGAAGAGGACGGCATCGAATCCAACTTCCCGCAGCACTTTCGCACCAAGGAAACCGCGGATTTGTTCCTGGCGCTGTTCATCCGCCTGCTCAAGCCCGGCGGCCGCGCCGCGGTGGTGCTGCCGGATGGCACGCTGTTCGGCGAGGGGGTGAAGACCCGCCTCAAGGAGCACCTGCTGGAACAGTGCAATCTGCACACCATCGTGCGCCTGCCCAATTCGGTGTTCCGCCCCTACGCCAGCATCGGCACCAATCTGCTGTTCTTCGAAAAGGGCACGCCGACGAACGAGATCTGGTACTGGGAACACCGCGTGCCCGAGGGCCAGAAGGCCTATTCGATGACCCGGCCGATCCGCCAAGAGCATCTGGACGATTGCGTGGCATGGTGGGGTGGCGCCGCGCGCGAGGGCAGGGTGGAGAACGAGCGCGCATGGCGCGTGTCCATCGACGAGATCAAGGCCCGCGGCTACAACCTCGACATCAAGAACCCGCACACCGTGGCCACCGACCACGGCGATCCGGACACCCTGCTGGCTGAGCTGAATGCCGCAGAGGCCGAAGTAGCCGCGCTGCGCGCGCAACTGAAGACCATTCTCGCGCAGGCGCTGCTGCGATGAGTGCGAACGAGGCGGACTTGATCGCGGACTACACCCGCGTGGTGCCGGAAGACGCAGACGGCTGGCGGCTGGACGTTGCCCGGGTCATCTGGAACGGCACGCAGCCGGAACTGCAATGGCGCGCCTGGCGCCGCTGGAAGCGCCCGCCCAGCCCCGAGCGCATCGCACGCGCCCAGCACACGCTGTTGCACGATCCGCGCTGCTTCTGCTGCTGCAGCGACTGCGGCGAGCGCTGCAATGTCGGGCAGTTGGCCGGCGATCTCTGCCACGCGTGCGCCGAGCGCCGTGGCCTCAGGTTCTGACCGCGATGAACGCCGAGAAGCTGATCGAGATGTATGACCGCGTCGCCGAGGCGCCGGACGCGATTCCGCGCCTGCGCAGGTTTGTGCTGGATCTGGCGGTGCGGGGGAAGTTGGTGGAGCAGGAGGCGGGGGATGAGCCGGCGACCGAGTTGGTGAAGCGAATTGCAGAGCTGAAGTCGGCTCTTGCGAACTCGGGGGCCGCAGTTCGAAGCTCCAAGTCGCTAACCGTGGTTGATGAACCACCTTTCGAACTTCCACGAAGCTGGCACTGGGCCCCGGTTCGAAGCGTCACGCGCGATCGTGGGCAAACGGTGCCGCGGTCCGCATTCACGTACATCGATGTCACCGCGATCGACAAGGAAGCCGGCATCGTCGCAGAACCCAGAGTGCTTGAAGCTGTCGAGGCGCCAAGTCGTGCGCGGAAAATCACCGAGAAGGGAGACGTGATTTACTCATGCGTGCGCCCGTATCTGTTAAACGTCGCCGTCATTGAGCAAGATTTCAATCCGCCTGCAATCGCTAGCACCGCATTCGCAGTCCTTGACGGACTAGGAATGCTCCTTCCCCGATACCTGTGGATCGCCCTTCGAAGTCCCTACATGGTGTCAGCGGTTGAGAATTGTCAGCGGGGGCAGGCTTATCCGGCGATCAACGATTCCGACTTCGCAGCGCTTCCATTGCCCGTTCCACCCCTCGCCGAACAACACCGAATCGTCGCGCGGGTCGACGAACTGATGACCCTGCTGGACCGGCTGGAGGCCGCGCGCGGCGCGCGCGAAGCCACCCGTGACCGCTTCACCACCGCCAGCCTCACCCGCCTCACCGCGCCCGACCCCGACACTCGCGTCGCAGACGCCCAATCCACCCTCGACGCACTCCCCGCTCTCACCACCCGCACGGACCAGATCAAGCAACTCCGCGAGACCATTCTCGAACTAGCGGTCAATGGCAAGTTGCTGAGCTCCAGCCACAAGGCGCGCTGTCGCCTTCGGGAGTTTCGAACGCTTCAAAACGGATACGCGTTCAAGAGTGAATGGTTCACGAAATCGGGGTCCGTTTGCTGCGGAACGCCAACGTGGGACATGGGTGCCTCAATTGGGAGGAGCCGGTCCACCTTTCTGAAGAGCGTGCCCCAGAGTTCGCGCGGTTCGAGCTTCGAGCGGGGATGTGGTTCTCAGTTTGGATCGTCCATTCATCTCGACTGGAACCAAGGTCGCCAGGGTTTCCGAAGCCGACCTGCCATGTCTCTTGCTACAGCGAGTAGGCCGCTTCGAAGAGAAGGCGCCCGGATTGTCCGACGCCTATCTGTTCCTTTGGGTGAACTCGCCTGACTTCAGTAGGCAGATCAATCCCGGGCGCAGTAACGGTGTGCCGCATATTTCTTCGCGCCAGGTAGAGGAAGTTGAAGTTGTTGTGCCCTCTCTAGTCGAACAACACCGCATCGTCGCCAAGGTGGACGAACTGATGGCCCTCTGCGACCGCCTCGAAGCCGCGCTCACCACCGCTGACACCACCCGCGCGCGGCTGCTGGAGGCGCTGCTGCATGAGGCGCTTGCGCCTGCGATGGACGAGGTGGCCTGAGGTGGCACGCTCGGCCGCGGATCTGACGCCCGGACAGGCGCTGATCTGGCGCGTGGTGCATCGCGACAATCTGCCGTGGATCCTCGATCACGGCGTGCATTGCGCCAACGGCGGAGTCACGGACCCGAACTATGTGCAGATCGGCAAGCCGGATCTGATCAGGGAGCGAAACCACCGGATGGTGCCAGTCGCACCCGGCGGCACCCTGGCCGACTACGTGTCCTTTTATTTCACACCGTTCTCGCCGATGACCTTGAACATCGTCACCGGCAGGGGCGTGACGCAACGTGATCGCGCGGAACTCTGCTTACTGGTGACGAGTCTTCATCGGGTCGCCGCGGAGAGGTTGTCATTCGTGTTCTCGGACCGCCACGCGTCCCTTTCCAAGGCGCGGTTCTCCAGCGATCTTGCGGATCTCACGTGGATTGACTGGCCAAGACTGCAGTCCCGCGACTTCCAACGCGATCCCGACGATCCGGAGCGCTTCGAACGCTATGAAGCCGAGGCGCTGGTGCATGCTCACCTGCCGCTGTCGGCCCTGCAGGGAGTTGTTTGCTACGACAGCGTGGTGCGTGACAGCATCGCCGACCAGATTCATCGTCGCTCGCTGAGCGTCAAGGCCGTGCTGCGGCCAGAGTGGTACTTCCCATGATCCGCTACACCGAAGCCAATCTGCTCGAGCCCGGCGCCGAGGCGCTGGTCAATACGGTCAACACCGTCGGCGTGATGGGCAAGGGCATCGCGCTCATGTTCAGGGAGCGCTTCGACGACAACTACGCGCGCTACCGTGCTGCCTGCAAGGCGGCGAACTGCGTGCGGGCAGCCTGCTGGTCACCGAGCCGGGAGAACTCCAGGGCCCGCGTTATGTGGTGAATTTCGCAACCAAGCAGGACTGGCGAGCGCCCTCGCGGATTGAATGGGTGCGATCGGGTCTCGAGGAATTGCGCCGGTTTCTCAATGAACATCGGGTGCGTTCGGTCGCCATCCCGCCGCTCGGTGCCGGCAATGGTGGGCTCGACTGGGCCGCCGTCCGGGTCGAGATCGAGCGTGCGCTCGCGGACATCGAGGGTACTGAGGTCGTTGTCTACCAGCCCACGACCCAGTACCAGAATGTCGCCAAGCGCAGCGGCGTGCTCAACCTGACCATTGCACGCGCCTTGATTGCGGAACTGGTGCGCCGCTACTCCGTTCTCGGTTTCGAGTGCAGCCTGCTGGAAATCCAGAAGCTCGCGTGGTTCCTTGAGCGCGCTATCCGCCAGCTCGGGCTGCCCGATCCGCTGGACCTTCGATTCGCCGCCGACCGCTACGGCCCTTACGCGTATCGGTTGACCAAACTTCTCGACAATCTGGACGGCAGCTTTCTGCGTTGCGACAAGCGCCTTGCCGATGCCAGTCCGTTGGACGCCATCTGGTTCGAGGACCGCCAGCGCGAGCGGGTGTCGGCCTTTCTGCGCAGCAGTGAAGCGGCGCCCTACCAGGACGCGCTGGAGTCCGTGTCTCGGCTGATCGACGGGTTCCAGTCGCCGTATGGCATGGAACTGCTGGCGACGGTCGACTGGTTGGTCAACCGCGAGGGAATTGCGCCCGAGACGGACTTAGTCCGCGCGGCTCTGGCCCGCTGGCCGGCGGGCCAGCCGCATGCAGAGCGCAAGGTGCGGCTGTTCGACGAGCGTTCGGTGGCGTTGGCGCTGCGTGCGCTGCAGCCTTTTCACAACCGGGCCGCGGCGCAAGGCCAGGTTGACGGAGCCCGGCGGGTAGCTGGTCGCTAATCCCGGCGTCGTCGCGGCGTTTCCGCAGGATCCGCTGGGTTGCCCGTGCCGGTGGCTCCGCCCGTAGAGGGCGGCAGTCGTCAGGTCCGCATGGCGCCGGCGGGGACACCGGCATTCCCTGGTGTGCTCGCCCGGCTGTCGCGGAGATGGGCGGTTGCGTGGCGCTTTGCTGGTGGGCCTGTGGCTGGGATGGGCGGGTCCATTCGGCGCCGCTGCTGCGGCTGTCGCGGCGAAGGGCCTGCCTATGCGGAATTGCGGGTACGCCTGTCAGCGGCATGGGCGGGGGCGTGTCGCGGTACTCACGCGCCTGTCGCGGCGATAGGCGGGCGTGTGTCGCGGTACTCGTGCATCCATCGCGGCGACAGGCTGGCGAGGTCGTCGCGACAGGCGCGCGGGTGGCGGGCATGGGCGCGCCGGGGTGGGGCGGGGGTTCGGGAGTTCTGGTTGATCGGCGTTCAGTCCGATTTAACCGGCGTGTCGTCGGGTGAGACAGTCGCGGTGTCTCATGGCCTCACGCCGGACGCAGGGTCCGGCCGGCGATCCACCCCAACGGGGCGCGGACGCCTTCCCGAGTCGCCAAGAGGAGATCGAACATGTCGAAACAGAACGTTGTGAACCTGAGCCTGAGTGAAGCCCAGTTGGACGCGGTGAACGCGGCGCTGACCACGCTGGAAACCCACCTCAAGGGGCTGGTCTCGCTGACCGCGGTGGACAAGCGCCGGCTGCGCAAGATGGGGAGCAAGAACGAGAGTTTCAGCCGTCAGGCGCTGCAGGTGATCAGCCAGAGCCCGCAGATGATCCCGCCCAACATCCCGGTCGATGAAGCGATCGCCAGTCTCCGGCTGCTGGATCAGTTGCGTCCGCTGCAGACCCGGTTGACCCGATTGTGCGAGCGCAGCAGCGACACCGACGCTGCGCTCGGGAGCGAGATCAGGGGCATCGCGCTGAAGGCCTATGGGTTGATGAAGATGTCGGGCGGCGCCGACGGCGTGGAGGGCTTGCGTAGGGGTTTGTCCACCCGCTTTTCCAACAAGCGCCGGGCCAGGCCGGTGGAAGCGCAGCCGCAGCGAGAGGCGGCGTAGCGCGACATCACTCGTCTTGTGGTGACGAAAGAGCCGCTCGATGCGGCTTTTCTCTTTCCTGATTCGTACCAATCCTCATCGCCGATGGACCGGCGATGCGAAAAGCGTTCGGACAAGGTCCGAACCCACAGCTGCCGCGAGCTTGCTGTGCGTGGGTTTGGACCTTGTCCAAACGCTGTTGCTCTTGGGCGCTCCGCGATGAGGATTGGTACGAATCAGGTTCTCTTTTTGCGGGGAGAATTGTTGGCGTCTGTGCTGCCTTTGGAGCATGGCAGGCTGGCTCGATGGTGCCGGCGGCGCGGGCGGCGATCTGGGGTTCAGTGCCCACTACTTCCAATCCTTGACGTGGTAGCGCGCCAGAATTTCCGCCAGTTTGCCACTCGTTCGGAGTTCGACTGTGCCCTTGTCGAACATCTCGACGAGCTCACGGCCGCGCGGTTTGCCGGGTGTGCAAGCGATGCGGACGTCCTCTGCACGCCGGGCAACGCCAAGAGAGATGAACTCGGCTGGATCGATCTTCGCCTTGGCGAGCGCATACGCAAATTCGTTGGAATCATCGATGTAAGCATCGGTTTCCGCCGCCACAAGCTGGGCGATGGCCTGCGCCTTCTCTGTCACTTCGAGCACGCGCCGCTTGTCCGTTCGATGTTCGGCAATGTACGCGTCCAGCGGTTCGCTGTAACTGTAGTACTCGTTGACGCTGAACTTGATCGAAGCGAGGCTCTCGACGCCGTCATATCGCCATGGGGTGCCGGCACGCCCGAAAAACAGATAGCCGGATTCGCCCCAGCTGGACCGTGCGAACAGCAGGTCCGGCGCGTCCCTGATTTCAGCGCCTACAACACAGTCGGCCTTGCCCTGACGCACGCTGTTCAACGCCTCTTCCCAGGGTGCGACGGCATACCGGATGGTGTGGCCATTGTTTGCGGCAATGGCCTCGGCCATTTCCACCATGTAACCCCTGTCTGGCGAATTGGGATCACCCGCATACGGGAGCCAGATATCCGACCGGATCTCCAGCACATCAGCGTGGGCGGGCATGGCGACCGCCGCCATCCATAGACTCAGGACGGTGCGTACCACGGCGACTCCGGGAAACGTCATGGCACTGGGCCCTTTCAAAGTGAACCAAGCATCCTGGCAAAGAGTATTGCAGAGCCAGGAATTGCGGGCTGTGCCCCACGCGTACCGCGTCTCCACCAAATCGCCGGAGAACCGCTGCGCGGTACTCCGGCCTACGCTCGGGGGAAGCGGCGCCTCAGGCCACCATCGCCGCGCCCGAGCGCTCCAGGTGTTCCTGGGCCAGTGCCAGGGCGTGTTCGTAGTCGCGGGCGTAGGCGAGTTCGCCGTCTTTCTCGACCATGCCCATGCGCGCGAGCACGCGGGTGGGCTGCGGCTGCAGGCCGGACAGGATCAGCAGGGTGCCGGCCTTGCGCAGCTGGGCCATGAACACTTCCAGGGTGTTGACGCCGCTGGCATCGACCATCGGCATCAAACGGGTGCGCAGGATGAAGACCTTGGGATAGCCGGTGTCGCGGAAGCTGCGCAGCGCGTCCTCCAGATGGCTGGTGGCGCCGAAGAACAGCGGGCCGATGATGCGGAAAGCCTCCACGCCCTGGGGCAGGCGCGAGCGCATGTCGGTGTCGTCGCCGGCCTGCTCGATCTCGTCGGCCAGCGAGTGGCCTTCCACTTCGACGGTGCTCGCCATGCGGTGCATGAACAGGAAGGCGGCGACCACCAGGCCCACTTCGATGGCGACCGTCAGGTCGACCATCACGGTCAGGCCGAAGGTGATCAGCAGCAGCGCGCGGTCGCCGACCGGCGCGTGCAGCAGATGGCGGAAGCGCTCGATCTCGCTCATGCCCCAGGCCACGAGCACCAGCACCGCGGCCAGCGCGGCCAGCGGCACATAGGCCATGATCGGCGCCAGTGCAGCATGAACACCAGCACGAACACCGCGTGCAGGATGCCGGCGATCGGGCTGCGCGCGCCGGCGCGCACGTTGGTGGCGGTGCGCGCGATGGCGCCGGTGGCGGGCAGGCCGCCGAACAGCGCGGAACCGATGTTGGCTGCGCCCTGCGCGACCAGTTCCGCGTTGGAGCGGTGGCGCTGGCCGGTCATGCCGTCCGCCACCACCGCCGACAGCAGCGACTCGATGCCGGCGAGGAAGGCGATGGTGAAGGCGTCCGGCATCAACGCGCGCAAGCGCGCCAGGGTCACTTCCGGCAGCGTGAAGTCGGGCAATGAACTCGGGAGTTCGCCGAAGCGGCTGCCGATGGTCTCCACCGGCAGGTTCAGCAGCAACGCTGCGAGGGTGCCGCCGACCACCGCGATCAGGAAGCCTGGCCACTTGGGCGCCAGCTTGCGCAGGGCCACGATCAATGCGATGCAGGCCAGCGCCAGGCCAAAGGCCGCGAAATTGAACGTCGGCGCGGCATCCCAGAGCGCGGCCATCTTGGGCCCGAACTCGGCCGGCACCTTGTCCATCTGCAGCCCGAACAGATCGCGCAGCTGGCTGCTGAAAATGATCACGCCGATGCCCGCGGTGAATCCGGTGATCACCGGCTGCGGCATGTAGCGCATCAACAGGCCCAGCCGCGCCCAGCCGGCGATGAGCAGCATCACGCCGGCCATGATCGTCGCCAGCAGCAGGCCGTCGTAGCCATGGCGTTCGATCACGGCGAAGACCACCGGGATGAAAGCCCCGGTCGGGCCGCCGATCTGCACCCGGCTGCCGCCCAGCGCCGAGATCAGGAAGCCGGCGATGATCGCGGTATGCAGCCCTTTCTCCGGCGTGGTGCCGGACGCGATCGCCAGCGCCATCGCCAGCGGCAGCGCGACGATCGCCACGGTCAGGCCGGCGATCGCATCGCGGCGCAAGTCCTTCAGGCCGTAACCTTCGCGCCAGGCGGTCAGGAGTTTCGGTTCGAAATGGGCTCGTAGCGACATCGCGGCATCCGGCGGATGGACCGCCCAACCTTAACGCCGTCGTCACCAAACCGGCATTCCACCTTGGTGGATTGCCCGGGAAAACGGATGGAATCCCTGAGCTGTTCCGGCGCCGTTTTCCGCGTTGCAAAATTGTGTGCGTCCGCACACGCGATCCTCGACCCGGAGCATCCGATGACAACTCATTCTCGCGTTCGCCTTTCGCGCACGCTGGCCGCCGGGGCCCTTGCCACCGGTTTGCTGGTCAACCTGTCGGCCAGTGCCGGTGATGACCTGCTGTTCAGCAATGGCTACGAACCGAACCCGTGCGCCGCGATCGGGCCTATCGGCTCGATCGCGGAGTGGAACTCGACGTTCTTGGGGCTTTGGCCGTCTTATAACTTCACCGCGCGGCTGTCGATCCCCACGAACGGCTACCTGGCGCTGCGTTTCACCGCTTCGCAGACAGCCGGGCAGTTCGGCACCCTGTATGCAAACGACGGCTTCCCGGGCGCCAACGGTACCGGCCAGGTTTCGATCTCGCGCACGCCAGGCTGCTTCGATCCCGCCTTCCTGGGCGCCAATTGCGTGTCGCAAGTCGCCGGGGCGCCTGGCGTTTCCTGGATCGTCGCGGCCTCCAGTTTGTCCTGTTCGCTGCAGCCGGGCGCGAGCTACTACGTCAACTTCACCATGGGCAACAACGCCGCCAGCCTGCGCGATGTGGTCAACGTGATGCAATGAGCGAGGGCGTGAGGGCGCGCCGGTAGATCGGTTTGGAGGGCACGAGGGCACGAGGGCACGTAAATGCGCTCTGTCGCACCGGACCGGCTCTGCGTGCCCCGGTGCCCTCGTCGAAACGTGGACACGCGCAATGGCGAGGGAAACCCACGTCTGTTGCGGGGGACACAACTACCCGGCCCTTGCCATGACCCCATCGAGTCGCGAGCCTTTTCGTGCCCTCGTGCCCTCGTGCCCTCGTGCCCTCGTGCCCCGCGCGCAGCCGGATTCATCCGGACATGCGCGCTGGGCGTTGCCAGGCTTCAGCGCGGGCAGGGGATTTCCACGCCGACGGCGTCGTAGCAGGTGCCGCTGTGCTGCACCCCCTGGCCAGTGGTCGCGGTGGTCTGGCCCTGGTAGCTGTTGCCTGAGGCCGCGGTGGCCGATGTGCCGCGGGTTGCCGTGGCGTTGCCCTGGCCATCGGTGCTGGCGCTGCCGCTGGTCGCGAAGCGGCCGCCGGCGGCGGTCTGCCCGGCCGCGCCGCCCTGGCGGCTCGCGCTGCCATCGGCGTTACGCTGGAACTGGCCGGCGCGCGCACCGTAGCCGCCGCTGGCGGTCTGCGCTGCGCCGCCGCTGGCGCCGGTCGCGTTGCCTTGGCCGTCGGTGGTGACACCGGCGCCGCGGGCGAAGCGGCCGCCGTTGGGGCCGGCACCTGCGCTGGCGCTGCCGGCGGTGGTCCCGCCGGCGGCGTTCGGGGTCGCGCCGCGGGCCTTGACGCGGCCGCTCTGGGCATCGGCGGGCAGGGAGAGCACCAGCGCGGTGGCGGTGGCGAGGGCGAGCAGGGCGGTCTGGATCAGCTTGTTCATGGTCTGGAATTCCTTGGGTGTGGGGTGGTTTCAGGGCGAAAGATGGAGCGGGGCGTAGCCCGGTGTGCGCGCGCAGCGCGTTCACCGGGTACTTGCGGCAAGCACCCGGAGAACCGCTGCGCGGTACTCCGGGCTACGAAAGTCCAGCTCAGCCGCCTTGCAGCACTTCGAAGGCGCGGATCGCGCGCTCGGCGCGCTCGCTGACTTCGATCAGGAAGGCGCGCACCTGCGCCTGCTGATCCGGGTTCAGCGATTCGTAAAAGGCGAGCCGGCGGTTGCGCAACTGGCGCTGTTCCAGCAGCGCGGCCAAGGCGATGGACTGGTACTCCTGGCCGATGGCCGCGAGGTCGGCGTCCGGCTCGGCCAAGGCTTCCTGGGTATGGTCGAGCTCGGCCTTGACCTGGTCCAGGGTGGCCTGGCGCAGCGCTTGCGCGTCGGCCTGGATCGCTTGCCATTCGGCCGCCTGGGCGGCAGTCAGCCCCAGTTCGGCCGCGGTCGGTGGGGTCAGCCGCTGCAGGAAGGGGCCGGCGAGCACGGGGCCAGTGCTGGCCAGGCCGGTGACGAGTGCCAGCGCCAACAGCATCTTGCGGGACATGGTGCATTTCCGGGTGAGCCGCCCGATTGGCGGCAGGGTCAGAATCCGGCTCAGCGGTAAGCGCTCTATGTGCGCGGACGCCGAGGTTGTAAGCGGATGTTTCCCGGCGCGGCTGCGCTCACGATTGCTCATGCGCGCGCTTGCCGCGCCCGGTCCGGGCCGCTACAAGGCAACCATGAACGACGAACGCATCCTGCTGGTGGACGACGACCCTGGTTTGCGCGATCTGCTGTCGCGCTACCTGGGCCGCGAAGGCTTCGTGGTCAAGGCCGTGGCCGATGGCGTACTCGGCAAGCGCGCGCTGGACCAGGGCCACTACGACCTGATCGTGCTCGACCTGATGTTGCCCGGCGAGGACGGCTTGACCTTGCTGCGGCGCTGGCGCGCGGAAGGCGTGCCGACGCCGGTGATCATGCTCACGGCCAAGGGCGACGAAGTGGACCGCATCGTCGGACTGGAACTCGGCGCGGACGACTACCTGCCCAAGCCGTGCAATCCGCGCGAGCTGCTGGCGCGCATCCGCGCAGTGCTGCGCCGCGTGGCCGCGGTGCCCGGGGCGCCGGTGGAAGCCGAGGCGCCGCTGCGCTTCGGCCGCTGCCAGCTCGATCCCTCTGCGCGCACCCTGAGCCGCGACGGGCAGACCCATCGACTGACCAGCGGCGAGTTCGCCCTGCTGGTGGCGATGGTGCGCCATCCACGCGTGCCGTTGACGCGCGATCGATTGATCAGCCTGGCGCGCGGGCGCGACAGCGATCCCTTCGAGCGCTCCATCGACGTCGCCATCTCCAAGCTGCGGCGCATGATCGAGGACGATCCGAAGGCGCCGCGGCATATCCAGACGGTATGGGGCCACGGCTATGTATTCGTCCCCGACTGAGGCGCAGCGCGCGCCGGGCGGCTGGCGCACGGTGCATCTGGTCCTGGCGGCGCTGATCGGATTCCTGGTGGTGCTGGCGGTGGCGGCGACCCTGATGCTGCAGAAGGCGGCGCTGCAGCCCTCGGTGCGCCAGTTGGCCTTGCCCCTGCTCGCGGTCGTGGAACTCGCCGACGCGGGCGACGCGGGTGATCCGGCGCGCGCAGCCCGCGCGCTCGAGCGCCAGGGCATCGAGCGCGCCGCGCGGCCGCGGCCGTCCGTGGATAAACTCCCGGTGCCTTTCCTTGAAGTGCTGGTCGCCTACCTGCGCAGCGAGAGCGGCCGCGCGGCGGAGATCGAGAAGGGCGCGGCCGGGAGCGTGCGGATCTGGCTGGCGAGCGCGCGCGGCGACTGGATCGGCATTCCGCTGGAGCCGATGCGCACCCTGGTGGCGCGCTTCGCGCTGCTGGTCGCCGCGCTCTCGCTGCTGCTGGCGTTGCTGGCGGCGTGGTGGCTGGCGCGCCGCCTCGCCGCGCCGGTGGAACGCCTTGCGGCGATCGCCGCGCGACTGCCGGAGCCGGTGGCTGCGGACGAATTCCGGGTATCGGGCCCGCGCGAGATCCAGTTGCTGGGCGACCGCCTGGCGCAGGCGTTGGGGCGCATCGAAACCCAGCGCCGCGAGCGTGACCTGATGCTCGCGGGTCTCAGTCATGATCTGCGCACGCCGCTGATGCGCCTGCTGCTGCGCATCGACCTGCTGGACGGCTTGCCGGAGGCTGAGCGCGAGGCGCTGCACGCGGACATCGGCGAGCTCGACCGCCGCATCGATCGCTTCATTGAGCATGCGCGCACCGGCGCCGAGGAGCCTTATACCCAGGTCGACCTGGTGCCACTGCTGCGGGCGGAAGTTGCGGCCAGCGTCGCACGCGGCCATCCCTGGGCCGAGCGCCTGCCGGAGCGGGCCCGCGTGCGCGGTCAACCCGGCGTACTCGCGCGACTGATCGCCAACCTGATCGACAATGCCGAGCAGCATGGCGCCGCGCCGTTCGCCGCCGAACTGGCCGGCGACGGCGGCCACTGGCGATTGCGTATCGACAACGCCCTGCGCGCGCCGGCTGACGAGTCCGCGGTCCTGCCGCACCGCGGCTTCGGCCTGGCGCTCTGCCGCCACATCGCGCAATCGCATGGCGGGCGGCTGGAGCACGGGGTGGTGGACGGCATGCATCGGGTCGACCTGTGCTTGCGTGGCGAGGACGGATCCGCGCCCAATAGCGGCCGTGAAGGTTAAGCTAGGCCTCCCAGTCGCCAAGGATCCGCCGCCATGACCGTCTGCCCCATTGCGATCGCTGTCGGCTGCAAGAAGTGCCCGGTGTTCGCGATCTGCCCGGCCACTCGGATCCTCGGCGACCAGCCGCCGAAATCGGCCGAGGCCGAGGCGCCCGCGAGCACGTCGAAGGCGGGCAAGTCGAAGAAGTAGGCTCGACGCGTAGCCCGGTGTACACGCCCAGCGCGTTCACCGGGTGCTTGCCGCAAGTACCCGGAGAGCCGCTGCGCGGCACTCCGGGCTACGCCCGCAGGGTTGACGCCGGTCAGCCGCCGTTTCGCAGGCCTGCGCAATGCTGGGCCATCGCTTCGAGGAGGTGCCGTCATGACTCGATGGATGCTGGGTGCGGTGCTGCTGGCCGTCGGATCGCTGGCGCCGGCCGCCAACTACCTGCAATGCGAGGACGTCGACGCCATCCGGCGCGGTCCGGATGCGCTGGCGGCGTTCATGGGCGCCGATGCGAGTCAATGCAGGCGCACCCGTGTGCACGGCACGGACACGCTGAACTGCGAACTCGCGCGGGCGAAGAGTGCCTTCGGGCTGGGTGTGGTCGAGGTCTCTGCCAGCCTGCAGGCGGGCGGGACGCGGCGGCTGGCGCTGATGTTCAAGGCCGGCGATGAGCGCGTGCGTCCAGTGGTCGAAAAGCGCCTCGGCCTGGAATTCGAGGCCGATCGCGGCGGCTGGCTGGCGTTCGCGCCGGACGATGTGACCCGGCGCTTCCGGGTGTCGGTGCGCGATGACGGCGCGACGCAACTGGCCTGCGAAGTCACCGGCGAGCCGGTGACGGAGCTGGCCGCGGCGGTTGAGGGTCGGCTCGCTTATCCCGGCGCAGCCAAGGCGCCCACCCGCGTGTGCGCCATCCCGGTCGATGTGTCGCTGCCGCTGCGCTGCACCGAGCTGCCGGCCAGACTCAAGAAGTTCCGCATCGATGGCCTGGCCGGCGCGGACTACTACCTCGCGGCCTATCCGCTGGAAGGCAACCCCGAGGGCATGGTGGCCGCGTTTGGTCGCAGTCTGCGCGACTGTACCGATGCGCCACCGGGCTGCGTGGCTGCGCTGCTGGTCCCGCTGCGGATCACCACCGGCATGACCCAGATCGACATCCGCATCGACCAGCGCTTCGCCGCCGTGCCCGAGCGCGTGGCACGGGTACGCGAGGGTCGCTAGTCGGGGGGATCGGACCAAAAGCCGAACGCAGAGGACGCAGAGGAAAAGCAGAGAGAACGCGGAGAGAGTCCGGTCCCCCCCCCCGGCCCCCCTCCTCCCCCCGCCGCCTTCCCCCCCCCCCCCCCCCCTCTTTCCGGGGCGGCGGCGGCGCAGGGGGGGGGGGGGGGGGGGGGTTCCCTCTTTTTTTTTTTTTTTTCGTTTTTTTGGGGGAAAAACCCCCTTCCCGCCCAAGGGGTTTCCTGGTGTTCGGTGAGAGCCCTTTTTTTTTTTTTTTTGCGTCTCTCCATGGATTGGCTGCCGGCATCGCGTCAATCAAGCCCACTGGTCGCGGCCCGGAAGCTTCGACTCTCGCGAGCGCACATTAAACCGCTGAAGAATGGCCGAATCGCCTTTTCCGCGTCCTCTCTGCTTTTCCTCTGCGTTCTCTGCGTTCCGCTTCTAGGTGGGTCTGCGAAGGTCCCTCTGGGTCCTCTGCTTCCTGCTTCTGGGTGGGATCGCGAAGAGCCTCAGTCGCTGCCGGCCTCGGTCGCCGCATCGCCCTCGTCCGTGGCGTCTTCGTCGCCGCGCACCTGAGCCTTGACCAGTTGGAAGAGGCTACGTTGCGCCGAGGGCGCGCGGTTCTCGCGGCGTTCCACGTGGGCCTGGCGCACCAGTTGGCGCAGGCGCTGGCGGTCGGCGTTGGGAAACTCCTGGATGAACTCGCCCAGCGCATCGTCGCCGTCGTCGATCAGGCGTTCGCGCCAGCGTTCGATCAGGTGCAGTTGCGCGGTCTCGCGCCGGCGCACCTCCAGTGGCTTGTCGACCGCCAGGCGGATCGGCTCCAGATCATCCAGCTTGCGCATCAGCTTGGCGAGGAAATGCACCTGGCGCTTGTGCGCGATGTGCGAGGTGATTTTCTGCGCCAGGTGCACGTTGTCGAGGATCTTCTCTTCCAGCGGCACTTTCGCCAGTTGCGAGGGCGTCAGCGCCACCAGGCGCTCGGCCAGTTCCAGCACATCCAGCGCCTCGCGGCGCATCTGGCTGCGGCTGGGGACTTCCTGATCGTTGTGGTCGTTCGGATTCATGCGCGGAGGCTAGCGGAAAGAGCTGGTGTTGGTGTGGGTTGTTGGTGTGGGTCAGGGCGGACAGTCGCCGGCCGGCGGCAAGCGGCTCCTTCCAACACCAACGACCAACACCAATACCAGCTCTGTCAAGTGCGCTTGGCCATAAGTAAAGCTCACTTGACACGACAAGGGTGCTTGACTAACCTGCGTCCATCGACCGGGAGCCGCTTCTCATGCGCCAGGAACGCAAGGCTGCACTGCATCGCTACCGCGCGCGCTTCATGGGAGCAATGGCGGTCTACGCCGCGCTGATCGTGCTGATGCTGCGGCTGGTGAAGGGCGTGGAGCCGCTTTGGGCGAAGGCGATCATGGTGCTGGTGCCGATGGTGCCGATCGTGGTCGCGCTCAGCGAGATGCTGCGCTTCTTCGCCTCGCTGGACGAACTGGAGCGGCGGGTGCATTTCGAGGCGGTGACCACCGCGGCGATCCTCACCTGCATGCTCACTTTCGCCTGGGGCCTGCTGGAGCTGGCCGGCTTGCCCAAGGTGCCGGTGTTGATGGTGCTGCCGCTGTTCTGCGGCATCTACGGGCCCGCCGTCTGGTGGGCGACGCGCAAGTACGCATGAAGCGCATCCACGCCGGTTTCACCGGGGCGCAGGCATGAACAATCGCCTGCGCGTGCTGCGCGCCGAGCGCCACTGGTCGCAGGCCGAGCTGGCCGATGCGCTGGGGGTGTCGCGGCAGACCATCAATGCCATCGAAACCGGCAAGTACGACCCGAGCCTGCCGCTCGCGTTCAAGATCGCGCAGGTGTTTGCCACACCGATCGAATCCATCTTCATGCCCGACGAGGAAGCGACATGAAAGGCCTGACCCTGCCGCTGGCGTTGCTGGCGGCCACCCTGGTGGCGCCGCGCAGCGAGGCGCGCCAGCTGGGTGAACTGAGTTTCGAGAAATGCGAGTTGCCGGTGGTGGGCATCCGCCCGAGCAATCCGGTGAATGCCGAATGCACCACGCTGAAGGTGCCGGAGGCGCCGGACGGGCAGGGCGGGCGGCAGATCGAGCTGGCCATCGCGCTGGTGCCTTCGCGCTCGCCCAAGCCCTTGCCGGACCCGGTGTTCATCCTCGCCGGTGGCCCGGGCCAGGCGGCGCGCGAAGTCTGGCGCGGGATGGCAGGCAGCTTCCGCGAGGTGCTCGCCGAGCGCAACGTGATCCTGCTCGACCAGCGCGGCACCGGCGCTTCGAATCGCCTCGATTGTCCATTGCCCACGGATAGCGACCCCCTCGCGGTGGACGTGGATACGGCGCTCGCCGCGCAGCTGGCGCGCGACTGCGTCGCCAATGTGCGGGACACCCACGACGTGCGTTGGTACAGCACCGAGGACGCGGCGCTGGATCTGGACCGCGTGCGCGCGGCGATCGGCGCCGAACAGGTGAACCTGGTCGGCGTGTCCTACGGCACGCGCATGGGCCAGATCTACGCCAAGCGCTACCCGGCGCGGGTGCGCACCCTGCTGCTTGACAGCGCGGTGCCGAACGAGCTGATGCTCGGCAGCGAGCACGCGATCAACCTGGAAGACACGCTCAAGCGCCAGCTCGATCGCTGCAAGGACGATGCCGAGTGCGGCAAACGCTTCGGCGATCCCTACGCCACGCTGAAGTCCCTGGCGGAGCAACTGCGGGCACAGCCGCGGATGGTCGCGGCGCGCGATCCGCGCACCGGCGAAACCGCCGGGCGCCCATTGAGCGCCAATACCCTGGCGGTGGTGGCGCGCATGTACATGTACAGCGGTGAAACCGCGGCCCTATTACCGTTGATACTGGCTGAAGCGCAGGCGGGTCGCTTCGAACCGCTGATGTCCCAGGGGGCCATGATGAGCGACGATCTGGGCAGCCAGATCGCCAACGGCATGCAATGGTCGGTCATGTGCGCCGAAGATGTACCCGGCTTCACGCCGCGGCCGCAAGATGATGGCCTGATGCTTCGCCAGGATCTGGTCTCGATGGCCATCGCCTGGTGCAGCGCCTGGCCGACGCGCGAGATCCCGGCCGATTTCCACGCGCCGATGAGCGGCGATACGCCGGTGTTGGTGATGTCGGGCGAGTTCGATCCGGTCACCCCGCCGCGCTATGGCGACCAGGTGGTGAAGAACCTGCCGAACGGCCGCCACCTGATCGTCCCAGGCCAGGGCCACAGCGTGCTCGGCCGCGGCTGCGGCCCCAAGCTCCTCACCCAGTTCGTCAAGACCGCCGACGCGAAAAAGCTGGATGCCGAGTGCCTCAAGCAGCAGTCCCCGGCGCCGTTCTTCCTGAATTTCTCGGGGAGTGCGCCGTGAGACAGCAGAAGCGGGGCGGGGGCAGGGGCAGGGGGAATGCAGTGCGGCTTGCGGTCGGCGACGTGGGCCGGACATCAAGACGAACCGCGCAGGTTCGGATTGCTGCAGGCGGGATCCAAGGCCCCAGGTCAGGTCCCCCGCCCCCTTCCCCTTGCCCCGCCTTTACGCCCTTCAAGGACCCTCCCCATGCTCGAACTAACCAACCTGCGCAAGACCTTCGGCGCGGTGAAGGCCGTCGATGGCGTCAGCTTCACCGCGCGCGACGGCGAGATCACCGGCCTGCTGGGCCCGAACGGTGCCGGCAAGACCACCACGCTGCGCATGCTCTACACCCTGATGAAGCCGGAGACCGGGTCGATCAAGGTCGACGGCAGCGATATCACCACCGATCCGGACGGCGCGCGGCGCAAGCTCGGCGTGCTGCCGGATGCGCGCGGGCTGTACAAGCGGCTCACGGCACGCGAGAACATCGAGTACTTCGGGCGCCTGCACGGGCTGGACGAGGCCACGCTGAAGGCGCGCACCGATGCGCTGATCGCCGCGCTCGACATCGCCGACATCGCCGGCCGGCGTACCGAGGGCTTCTCCAACGGCCAGCGGGTCAAGACCGCGATCGCCCGCGCGCTGGTGCACGATCCACGCAACGTGCTGCTGGACGAGCCGACCAATGGCTTGGACGTGATGGCTACGCGCTCATTGCGCAAGTTCATGCAGCAATTGCGTGCAGAGGGGCGCTGCGTGCTGTTCAGCAGCCACATCATGCAGGAGGTGGCTGCCCTGTGCGATCGCATCGTGGTGATCGCCAAGGGACATGTGGTGGCGCAGGGCACGGCTGACGAGCTGCGTGCCCAGGCCGGCGAGGCGAACCTCGAGGACGCCTTCGTCAAGATCATCGGTTCGGAAGAAGGACTCTCGCTGTGAGCCCGTGGAAAGTGGTTTTCTGGAAGGAAGTGCGCGAGAACATGCGCGACCGCCGCACCATGTTCAGCACCTTCGTGCTCGGCACGCTGATGGGCCCGGTGCTGTTCGCCGGGCTGATCGGGCTGATGATCTCGGTGACCCTGGAACGCGCCGAGAAGCCGCTGAAGCTGCCGGTGGCTGGCGGCGAGCACGCACCCAACCTGATCGCCTGGCTGAAGACCCACGAGGTGGAGATCGAGCCCGCGCCGGCCGATGCCGAAGCGGCGATCCGCAAACGCGATGTGGACGTGGTGCTGCGCATCCCGGCGGAGTACGCGGAGCAATGGCGCGAGGGCCGTGCGGCGACCCTGGAGCTGATCGTCGACCGCTCGCAGCAGAAGGCGGAGCAGACCATCCGTCGCGCCGAGCGACTGATCGGCGAGTACGCCTCGGTGACCGTCTCGCAGCGCCTGCTGGTGCGCGGCATCAGCCCCGAGGTGGTGCAGCCGGTGCTGATCGCGGATGTCGACCAGTCCACGCCGCAGAGCCGCAGCGGCATGTTGCTGGCGATGCTGCCCTACCTGCTGATCCTGACCGTGTTCGCCGGCGGCAATTACCTCGCCACCGACGCCACCGCCGGCGAGCGCGAGCGCCAGTCGCTGGAGCCGCTGCTGATCAACCCGGTCAGCCGTGGCCAGATCATGGGCGGCAAGCTGATGGCCACCTTCGCCTTCGCCGTGGTCTCGCTGGCGATCTCGCTGCTCGCCTTTGCCGCAGTCGGCCCGCTGCTGCCGGTGGAGAAGATCGGCATGGTGGTGAAGTTCGGCCCCACCGAGATCGCGCTGCTGTTCCTGGTGGTTGCGCCGCTCGGCCTGATCGGCGCCGGCCTGCTGACCAGCGTCTCGGCCTTCGCCAAGGGCTTCCGCGAGGCGCAGACCTACAACACCCTGCTGATCATCCTGCCGGCGATCCCGTCGATGCTGATGGCGCTGAACCCGGTCAAGCCGGCCGACTGGATGTACGCGGTGCCGCTGCTCAGCCACCAGCTGCTGATCGAACAGACCGTGCGCGGCGAATCCGTGGTGCCGTGGCAGGCCGCGGCGTCGATCGGCTGCACCCTGGCCATCGGCATCGTCATCGCGCTGGTCGCGGCCAGGCTGTACCACCGCGAGCATTTGGCGATCTCTGCCTGAACTTTCGCTGCCGGCGAGCCGCTTGCGGCTCGCCGGTTGTGGTTGGTGGCAAGCGGGGTGAAATGTGAAACGTGAAACGTCAATCGGAGCGCGGTTCCATTGACGTCTTACGTTTCACATTTCACTTTGCTTGCGCTGTCGCATGTGCGGAGAAGCCAACCCCCGCCCGTCACTTCCGCCCCTTCTTCTTCAGCACATCGCGCAGCGCCCGCGCCATGCTGGCGTCGTGCTGCTTGCGCTGGACGCGTTGCAGCGCGGATTCCCCGGCGCGGGCAATTTCGCCGCCGAGTTTGGACCAGCTGGCCAGGCGCGCGGGTTCCACTTCGCCGCGCTCGACCGCGCCGCGTACGGCGCAGCCGGGTTCCTTCTCGTGGCGGCAGTCGCGGAAGCGGCATGCGCTGGCGAGCGCCTCGATGTCGTCGAAGCCGGCGTCGGCCAGGTCTTCCTCGCCGGTCAGCTTGATCTCGCGCAGGCCCGGGGTGTCGATCAGGCAGGCGCCGCCGGGCAAGGGCTTCAGCGCGCGCGAAACGGTGGTGTGGCGGCCGCGGCCATCGCTCTCGCGGATCGTGCCGGTGGCCTGCAGCTCGCTGCCGAGCAGGGTGTTGGTCAGGGTCGATTTGCCGGCGCCGGATGAGCCCACCAGCACCGCGGTCTGGCCTGGCTGCAGCTCGGCGGCGAGCGCCGCGCAGCTCTCGGCGGACTTGGCATTGATCGCGTACAGCCCGGTGCCGGGGGCGATCGCTTCCACCTGGGCGCGGAAGGCCTCGACGTCCTCGGCGCGGTCGGCCTTGGTCAACACCAGGCAGGGCCGCGCGCCCGAGTTGCTGACCAGCGTCAGGTAGCGCTCGATGCGGCGCAGGTTGAAATCTCGGTCCAGCCCGGTGACCACCAGGACATGGTCGATGTTCGCGGCGATCGCCTGCTTGGCCTGGGTCTCGCCGGCCGCGCCGCGCACCAGCGTCGAGAAGCGCGGCAGCAGTTCCTCGATCATCCATTCGCCGCCATGGCGCAGCGCGGCGATGCACCAGTCGCCCACGCACGGGCGCTCGCTGGCGTGGTCCACCCGGTGGCGCAGCCGTGGCAGGGACTTGGCCGGGAAAGTGTCGCTGCCATCGTGGATCACATAGCCGGAGCGATGCTGCTCGACGATGCGTGCGACGACGCTGTCGTCGGGCACCACGAGTTCGGGCCAGTGTTCGGCGCGAAAACCGATGTGCGAGAGGCGGTCGATGTCGGCGGCGGTGAGCATGCGGAGCGGAGTCTAGCCCGCAACCGTTGCCAGCGTTCGGTGCGATGATCGGCTTTCCAACCCAGGGAGCACGCCATGAACGCACTCGACAGTCTGCTCGGCCAGCTCGGCCCCGACACGATCCAACGCATGGCGGCGCAGCTCGGCGCAACGCCGCAGCAGACGCAGGGCGCGATCCAGGCCGCGCTGCCGATGCTGATGGGCGCAATGCAGCGCAATGCGAGCACATCGCAAGGCGCCGAGGCGCTACACCGCGCGGTCACGCGCGACCACCAGGGCGTGGACCTGGGCGGCCTGCTCGGTGGATTGCTCGGTGGCGGAGGGACCGGCGGCGGCATGGGCGACCTGCTCGGCGGCGGCGGGCTCGGCGGCCTGATGGGCGCCGTCATGGGCGCAATGGGCGGTGGCCAGCCGCAGGGCGCGCAGCGCTCGCCGCTGGACAATGGCGCGGCGATCCTCGGCCATGTCTTCGGCCAGGCGCAGCCGCGCGCCGCGGCCGGCGTCGCGCGCGCGTCGGGGCTGGATTCCGGCGCCGCGGCCAGGCTGATGGCGATGCTGGCGCCGATGCTGATGGGCACGCTGGGCCAGGCGACGCAGACGCAGGGCCTGGATGCCGGCGGCCTGTCGGACTTGCTCGGTCAGGTCACGCGCGGCTTCGGTGGCCAGGGCGGCGGCGTGCCGAAGGCGGTGGGCAGCCTGCTCGACAGCGACGGCGACGGCGATGTCGACGCGCAGGATTTGCTGGCCGCGGGTTCGAAAATGTTCGGCAGTTTCATGCAGCGCTGATCCGGGTTCCCGCCAAGCTGAAGGCCGGCCAACGCGCCTGCCTTCGGCTGCCGCTGCGCTCACCAGCGATTCAGTGCCGCGCCTCAAGCATCGGCCGTCCTTGCACCGACGACTTGAGGACACCCCATGCGCAAGACCCTGTTCCTGGCGCTGCTCGCCGCCAGCGGTATGGCCATCGCCGAAGACGGCTGGAAAGGCTCGGGCGAGCTCGGCCTGGCCCTGACCCGCGGCAACTCCGAGACCGAGAGCCTGAATGCCAAGCTCGGCCTGTCCTTCGAAGACACGCAGTGGAAGCACGACATCGGTGCTTCTGCGCTGCGCCAGAAGGGTGAGATCGACGGAACCGACGAGTTGCAGTTGACTGCCAACCGCTATGAGCTCAGCGGTTCGAGCGCCTGGAAGTTCAGCGAGCGCGCCTACCTGATCGGCTCGCTGCGTTACGAAAACGACGATTTCGCGCCCTACGAGTACCAGACCATCGCGTCGATCGGCGCCGGCTGGTATGCGGTCAAGAACGACACCACCCAGTGGCTGTTCGAAGGCGGCCCCGGTTACCGCCGCTACAAGGAAGTCGCCACCGGTCAGACCGACGGCGAGGCCGTGTTCCGCGGCCGCATGGCCTACAACCACGCCTTCAACGCGCAGACCTCCTTCGAGAACATCCTGCTGGTGGAAGCGGGCTCGGACAACACTTTCGCGCAGAACGACAGCGGCGTCGTGGTCAAGATGAACGCCAAGCTGGCGCTCAAGGCCGGCCTGCAATTCCGCCACAACTCGGACGTCGCCCCGGGCCTGAAGAAGACCGACTCGCTGTTCACCACCAACCTGGTGTACAGCTTCTGACGCGTCCGATCCAGTTAAACGCGGAGACGCGGAGGACGCAGAGGAAACGCAGAGAAAAGCGCTCTCGATGCTTTCTCTGCGTCTCTGCGTTCAACAGATTCCCGATGCCGAGACGGGGAGGCGCGGAGAAGTGCCTTTCCGATCCTGCTCCCGCTCTTCTCTGCGTCCTCTGCGTCTCTGCGTTGAATGAGGCTCCCGGGGTCAGATCGCGGTCAGCTCGACCTGCGGCTGCACCCCGAGGCGCTGGTGCATGATCGGGCTGGTGGTGGTGTATTGCAGGTGCACCTTCGCGCCGGGGTTCATGCGCGCCTTGATCGCGAAGGCGGCGAGCGCGGCCTCGTGGAAACCGCAGAGGATCAGCTTTTTCTTGCCGGGGTAGGTGTTGATGTCGCCCACCGCGTAGATGCCCGGCACACTGGTCTCGAAGCGCTCGGTGTCGACCGTGATCTGGTTCTTGTCGATCCCCAGGCCCCAGGTGGCGATCGGCCCGAGCTTGGGCGACAGGCCGTAGAAGGCGAGCAGGTGGTCGAACTCGACCACCCGGGTGACGGTGTCGGCACCGATCACATTGATGCCCTTGAGGGTATCGCCCTCGGTCTTGATCCCGGTGACATTGCCGATCATCAGCTGCATCTGCATCTCGTCGCACAGCGCGCGCATCTTGGCCACCGAGGCGGGCGCGGCGCGGAATTCATTGGAGCGGTGGATCAGCACCACGCTGCGTGCCATCGGCTGCAGCGCAAGCACCCAGTCCAGCGCCGAATCGCCGCCGCCGAGGATCACCAGGTCCTTGCCGCGGAACTGCTCCGGGTTCTTCACCGAGTAGTGGATCTGGCGGCCCTCGAAGGCTTCCGCGCCAGCCACCGGCACCTTGCGCGCCTGGAAGGCACCCAGGCCCGCGGCGACGATCACCGCCTTGGCTTTGAACTCGGTGCCCTTGCTGGTGGCGACGCGGAAGTGCAGCTCATCGATCTTCTCGACCACCGACACTTCCTGGTCCAGGTGGAACTCCGGATGGAAGGGCGCGATCTGCTGCATCAGGTTGTCGGTCAGTTCCTTGCCGGTGACCACCGGCAGCGCCGGGATGTCGTAGATCGGCTTGTCCGGGTACAGCTCGATGCATTGGCCGCCGGTGGCCGGCAGCGCGTCGACCACATGCGCCTTGATGCCGAGCAGGCCGAGTTCGAAGACCTGGAACAGGCCGACGGGGCCTGCGCCGACGATGACGACGTCCGTTTCGATGGTCATGGTTCTATCCCTGGGTGCGGTTTGCGCCGCGCCGGATACTGCCGGCAGTGTGCAGCGCTGGACTTGATGATGCGCAATTGTCGCCGAAGCGGGCCTGAAGGGTCAGTCGACTTCCGTCGTGGCTTGCGCGGCGCGGGTGCGGGCGGTTAGGTTGCGCCGCCTTGCGCACGCGGCGACAGAGGATCCATGCAGGTCGATGCACGAATCGAGGCGTCCAGCCTGGTGGGCACGGGCGCGCCTGCCGGCATGCCCTTCGACCGCGAGGACGTACCGGCGCTGACGCGCGATGTCGACGCGCTCTGCGAGGGCCTCAAGTGCTCGAAGCCGGCGCAGATCCTGCACACCGCGGAGTTTGCGATCCGGATGCACGCGCCGGGCGGCTGGTTCGCCGCGCGCAAGGCCACGCTCGCCTTGGGGTGGCCGCTGATGCAGGTGCTGGATGCCGACGAGGTGCGCGCGGCGCTGGCGCTCGCCCTGACCGGCGCGCGCGTGGTGCCGGGTGCGCTCGATGGCGGCGACGATGCGCGGGTGGTCGGGCGAGTCGGTCGCGTGGTGCTGGCGCGGACCCTGTCGCGGCTGGAGACGGCGGCACAGATCGGGCGCGAGGACTGGCTGGCGCCGTGGACCCGGCGCGCACGGCGCGAGGCCGCGCCGCCGACGCGCGCATTCGGCGAACTGCGCGCACGCATCGAGCAGCGTGGCCGCGGCGGCTGGCAGCCGCTGCTCGACCGGATTCCGGTGGACCATCCCACCGGGCGGCGCATCGACGCGCTGGGCGGCCCCACGCTGGCTGGCGGCAGTCACCGCAGCGCCGCCGCCGCGCTCTATTGGGAAGGTCTGGCCGAACGCGTGTGGACTGCGCTTGAAGCGCCTTTCGATGCGCTGCTCGCCCCGGCGTGGGCGGACTGCCATGCGGCCCACGCGGATGCGCGCGAGCGCTCGAAGGCGCTGTCGGCGCTGCGCCGCGACGGACACATCGATCTCGCGCAACTGATCGAACTCGGTGACCTGCTGGAACACCTGGCCGGCGCGCGCGCCGCCCATCCGATCTGGCGCGAGGCCTATGCACGCGAGCGTCGCCCGGAGATCGCGCTGGCCCTCGCGCGCACCTTGATCGAGGTGGATCCACCCCGCGCCCGCGCCGCGCTCGAGCGCCTGGCGGCCGCCACCCACCCACTGGCAGCCCAGGCGCAGGCCCTGCTCGACACGCGCCCTCTTGGGGATGAATGATCTACGTGAATGAAGTAGAGGACATTTGTCCGCAAAGGACGCAAAGGACGCAAAGTAGAGCAGAGGCCAGTGGTCGGATCCGCGGGCTCGGGAAAGCTCTGCAGCCGAGGATGCTCTTGCTTTCTTCGCGTCCTTTGCGTCCTTTGCGGACAAGATTTTCTTGACCAGGGTGCGCGACAGCCCGATGCACGACATGCGGACCGGCAATGGCGACCAGAACGCTCACCCCATCGAGTACCCCATGATCCCCGCACAGTCCGAAGCCGCCGCCTTCCTGGAACACGAGTTGCTGTCGCAGATCCCGCTGACCCGTGCGATGCAGTTGCGCGTCGTCGCGTACGACGGCCGCACCCTGCGCCTCGCCGCGCCGCTGGGGCCGAATGTCAACGACAAGGGCTGCGCCTTCGGTGGCAGCCTCGCCAGTCTGCTCACCCTGGCCTGCTGGGGCCTGGCGCGCCTTGCATTGCGCGAGCACGCGATGGAGCCCGACATCTACGTGCAGGACTCGCAGATCGACTACCTGGCGCCGGTCTGGGGCGAGATCGAGATCGTCGCGCGCGCCGACGACGGGCAATCGCTGGCAGACTTCGTCGCGATGCAGGCCGCGCGCGGCAAGGCCCGCATCACCCTGTACGCCGCGGCAGCCGGCGAGGCTGGACCGGCGACCACGCTGCGTGCACGATTCGTGTCCAAACGGAAGGCTGAGGACCCGGCATGAAAGCAATCGCGACGAGATGGACCTGGGTACTGCTCGCGGCGACGGCGCTCGCCATCGGCGCCTGCGCCAGCGCGACAAAGAACGAAAGCCTGCGCGTGCGCCTGTACAACTACGCCGCGGCGATCCGCTGGAACGAGATCGACCAGGCGGCGGCATATGTCGACCCGGCGGTGCTCGCGGAGAAGCCGTTTACCGCAGAGCAGCGCGAGCGCTGGAAGCAGGTCCAGGTCTCGCGCTACTACGAAGCGCCGCAGTCCACCGATGCGGAAGGACGCGTGCTGCAGACAGTGCAGATCGAACTGGTCGACCGCGCCACCCAGACCGTCCGCACCATCGTCGACCGCCAGCGCTGGCGCTACGACGAGACGGTGAAGACCTGGTGGCTGGAGAGCGGGTTGCCGCAGCTCTGAGCGGGCCGGTTCAACGCGGAGACGCGGAGAGCGCAGAGAAAGGCGCCAGATCCGAATGCCGTGACGGCTGCTGCCGTCCCGTCGGGAAAACAGCTTGCGCTCTTCTCCGCGTCCTCCGTGTCTCCGCGTTGAATGGTCTCTCGGTCCGCCTCAGCCCATGCAGAACACGTTGAGCTTGTTGCCGTCGAGGTCGCGGAAGTAGCCGGCGTAGAAGTTGTCGCCGCGCGGGCCGGCGGGGCCTTCGTCCTTGGCGCCGAGTTCGATCGCCTTGTTGTAGAGCGCGTCGACTTTTTCCTTGCTGTCGACCACCAGCGCGACCATCACGCCGTTGCCGACGGTCGCCGGGTTGCCGTCATACGGCTTGATGATGCCGAGGGAAGGTTGGGTGGGCGATACCGCCCAGGCGATGAAGCGCTCGGCTTCCATGAAGCGCTTGGCGCCCAGGGTGGCGAGCAGCGCGTCGTAGAAGGCGGCGGCGCGGGGCATGTCGTTGGTGCCGACGGTGACGTAACCGATCATCTGCGGAATCCTTGGGTGAACGAGGGAACGGCAGTCTGCGACGCCGCCCCGGCGCCGGCAATGGGCGGATCGGCACAAGCGGGAGGCGGATTCCGCCAGCGCCGCTGGTGCACTGCACCATCGCGGACTGATAGATTCATCGATCCGACTTTGGTTGCCCTGTCATGGACCTGCACCTGTACAACTCGCTGACCCGCCAGACCGAGCGCTTCGCGCCGGCCAATCCGGACCGGGTGACGATGTACGTGTGCGGACCGACGGTCTACAACTACCCGCACATCGGCAATGCGCGCCCGTACACCGTGTTCGGGGTGCTCGCCAAGTTGCTGCGGCAGCAGTTCGGGCATCTCGATTACGCGCGCAACATCACCGACGTCGACGACAAGATCAATGCCGCCGCTTCCGAGCGCGGCGTGCCGATCGACGTGATCACCGCGCAGTACACCACCGCATTCCACGAGGACATGGCGGCGATCGGCGTCGCCGGCGAGTTCGCGCCGAACATCGAGCCGCGCGCCACCGCGCACATCCCCGGGATCATCCGCATGTGCGAGCGCCTGATCGCCTCCGGCCACGCCTATGCGGCCGACGGCCACGTGCTGTTCGATGTCGATACCTATGCAGGCTACGGGAGGCTGTCGCGGCGCACGGTCAAGGAAATGATCGCCGGCGCGCGCGTCGAGATCGCCCCGTACAAGCGCAACCCGGCGGACTTCGTGCTGTGGAAACCGTCCACCCCGGACCTGCCGGGCTGGGACAGCCCCTGGGGCCGCGGCCGGCCGGGCTGGCACATCGAGTGCTCGGCGATGGCCGAGGAGCACCTCGGCGACACCATCGACATCCACGCCGGCGGCGCCGACCTCAAGTTCCCGCACCACGAGAACGAAATCGCCCAGAGCGTCTGCGCCCACGGAGGCGCCGAGTTCGCGCGTACCTGGATGCACAACGGCTTCGTCACCATCGAAGGCCGCAAGATGTCCAAGTCGCTCGGCAATGTCCTGCTGATCAAGAACCTGCGCGAACTGGCGCCTCCCGAAGCGCTGCGCTGGCTGCTGCTGGGCGCGCATTACCGCCAGCCGCTGGACTGGTCCGAGGCCGCGCTGAAGCAGGCCAAGACCACCCTGGACCGGCTGTACGGCGCGCTGCGCGATCTCGCCGATGTCTCCATCGCGGGCGTGGCGGCGCCCGCCGATTCGGTGCAGGCTGCGCTCGCCGACGACCTTGGCACGCCGCAGGCGCTGGCGGTGTTGAGCGAACTTGCGCGCGATGCGCAGAAGGCCGAGGGCCCGCAGGCCAAGGCCCTCGCCAAGGCGCGCCTGCTCGACGCCGGTGGCTGGCTAGGCCTGCTGCAGCAGGACCCGCAAGCCTGGTTCCAGGGCGGCTCGGCCAGCGTGGACGTCGCCCGCATCGAGGCCCTGATGGCCGAGCGCGCCGAGGTGCGCAAGGCGAAGAACTTCGCGCGCTCGGACGAGATCCGCAACGAGCTCACGGCAATGGGGGTGGTGATCGAGGACACGCCGCAGGGGGCGCGCTGGAAGCTTGGTAGTTGACTCGGGGCAGAGGCACCGCTCCCTCGCTGACTGAGGGAGGTGGCTCCGCTGGCGATTTCGCGGGTTGCGCCGCGCGTCGCCTGTGATCGTCTGCTTGTCGCTGTCGCTTGTCGCTTGTCGCTTGTCGCTTGTCGCTGTCGCTGTCGCTGTCGCTGTCGCTGTCTGATTTGCTCTCTGTGGGAGCGGGCTCCGCCCGCGAGCTTTTTGCTGTTGCCTGTGTCTTTTCGCTTCTTCTTGAAGTCTTGAAGAGCAAGAGCGTTTCGGCCTGGCGGCCGAGTCACTTCTTTCTGTTTGCCCAGAAAGAAGTAACCAAGAAAGAGGGCACCCCGCGTCCGCGCCGGCCGCGCATCCGGCGCGCCCGGTTCCCTGCGGTGCTCGCCGGATCAAGGCCGCTGCGCAACTCGCACGTCCCTGTGCTCGAACATGCTCGCTTTCCCCTTGATCCAGCTCCGCTCCTCGGCGCTCCCGAGGGGCCCCGGGTTCCTTCGACCCGGCTTCCTGCCTGGTCTTCGAGGCGAGCTTCCTGATCGATTTGCTCGACAGGAATCGAGGGCGAAGCGAAAGCAGCGGAACAAGCTCCGCTCTACGGGCTTCGGCTTCGCTTTGGCTTCGCTGTTGGCTCTGGCTTCCTTCCGCTCAAGACCCGCAAGCCGGCTGATTCACCCCTCCTCAAGAACCAGGCAGGAAGCCGGGTCGAAGGGAAAATGGGGCCCCTCGGGAGCGCCGAGGAGCGGAGCGAAGCGCAGGGGAAAGCGAGCATGTCCGAGCACAGGGACGTGCGAGTTGCGCAGCGGCCTGCGCTTCGTGAGCACCGCAGGGAACCTCGTGTGCACGACGCACACGAGGCGCGGACGCGGGGTGGCCTTTCTTTTGGTGACTTTTCTTTGGCCACTCAAAGAAAAGACACTCGGCCGTCAGGCCGAAACGCTCTTGCTCTTGAAGCCAGAAGCCAAAAGCCAGAAGGCAAAAAGCCAAGAGCCAAGAGCCAGAAGCCAGAAGCCAGAAGCCAAAAGCCAGAAGGCAAAAAGCCAAGAGCCAGAGCCAGAAGCCAAGAGCCAAAAGCCCAGGTCAGCGGCGCGCCCTGCGCCTCAGTGCGCCCGGGCCATCCCGAGCAGCCGCGACGGGAGCAACTTGATCCGTTGCATCAGGCTCCCGGCCAGCCAGGACGGCAACTGCGATTCGGCGCGCGGGGCGACGATGAAGCGGCGGGTGGCGGCGGGGTTTTGCTTGAGCTGCCAGTAGCGGCCCACCGCCGCGTCCACCGACAACCGGCACGAACCCATGCGCACGGGTTTGAGCAGCAGGCGGAATACCTGGCCCTCGTTGATCAGGTCGATCGCCGTGTTGGCATTGGCGCGGTCGGTGACGACCACGGTGGCGATGTGCGGGTGGTATTGCTTGAGCGCCTTGATCAGGGCGGTCAGGTCGCCGTGCTGACCGGCGGTCTCGGAGATCACCACGCCGGTCTCGTGTTTCTCCAGGACCTGCAGCGCGCGTTCGGGCGACGAGGCGAAGCGCACCTGGTAGTGCGGTTGCAGGATCTCGCGCATGCGCTGCTGCACTTCGGGGTCGTCCTCGATCACCAGGATGCCGACCTCGCGGCGCGCCTGTTCGCGGCTGACGTCGTCGATCGCCTTGTCGGTCAGCACCGGTGTGTCGCGCGCGATCTTCGCCGCCATCTGCACGGTGCTGCGCAGCTCCTGGTTGTCCCAGGGCTTGTTGATGTAGCGGAAGACCTCGCCTTCGTTGACCGAGCCGAGCACCGCGCTCAGGTCGGCATAGCCGGTCAGCAGGATGCGCATCGCGCGCGGGTGGGCCAGGCGGATCTCGCGCAGCACCTCGATGCCCTGCATCTTGGGCATGCGCTGGTCGCACACGATCACGTCCACGTCGTGCTCGGCGGCCCAGCGGATCGCCTCGCTCGGTTCGGTGGTGGTGTGCACGTCCATGTCGCGGAACAGTGCCTTCAAGGCGCGCAGGATGCGGGCCTCGTCGTCGATGCACAGCACTCTGATGCGCGGTTCGGACATTTCATCAGCCCTGCTGCTTCAGCAGCGCATGGTCGATGGGAAAGCTAATGGTAAACGTGCTGCCTTTCTTTGGCGCAGTTCGCACCTTGATCGTGCCGCCGTGGCTCTGCACGATCTTGTGCACGATGGACAGGCCAAGCCCGGTGCCTTCGCCGACCGGCTTGGTGGTGAAGAAGGGGTCGAAGATCTTCGGCAGCACATCGTCCGGAATGCCACTGCCGGTGTCGCTGATGTCGATCTCGACCTGGTCGCCTGAGCGGCGCGAGGCCACCGTCAGCTTGCCGCTGTCGCCCATCGCCTGCGCCGCATTGGTGATCAGGTTCAGCAGCACCTGGTTGATCTGCGAGGCCACGCCGTTGATCTTCGGCAGCTGGCCGAGTTCCTTGACCACCTCGATGCGGTCGCGCAACTGGTGCGCGGCGATGGTCAGCGCACTCTCGATGCACTCGTTGAGGTCCAGCTGGTCCATGCCGTCGCGGTCGACCCGCGCGAAGCCCTTGAGGTTCTTCACCAGGTTGGCGATCTGCACCAGCCCGTCGACCGAATCCTTGAGCAGGTCGTCGCCATCGCGCAGGCGTTCGTCGCCGGACAGCGCGGCGCGTACCTTGGTCAGGGCGCGCCGCATCGGCTCGTGCATCTGCGGGTTCTTGAGGTCCACGCCGAGCATCATGTCGAAGCCCTGCATGCACTTGTCGACCAGTTGCCGGTGCTCGCCCAGCAGCTCGCGGACCACCTCGACATTGCTCTTGACGAAGCCGATAGGCGTGTTCATCTCATGCGCCACGCCGGCGATCATCTGGCCGAGCGAGGCGAGCTTGGTGGTGTGGATCACCTGGGCCTGCGACTGCTGCATCTTGTCGAGATCGGCGGCAGTGTCGGCCACCTTCTGTTGCGCAGCCGAAAGCTTCCTTTGCAGCACGCCGGCGTAGGCGCCCGTACCCAGGCAAGCCAACAGCAGGATGACCTCGACCATCATGCGAATCCCACTCCCCCAGACCTGCCCGATACCCGCTTGCGACCGCCCCCGACGGGTCCAAGGATGCTACTGGAGCGTGCGCCGCTGACTGTTTCGACTGTCGCAGAATGGACCTGAATTGACAATATGCGTCACTGAGAGCCCACACGCATTCCCGCATGGTCGCGGGACAGTGACTCCATCGGAGACATTGCTGACGCATTTGCGCATAGTCCGGTCACGCGACTTTCTCCGGAGCCCGGAATGACCGCAGATCCCACGCCACCGGTCGCTGGCATCCCGCCGGTGGGCCCGCGCGGATGAATGCGCGCGACGCCCTGTTGTGCGCGGGGCCGTTGCTGGCCCTCGCGCTTGGCATGGCGGCCAGTGCGGCGGGTCATCCGCCGCCGTTCGCAATCACCGTGGGCCTGACCGGCTGGGTTGCCCTGTGGTGGCTGTTCGAGCCGATCCCCGCGCCGCACACGGCCTTGCTGCCGCTGGCGCTGCTGCCGCTGGTCGGCGTGCTGGATGCCAAGGGCGTGGCCGAGGCCTACGGCAATGAGGTGATCCTGCTGCTCGGCGGCGGCTTCATGCTGTCGGCGGCGATCGAACGCAACGGCGCGCACCGGCGCCTTGCGCTGTGGATGCTCAGGCTGACCGGCGGGCAGAACGGGCGCCATGTGCTTTGGGGTTTCGTGCTTGCCTCGGGCCTGCTCAGCATGTGGATCTCCAACACCGCGACCACCTTGCTGCTGATCCCCGTGGCGCTGGCGATCCTCAAGGACTACCCCGATCCACGCCTGGCCGCGCCTCTGGTGCTCGGCATCGCCTACGCCGCCAGCTTTGGCGGGCTCGGCACCCCGATCGGCACGCCGCCGAACCTGATCTTCCGCTCGGTCTACGAACAGACCACCGGGGTCGAGATCAGCTTCGTCGACTGGTTCGTCTACGGGCTGCCGATCGTCGTGATCACCTTGCCGGTGCTGGCGCTGTGGCTGGGGCGCGGCCTGCGTGGACTGCCGGCGGCCACCCTGCCGGCGCTGCCGCCGATCGATGCCGGCGAGCGCCGCGTGCTCGCCGTATTCGGCATTGTCGCCCTGGCCTGGATCTTCCGCACCGATCCCTGGGGCGGCTGGAAGACCTGGCTGGGACTGCCGGGCGGCTCCGATGCCAGCGTCGCCCTGCTCGGCGCCCTGGCGATGGGCCTGGTGCCGGACGGCAAGGGTGGCCGCCTGCTCGACTGGGAGACCGCCGAGCGCATCCCCTGGGGCACGCTGGTGCTGTTCGGTGGCGGCATCGCGCTGGCCAGCGCTTTCGGCAGCTCCGGCGTCAGCGCCTGGGTCGCCGAGCGCCTGGTGCTGCTGCGCGATCTGCCGCTGCCGCTGATGCTGTTCGGCCTGTGCCTCGGCGTGACCCTGCTCAGCGAGATCGCCAGCAACACCGCGGCCGCCGCGCTGCTGATGCCGATCCTTGCCGCCGCCGCGGCCGCCGCGAACGTCGACCCTTTGCTGTTCATGCTCCCCGCCGCGCTCGCCGCCAGCCTGGGCTTCATGCTCCCGGTCGCCACCGCGCCCAATGCCATCGCCTACGGCACCGGGATGGCCGACAACCGCCGCATGCTGCGCGAAGGCTGGTTCCTCGATCTGGTCGGCGTGGCGGCGGTGGTGGGCGTGGTGTGGGGGGTGTTTGTGTGGAAGCAGTGAAAGGTGAAAGTGAAAAGTGAAAAGGAAGCATAGAGCGCCCACGCTTTCACTTTTTACCTTTCACTTTTCACTCTGCTTGCCTCAACCGCCCCGCAGCGCCTCGTTGTACACCTTCACCACATACCCCAGCGGCGCGTGGTCGACTAGTTCGATCGGGGTCAGGGCAGCCAGGCCGCTGCGCAGATGGGTCTGCAGTTGCGCGAAGTAGTCGCGCATGCGCTGGCCGTAGTCGCGGTGGCGCTCGGGGTTGAGGTGGCGCAGCTGGCCGGCGTGGCGATAGCCGAGCGCCTCGGGCGGCATGTCGGGGACCAGGTCGCTCGCGTTGACGATGCGCAGCAGTGGCAGGGTGTCCAGATGGCGTGCGAGGTCGGCATCGCCCACGCGTGGCTGGCCATAGGTCAGCGTGCCCGCGAGCGTTGCCGCCTCGGCGACCCGCGCCGCGGCCAGCGCCGCCAGTGCGCCGCCCAGGCTGTGGCCGCAGCACCACCAGCGCGGCGCTTGGCGCAGCACCGGCGCCAAGTCCGCCCACAGCGAATCGAGGGCCTGCTGGAAGCCCTGGTGGACACGCCCGCCGAGCGCGCACGGCACCTGCTTCACCCGCGCGTCGGTCCACCAGTCGCGGGCGACGGCACCGAGCTTGCGCACCGGATCGCCCGGCTTGAGCGCCTCGGTCCCACGGAAGGCCAGGATGCCGTGATCGGCGCCGATGGCCGCATAGGCCACCCCGCCGCTGGCGCGGTGGCGCACCTGGTAGACGCGATAACCCAGCCCCGCCAGCGCCTGCTCCACCGGCCCGGCGCGCTCATAGGCCAGCAGCGCGTGCTCCGCCAGCCACCACGCCAGTCGCGCATCGCCCAGGCCCGTGCCCGTGTCGAAAACCCAGCCCGCCGGCGCATCGAAATAGCGGAAACCCGGGATCGGCGGGTACAGGTTGGTGAGCGTGGGTGCGGGGAGGGGGCGCATGGCGGTGCAGCGGGCAAGCAAGAAGGCAAGAGTCAAACGTGAAACGTGAAACGTCAATCTGGCGGGGCTCTGGTTGACATTTCACGTTTTACGTTTCACCCAATCCTGGCGCGAATCGAGTGCAGACCACTCACGACTCCCCTCACACCCGCGACACGCGCCACCCGACCATCCGCCCGTCCCGGTACGGCATCACGCCGTGGAAGGGGCGGGGATCGGTGTCGAACACCAGCGGCAGGAACTGGCGGTCGCCTTCCCACAGCGGCAGCTCGCCGATGCGCCCGATCTCGATCCATTCGAGGCTGCCCTCGGGATTCCGGGCGGGCGGTTGGCCGGTGAACGCGGTGATCAGGAAGATGAAGCCGAACCAGTCCTCGCCGTGCTTGCCAAAGCCGGGCCAGGAAATGGTGCCGCGCAACTGCAGTTCATCGCACTGCAGCCCGGCTTCCTCGTGGATCTCACGGCGCATGCCGGCGACCACGTCCTCATCGGGCTCCAGCTTGCCGCCGAGGCCGTTGTACTTGCCGAGGTGGGCGTCGTCGGCGCGCGCGTTGCGATGGACCAGCAGCACGCGCTGCCGGTCCGGCGACAGCACATAACCCAGCGTCGCCAGGATCGGCGTGTACGGCATCTACCAGTGTCCTTTCCCGCAAGTCACATCGAATGGTTCCGGCGTCTTTCGCCGCGATACTGCGTTGCTCGTCGTCGCGCCGAACCCACGCTGGCCTGCGACCCCGGCCCGCAACAAGTTGCGAGCGTTCAAGCCGGCGCGCGGCATGCCGCGCAAGCCGCCGGCTCTCACCCTCGCGCCTTGTCTCGCGACGAAATCCATCCGGAACTTCTTCGCGCTACTTGCGGGACAGGACACTAGCGGCCGTCCGCGCGCCGCGGGCGGTTGTGGCGCTGCTGACCGCCGCGGCCTTGTTGCGGGCCGCGATGCGCACCGCGCGGGCCACCGCCGCCGCCGCCACTGCTGCCGCCACCGCCGCCACCGCGGCGGCCTTGCGGCGGACCCTGGAACTGGCGGCGCGGCGCCTCTTCGACATTGCCGTCCTGCGCGTAGGTCCACGACGGACGGCCGCCGTCCGGGCCGAGGATGCTCCACTGGTCGCGGTAATCGTCCGGCTGGCGCTCGTCGTAGATATTGAACTCGCCCTCGGCGCCGATCACCACCGGCGCGAAGGGATCACGGCGACGCCCGCGACGGCCGAAGCCGCCCGTGTCGTACTGCGAAGGCGGCGGCGAGGCCAGCGAGTTGCCGGGACCTGGGCGGTCTTCTTCCTCGTAATCCGGCAACGGCTTGGGCGGCGGCAGCGCGCGGTTGCCGATCTCCGGCTTCTCCGCCCGCTCCACCTTCTCCTTGCGCGGACGCTCCGGCTTCGGCGGTCGGTCGTTGCGCGGGCGCTCATCCCGTTGCGGCTGCATCGGCGCATCGGCCACAAGTTCTTCGACTGGCACCAGCGCGGGCGCGGCGTTGGGCATCGCCTCGCCCTCGGGGCGGTCGCGCTGCTCGCCGCGGCCGTGGCGATCGCGACGGTTGCGGCGGTTGCGGCCCTCGCGGTTCTCGCGGCGGGGGGCGCCCTGGGGCCCCTGACCCTGGGCCTGCGCCGGCGCAGCGGCTGAAGCCCCTTGCGGCGCGCCGTCTCCCGACTCGCCATCCGTGCGTTGCGGCGGATCGCGCTCGGGATCGAAGGGCTCGGGCGCCTCGAAACCGGGCAGCGGGGACAGGTCGATCAGTTGCGACAGCAGATCGCGCACGCCGCGGTACTGTGGCGATTCTTCCTGCGTGATCAGGGTCAGCGACAGGCCGGCTTGGTCCGCACTGCCGGTGCGCAGCACGCGCTGCACGTAGTCGTCCGGGATATGCGGCAAATCGTAGCCGATGATCCGCGGCAGCCCGGTGAAATCGAGCATGCGCGCGGCGATGTCGGTGATCACCAGCGCCTGCAACTCGCCCGACTTGAAGCCGGCCAGCGCGCGTGCGCGCGCGCCGCCGCTCTTGTCGCCATGAATCGCCGCCGCCTTGAGGCCGCAACGCTCCAGGTGGCGCGCAATCTTGTCGGCGCCATGCTTGGTGCGGGTGTAGATCAGCGTGGGCTGGTCCGGGGTCTGCGCCAGCAGATACTGCAGCGCGTCACGCTTGCGGCCCAGGGCCACCGGATGCACGCGGTGGATGATCGGGTGCGGCAGGGTCACGCGCTGCCTGGGCGCAGACGGGACTGCGACCGGCGGCGCCGCTTCGACCGGCGTCGGCTCGGCCGCATTCGTCTGGGGCAACTCGGCATCGACTACCACGACTGGCGTGCTCGCCAGCGGGACGGATTCCGGCGGCGGCAAGGGCGCGGGCGCCATCGCCAATGCAAGTTGCGCCGACTCGACCGTCGCTTCGGCGACCACCTTGGGCTTGCGCACCAGGGTCTTGCGCGTGCGCGGCGCGGCCGGGGCGCTGGCCTCGACAGCAGGCTCGATCACCGCGGGCGCTGCAGCGGCCGGGATGTTGGCCTCGACAGCAGCCGCGATCTCTGCGGGCGCTTCGGCGGCCGGCGCCTGCGCGACCGCGGCCTCGGCGACCACGGCTGCCGCCGCCTTGGGCTTGCGCACCGCAGGCTTGCGCGTGCGCTTGGCTGGCGCTGCGGCCTCGGCCGCGGTGGACGAATCGGAATCGGTGGACATGGACGCGGACGGCTGCCCGAGTTGGTCGGAACTCATCAAGCGAAGACTCCCTTGGTCCCCACGGCGCGCCGCATGATTGCGTGCCGATGAGGGTCAGCTTCGGGCGTTCCCGGATCCAGCGCCCTGAGCCTGTCAATCAACTGAGAAATGCGGACGGCGTCATCGCGACGCGCTTGGGGTCCGACTCACGCACACCGCAGGACGGCGCCATTCCAAAAGGCCCCAGGCCCTTCATCCGGAATCGCGCAATCGGGATCGCCCCGACGGACAACAGCGTGAACCCTTGGAACTGTACGCGATCAATCGTGGGATGTCACGGGTGGTGGCGCTGATAGCCAGGCGGCTGCAGCGAACTCGCGGACGGTTGTTGGTTATTGGTTGTTGGTTGTCGGCAGCAAGCCCGGCGTGCCGGAACCCAGTGGGAGCGGCTTCAGCCGCGATCTGTTGCTGGCGGCCCGGGAAATGATCGCCGACAGAGTCGGCTCCCACCGAAGATTATCTAAGTTCATGAAATACAAGACATTTTCCGCAAAGGACGCCAAGGACGCAAAGTAGAGCCAAATCCACAGGCGGATACGGGCGCATGGCGGCTTTGCGCAACCCAAGACGCTCTTGCCTTCTTAGCGTCCTTTGCGGACAAAAAACAGGCACCAGTCCGCGACAGTTCGATGCGCGAACAAGCGCGCCGGCAGGGGCGACCGGAACTCCCACAGGAGCCGCGGCCTGCGCGCTCAGCTGCCAACAACCAACAACCAAAATCCCGCCCAGCACACAAGCCGCCCTCACTCAATCCGCCGCCCGCACCAGTTCCAGCACGGCCTCTCCATAGCGCTCGAGCTTGCGTGCGCCGACGCCCTGCACCTCGCCGAGCTGCGTCAGGGTGTAGGGGCGCTCGCTGGCGATGGCGCGCAGGGTGGCGTCGTGGAAGATCACGTAGGCGGGCACGTTCTGCTCGCGTGCCAGCTTGCCGCGCAGCTCGCGCAGGCGCTCGAAAAGGCTGTCGTCGGCCGGGTGGGCGGAGACGCTGAAGCGGGTTTTCGGCGCTTTCTTCTTCTCGCGCTCGCGGCGCAGCCACAGCTCGGTCTGGCCGCGCAGCAGCGGGCGCGCCGCGGTGGCCAGGCGCAAAGAGCCGTAGCTGCCGGGTTCCACGTCGAGCAGGCCGCCGGCGACCAGTTGGCGGAACACGCCCTTCCACTGGCGCTCGTCCAGCTCGGTGCCGACGCCGAAGGTCGACAGCTTGGTGTGACCGAGGTCGACCACGCGTTCGGTCTCGTGACCGAGCAGCACATCGGTCAGGTGGCTGACGCCGAAGCGCTGGCCGGTGCGGTAGACACAGGACAGCGCTTTCTGCGCGGCCTCGGTGGCGTTCCAGGTTTCGGGCGGCTCCAGGCAGTTGTCGCAGTTGCCGCACTGGCCCGGGTGCTGCTCGCCGAAGTAGCCCAGCAGCACCTGGCGCCGGCAGCGCACGCTCTCGCAGTAGGCGAGCAGCGCGTCGAGCTTGCTGCGTTCCAGCCGCTTGCGCTCGTCGCCGGCCTCGGAGTTGTCGATCATCTGGCGCAGCAGCACCACATCGCCCAGGCCATAGACCATCCAGGCTTCGGCCGGGTCGCCATCGCGCCCGGCGCGGCCGGTTTCCTGGTAGTAGCCTTCCATCGACTTGGGCAGGTCCATGTGCGCGACGAAGCGCACATCCGGCTTGTCGATGCCCATGCCGAAGGCGATCGTAGCCACCATCACCACGCCGTCCTCGCGCAGGAAGCGGGTCTGGTTGTGCGCACGCACGCTGGCGTCCATGCCGGCGTGGTAGGCCAGCGCATGGATGCCCTCGGCGCGCAGGAACTCGGCCGTCTCGTCCACCTTGCGCCGCGACAGCGCGTAGACGATGCCCGACTGGCCCGGCCGTCCGCGCAGGAAGCTGAGCAACTGCTTGCGCCCGTCGCGCTTTTCCTCGACGCGGTAGCGGATGTTCGGGCGGTCGAAGGAGCTGACGAACTGGCGCGCCTCGTGCAGCGCCAGGCGCTCGACGATCTCGGCGCGGGTTGGCGCGTCGGCGGTTGCGGTCAGCGCGATCCGCGGCACCTGCGGCCAGCGCTCGTGCAGCACCGTCAGCTGGCGGTACTCCGGGCGGAAGTCGTGCCCCCACTGCGACACGCAGTGCGCCTCGTCGATCGCGAACAGCGCCAGCGAGGCGCGCTCCAGCAGGCCGAGGAAGCGCGCTGTCAGCAAGCGCTCGGGCGCGACGTACAGCAGGTCCAGTTCACCCTCGACCAGCTGGCGCTCGACATCCAGCGCGCTGCCGGCATCCAGCGTCGAGTTCAGGAAGGCCGCGCGCACCCCGAGCTGGGTCAGTGCCGCGACCTGGTCCTGCATCAGCGCGATCAGCGGCGACACCACGATGGTGGTGCCCCGCCGCCGCAACAGCGCCGGCACCTGGTAGCACAGCGACTTGCCTCCGCCCGTGGGCATGAGCACCAGCGCATCCCCGCCCGCCACGACGTGCTCGACGATCTCCCGCTGCGGACCGCGGAAATCGTCGAAGCCGAAGACCCGGCGGAGGAGCTGGCGCGGGGAGTCGGTCATGGTGAGAGGCGGGAAGCGGGGCAGGGGGCAAGGGGCAGGGGACCCACGCTGGGGCATGGGCGCAATATTCGGCGAGGCTTGGTTCTGCCGCACGGACCGGAAAGACGACAGGCCTGGTCCCCTTGCCCCCTGCCCCTCGCCCCGCTCTTGCTTCTCGCCCTCACGTCCGCTCCCGGCTCGCCAGGTTGCCGATCACCAGCGCGCCGAGCACCAGCGCCGCGGCGAGGTAGAAGGCCACGCCCGGGAGGTTCCAGCCGCGGGCAGGGTCGATGCCGGCGGCGTAGATGTGGGTGAAGACGTAGGGGCCGATGATCCCGGCGACCGCGCCGAGGCTGGCTACCGCGCCCTGCAGTCGGCCCTGCTCGGTGGGGTCGATCTGGCGCGTCATCAGCGCCTGCACCGAGGGGCCGGCCAGTCCCCACAGGGCCAGCAGCGGCATCACCGCCCACAGCCACGGGCCGGTCGGCGCCCAGCCATAGCCGATGAAGCCGACCACCGCGAAGCCGAATCCGGCCAGCAGCGCGCGGCGCTCGCCGATGCGCGGGATCAGGCGACGCACCAGCACCGCCTGCACCAGCGCCGAGAGCACGCCAACGAAAGCGAGGGTGAAGCCGATATCGCGCTCGTTCCAGCCGTAGCGGTGTCCGGCATAGAGCACGAAGGTCGCCGGAAACACCACGTGCGCCAACACCGAGAGGAAGCTCGCGGCGGCCAGTCCGAACACCTGCGGGAACTGCTTCAGCCACAGCAGCGAGCCGACCGGATTGGCGCGCTTCCACTCGAAACGGTGATGGCGCCTGGCCGGGAGCGACTCTGGCAGGACGAAGTAGCCGTACAGGAAGTTCAGCAGCGACAGCGCAGCCGCGACCCAGAACGGCAGGCGCGGATCGACGCTGCCCAGGAGCCCGCCGACCGCCGGCCCGATGACGAATCCCAGCCCGAAGGCCGCGCCGAGCATGCCGAAGCTCGCCGCACGCCTTTCGGGCGGCGTGACATCCGCGATATAGGCATTCGCGGTGGCGATGCTCGCCGAGGTGATGCCGCCGATGATGCGTCCGAGGAACAGCAGCGGCAGGGTCTGCGCCAGCGCCATCAGGATGTAATCGAGGCCGAGGCCCAGGTTGCTCAACAGGATCACCGGCCGGCGCCCGAAGCGGTCCGACAGCGCGCCCAGCAGCGGCGAGGCGAGGAACTGCATCAGCGCAAACACGGTGACGAACCAGCCGTACACCGCGGCGCCTTCGGCCGCATTCGGGAAGAAGCCGGCGATCAGCGGCGGCAGCACCGGGATGATCAGCCCGATCGCCAGGATGTCCAGCGCCACGGTGACGAAGATGAAGATCAGCGCGGCCTGGCGCGGCGCGGCGTGGGCGGTCACGGTGGGAAGGAATGGCGGGCAACGAGGGCGCGCAGGATAGCGCGGCAGGTGCCGACCTGTGCGACGAGCCAAGCAGGCGAATGACCTGGAACACTCCGGGCAGGCCGCAGAGGTGCGATCCACGGCAACCGCAAGTCCGCGCCCAGGCGGCGCGCGAGCTGCCACCTGAGCACGCTGCAGGGTGCCGTCGCTACCTAGTGTGGTGTTCCGTAATTACCTTGAATTATTTCCGCGCCTTTTGCGCCGATGCGGCGTTGCTCGTCGTCGCCATAGCCCTGCTATGACTCCTCCTCTCGCCTTGCCTCGCCGCAAAATTCATCGGAAATTTCTTCAACTTAATTACGGAACACCACACTAGTGTCCTGTCCCGCAAATACCATCGAATGGTTCCGGCGTCTTTCGCCGCAATCCGTCTCCTCGCCATAGAACCACAGCTTCCTCCGCCTTGTCTTCGACGAAACCATGGAACTTCTTCGCGGATGCGGGACAGGACACTAGTTCAGCCGCTCCGGCGCCCCGTGGCACTTCTTGTACTTCTTGCCGCTGCCGCAGGGACAGGGATCGTTGCGCCCGGGCAGGGCTTCGACGCGCTTGGGTTCGCGGGCGATGGCGCCGCCGCTGGCGGTCCAGAAAATGCCGAGTTCGGCGATGCACTCGGGCAGTTCGGCGATCAGGCCCATGCGCTCCTCGAAACCGAGCCTGCTCAGGCGCTTCTCCAGCGAGTGGCCCTTGGCCAGCGCCTCGAAGGGCGCCAGCCAGTGCTTCGCCTGCGGGTCCATCAGCAGCAGCTTGGCCGAGCGCGGGAAGTCCTCGATGGCGGCGAGGAAGCCCTTGGCGAAGTCCTGGCCGTAGGGGCGCTCGGGATGGTCCGCCGGGTCGCCGTCGATCGGGAAATCGATGAAGGGATGGCACAGCGGGTCGGTCGGCTCGGCCTTGCGCGACAGGCGTTCGCTGATCGCATTCCAGTAGCCCATCAGCGCCATCATCACTTCGCGCGCGTCCTCCACGTCCTCCCAGACCTTGTCCGGGCCGAGGATGCGCACCAGGCTGTCGAAGGGCGAGACCTCCAGCATCGCGGCGCGCTGGGCGCTCCAGAAGCCGTCGAGGAACTCGAGGTTCATGCCGCCGGCCGGTACCGCATGCTGCTGCAGCAACTCGGCCAGGTGGTCGGCTTCGGCGTACTTCTGGTTGGCCAGGCCATCGGCGAGGTCGATCTCGATCTGAGCCGACACCTCCTGCGCCTGCTCGCGGTGACGCCGCCACAACTGGTGCAGCAGCACCGGGATCAGGCCGATCAAACGGTTCTCGTCCAGCGGCTCCACCAACGGCTGGCTGGCGGCCTTTTCGCGCAATGCAGCTTCCAGCGCAAGGAAACCGGCATCCTCGGGCGCGGCGGCGCTCGGCGCCATCGCCGGCAGCGCATCCAGCGGGCCCTCGGCGCCCTGGGCGTCGTCGGCCGCCGTCCACAGCGCGTACAGCCAGCGCGCCAGCGGCGGCTCGGCATCGATCGCACGGCGCCAGTCGTCCGCCTGCAGCGACAGCGCGTAGCGGAAGCCGCTCAGCCAGGTCTCGGCGAAGGCGAAATCGAAGTCCTCGCCGTCGCCAAAATCCTCCTCGTCGTCGGCGCCGATGAACTCGGGCTCGTCGTCGCTGCCGATGTCGGCGATGTCGTCGTCGTCCGAGTCGGATGTGGGATCGTCGAACGCGTCCTCGTCCTCGTCCTCGTCGCCGTCGTCGAGCGGGCCGCCTTCGGCGTAGGGGTTGTCGTCGTCGGAGTCGTCATCCACCTCCGCGATGTCGTTGTCTTCGGGAACCGCGGCATCAGGATCGAAGTCCGGATCGTCGTCTTCGTACCCGTCGTCCTCGTCGGCGAAGGAGCTTTCCAGCGGCGGCACCGCCTCCGGGCCCAGTTCGTAGGGGTCCAGCGCCACGCGCGCCTGCACCATGGCGTAGTAGCGCTCGATCAGCGCCCGCGCGCGGGCCGGCTCGTGATCGGCCTCCCACTCGGGTTCGGGGCCGAACAGCGCGCCCCACCAGCGCTCCAGCGTGGTCGGCTGCGGCGCCACCGCGAGCGCTGACAGGAAACCGTCGAGCTCGCCGAAATCGAGCATGCCGCCGTCGAAGGACAGCATCAGTTCGCTCAGTTCATCCGCCTCTTCGGGGGTGAACAGCGGCGCCAGCGGCGAGGGCGGATCGGTTTCGAGCAATTCAGTCACGACAGCGTTTCCAGCAGGAGATCAGTAGGCGAATTCGCGGAATACGCGATCGATGTTGCCGCCCCAGGCGCCATGGTACAGCGCCAGCTTGCGGTCGGCCGGGGAGATCCCGGCGGCGGCGAATTCCAGCAGCGGATCGAGGTAGATGCGCTCGTCCATGCCGTTGCGGTTCAAGCGGTTGCGCCGGCGCAGGCCCTCGGCGCTGATCGCCAGCGCGCGCTCGGCCACGGCGCGCAGGTGCTCGCCGCGGTGCAGGGTGCGCAGGCCTTGGCGCGGCACGCTGTCGCGCAGGTGGTGGCGCTCTTCCAGGGTCCAGTCGCGGCACAGGTCCCAGGCGGCATCCAGCGCGGCCTGGTCGTACAGCAGGCCCACCCAGAAGGCCGGAAGCGCGCAGATGCGGTTCCACGGGCCGCTGTCGGCGCCGCGCATTTCGAGATAGCGCTTGAGGCGCACCTCGGGGAAGGCAGTGGTCAGGTGGTCGGCCCAGTCGGTCAGTGTCGGGCGCTCGCCTTCGAGCGCGGGCAGGCGTCCGCCGAGGAAATCGCGGAAGCTCATGCCGAGCGCGTCGATGTACTTGCCGTCGCGGTAGACGAAGTACATCGGCACATCGAGCATGTAATCGACATAGCGCTCGTAGCCGAAGCCGTCCTCGAACACGAAATCGAGCAAGCCGGTGCGGTCGGGGTCGGTGTCGGTCCAGACGTGCGAGCGGTAGCTCTGGAATCCGTTGGGCACGCCGTCGGTGAAGGGCGAATCTGCGAACAGCGCGGTGGCGATGGGCTGCAGTGCCAGCGACACGCGGAACTTCTTCACCATGTCGGCTTCGGAGCCGACATCCAGGTTCACCTGTACGGTGCAGGTACGCGTCATCATGTCCAGGCCGAGCTTCCCGCGGGTGGGCATGTAGGCGCGCATCAGGCCGTAGCGGCCCTTGGGCATCCACGGCATGTCCTCGCGCCGCCACTTGGGCTGGAAACCCATGCCGAGGAAGCCGAGTTCCAGCTCGTCCGCCACGCTGCGCACCTCGCGCAGATGGCACTCCACCTCGCAGCAGGTCTGGTGGATGGTTTCGAGCTGCCCGCCGGACAGTTCCAGCTGGCCGGCCGGCTCCAGCGTGATCGAGCCCGAGCCCTGGCGGGTCAGCGCGACCACATGGTCGCCGTCGAAGGCGCGGTCCCATCCGAAGCGATCAGCGATCCCGTTCAGCAGCGCACCGATCCCGCGCGGGCCTTCATAGGTCGGCGGGCGCAGGTCGTCGTTGCGGAAGCCGAACTTCTCGTGCTCGGTGCCGATCCGCCAGTCTTCCGGCTTGCGCGCACCGGCGGCCAGGTAGTCGACCAGCTCGCCGATGTCTTGGATCGGCGGCGCGTTCTTGCTGTCGGTGGGTGAGCTCAAGGGCGTGTCCGGGTAAAGCCAGACGGTGCAGCATGGGGGCGGCGCCGGAGCAACTCAATGGCAGGCGATGGGATCTGACGATTCCGGGCGACCGCGGCGCACCCGCCGCGCCCTGCCCCGCGTTCAGCCGCCGACCGGACGCGCGGGCAGGCTGCGCAAATGGGTCCAGATGGCGTGCAGCTCGGCATCGCTCATCTGCCCCAGGCTGCGCCAGGGCATGAAGTCGTCGACCGCGCGTCCGTCCGGACGCTTGCCGGTGCGCATGAAGGCGCGGAAATCGTCCTCGCTCCAGCGCCCGAGACCGGTCTCGTGCGGCGTCAGGTTACCCGGCGTCGGCACCTCGGGCGGCAATCCGGGTGCCGGGCCGCCGCTGAGCCCGGTGCCATGGCAGCCGGTGCACACCTGCGCGAGGTAGCCGCCGTGGGCCAGCGCGTCGTCCAACGGCGGTGCCGCTGCGCCCCGGCTGGCCTGCGCATGGTCGATGCGCGTGGCATCGGTGAGCGGCAGCATGCCCGCCAGGTGCAGGAGCTGACCGACCGGACCGATCCGGCTGGGCGGCTGGTTCCCGGGCTGCGGTGGCAGGGATTGCAGGTAGGCGTACAGCGCGCCGATGTCCGCATTCGACAGGAGCATGTAGTCGCGGGCGGGCATCAGCAGCAGCGGCCTGCCGTCCGCGCCCACCGCATGGCGGACCGCGTGCTCGAATTCTGCGAGGTCCAGCGCGGGCAGCGTGCCGCCGCGGGTCAGGTTGGGCGCGTACACCTGCATGACCGGCCCGGCATCCACCACCAGCGCCCCGCCCAGGGTGCTGCCGTGGCAGCCCGCGCAGCCGATGGTCTGCGCCAGGTGCGCGCCGCGCGCCACGGCGTCCGGTTCGCTGCTGCGGGTGAGTTCCAGCGCCGGCAATTCCCAGCGCTGCGCCAGGGTCTGCCGGGTGAGCCACCCGGCGTACAACATCAGCGCCCCCGCCAGCGCGACCAGCGCAAGGCAGACGATCGAAACGCGCCTGATCCAGGTTTTCATCGGGCTTGGCTCCAGAAATGGCCGCCGGAATGCGGCTCTGCTGGATGCATACGGAGTGGCGTGGAATTTCTTTCGCAGACTTCCGCCGGATTGCGTCGGCGCGGCACAATGGCTGGCAGGGGGAGCGCATGCACGAGCAGGCGGATCTGACCAACTGGCTGGCCGCCTGGCATGCGGGAGATCGCGCCGCCGGTGAGCGGGTGTGCGCCCGCGTCTATGCCGAGCTCCGCGGAATGGCCGCCGGTCTGCTGGGCCCCGGCGCCAACGACCGCACGCTGCAACCCACGGCGCTGGTCAACGAGGCGATGATCAAGCTGATCGGCGCCGATGCGGATTTCGCCAACCGCGCGCACTTCTTTGGCGCCGCGGCGCGCGCGATGCGCCAGGTGCTGGTCGACGCCGCGCGTGCGCGCAATGCCGACAAGCGCGGCAACGGCGTGCGCCCAGAGGCGCTCGATGTGGCCTGCGACGTGGCCATCGCCGATAGCAGCGATCTGCTCGCCCTGGACGATGCACTGACCCGGCTGGAGGCGCTGGATCCGCAGGCGGCGCGGATCGTCGAGTTGCGCTACTTCGCCGGGCTGTCGATCGAGGCCAGCGCCGAAACCCTGGGCCTGCATCCTTCCACCGCCTACCGCGAGTGGCAGCACGCGCGCGCCTGGCTCCGCCAGAGGTTGAGCGCATGAACACCCAGACGCGCTACCAGCAGGTGAAGACCTTGTACCTGCGCCTGATCGAGCAACCCGAGAGCGCCCGCGACGCCTTGCTGGCCGCCGAGTGCGCCGCCGATCCGGCGCTGCGCCACGAGGTCGAGGCGCTGCTTGCTGCCGACGCGGAGCCGCCGCCCGATACGCCCGGTGCCCGCCGGGTGCCGCCGGGATACACCCTGAAACGCCTGCTCGGACGCGGCGGCATGGGCGAGGTCTGGCTCGCCGAGCGCGACCACGATGGCGTACGCCAGCCGATCGCGCTGAAGTTCCTGCATCACGAAGCCTGGTCGCAGCCGGCACACCAGGCGCGCTTCCGCAGCGAACGGCGGATCCTCGCCAGCCTGGATCATCCGCACATCGCGCGGCTCTACGATGGCGGCACCCTCGCGGACGGCACGCCCTACCTGGCGATGGAATTCGTCGATGGCGAGCGCCTGGACGCCTGGGTGCAGCGGCGACAGCCGGATTTGCGCACCCTGATCCGCCTGCTGGTCAGCATCGCGCGGGCACTGCAGGCCGCGCACCAGCGGCTGGTGGTGCACCGCGACCTCAAGCCGGCCAACATCATGATCGACAGCTATGGCGCGCCCAAGCTGCTCGATTTCGGCATCGCGAAGCTGCTGGACGACACCGGCGATTCGTTCCAGACGGCCACCGGCGAGCAATTGCTGACGCCGCGCTACGCCGCGCCCGAGCAGGTGCGCGGCGAGGCCATCAGCACCGCGACCGACGTCTACAGCTTCGGCGTGATGGCCTACGAACTGCTGACCGGCGCCCTGCCTTATGCCGATGCGAAGGCCACGCCCGCGCTGCTCCGCGCCATCCTCGACAGCCAGCCCCTGCGCGCCAGCCTCGCCCTGCGCGCAGAAACCACAAGGATCGCGCCGGCCGCGCTGCGCGGGGACCTGGACGCCATTCTGCTCAAGTGCCTGCGCAAGGATCCGGCGGCGCGTTACCGCGGGGCCGCCGAACTGGGCGACGACCTGGAAGCCTGGCTGCGCGGCATGCCGGTGTCGGCGCGCGCCGGCAGCCGGCGCTATGCGCTCGCGAAGTTCGCCCTGCGCCACCGTTACCTGGTCGGCAGCGTGGCCGCCGTGCTCCTGGTGGTGCTGGTTTCCGGCGTGGTCCTGTGGCAACAACTGCAAGAGACCCGGCGCCAGCGCGACCAGGCCGCGCACCAGCGCGACAAGGCCGAGCAAGTCACCAGCTTCCTGGTCGAACTGCTGCGCAACGCGGATCCCACCCGCTCGCGCGGCGAGGACATCAGCGTGCGCCAGGCGCTCGAGCGGGGCGCCAGCTCCCTGGAGACCCGGCTGGCCGGGCACGACGACACCCGCGCGTGGTTGTATGCGCAGCTCGCGCTGATCCATGCCGAACTGGGCGATCCGGAACGCAGCCTGGCGCAGGCGGCGCAGGCCCTGCGGATTGCCGAGGCGATCCACCTGGGCGGCGGCGAGCGCCGCGCCATCGACTACGCCCATGCCCTGGCGATGACCAAGAGCGGCCGCGGCGCCGAGGTGGTCGACACCCTCCGCGGCATCGCGGCCTCGGCCACGGAAGCGGGCGACTCCCTGCAGGCAAGCGATGCCTGGCTGCAGCTGGCGACGATTGCCCAGGAACGCCGCGACACCGCGCAGGCGCGCGCAGCGGCGGCCGCGAGCGCCGAAATCCTGCTGCGCGCCCTCGGCGTGGCCAACCGCCAAGCGGCGCTGGCGATCCCGCTGGATGCGCAGAGCGAGCCATCGCTGTCCCGGCTGGCCGCGCTGTCGCAGATCGAGTGCAGCATCGAGATCGACGCCCGCGAGCAGCAGAGCGCGCTCAGCCTGTGCACCACCACTGCGGCGCTCAAGCATCGCGTGTACCCGGACGACCATCCGACCCACCTGGTTGCCGCGCAGTCGCTGGCCAACCTCGCATCCATGCGTGGCGACCGGGCGGCGGCGCTGGCCATGCGCGAGGAGATCCTCGCCGGCACCCGCAGGATCTTCGGGCCCGCGCACACGCGCACCGGCTACGCGCTGTTCAACCTCGCAGTCTCCTACGCCGACCAGGCCGACGCTGTTCGCGCCGAGGCGCTCTACCGCGAGGCCCAGGCGGTGCTGGAAAAGCAGCTGGGCCGCGACCACCGGTCCACCCTGGTGGTCCGGAACAACCTCGCCAACCTGCTGATGGACCATGGCAAGCCGCGTGAGGCGCTGCAGATGTGCCGCGAGTTGCTGGCGGATCGCCAGCGCGTGCTCGGCGCGAGCCATCCGGATGTCGCGCAATCGCTGATGAACCTGGCGAGTGCGGAGGCGACGCTGCAGGACTACGCTGCGGCGGTCGAGCACTCGCGCCAGGCGCAGGCGATGTACCTGGCGCTGCTCGGCAGCGAAAACCACGACAGCGTGCTGGCCGGCTACCAGCCTCGCGCTGCGCGAATGGCAGGCGGGCCAGCTGGCGCCGGCACGCGAACATGCCGCGGCCGCGCTCGCTGCCTACGAAAAGCTTGGCGAGGAGCCCGACGAGCGCGGCGCCTCGCGCTTCCTGCTCGCGCGCATCGAATGGGACCTGGGCCACCAGCCGCAGGCCGTGGCGCTGGCCGAGGCGGCGCTCCTCGAGGCGCGCGCACACGGTGGCCCGGGGTTCGAACTCGCCGAGGTGCAGGCCTGGCTGGCGCAGCATCCGGATCCCGGCGCGGACTGACCCAGGCGTCGCCCGCGATCCGCGGAAATCAGGGGCCAAAGCCCGGCGCCAGCGAGCGCCAGGCGCACCAGGCGCTCGCTGGCCATGCCGCCCAAGGCGAGGTCGGCGGCGCCGAGGAGTTCGCCGGCGCGGGCTTTGTCGCTCGCCGCGAAAGCCTGTTCCGCGGCGGCGAGGTCGGCGTCTATGCGTCGCAACATTTGCTCTGGCCGGCGTGGGCCGCGGTGCTGAGGAGCAAGATCAGGCAAGGCCGGGACATGCGGCGCATGGGTTGCGGACAAGCCCGGTATCCGGAATGCGCCGGCCGCCTGTGAATGCTCGCGGCCGAAGTCGCTCCCACACGGAGTGCCTCGCTTATCCGATCTCGGTCCCGCGCGAAGCGCAAGGCGTCAATAGTGCGGCGGCGGTGGCTCGGAGGCCGGGTCCGCAGGGCCGCCGGACTTCAGCCCCTCGACGCGCTCGCGCATCGATTGCAGCTCGCTGCGCACGCGCGCCAGCTCCTGATGCAGCGCATGCACCTGCTCGTTCAGGGTGTGCAGCAGATCGTCCTGGAAGGCGACGCGGATCTCCAGTTCCTCGATGCGGGTTTCCATCGGTTTCAGCGTGGTGGCGATGGGCCGAGGATATCGCGCGGGCAAGGTGCGCTGGCGAAGCGGAGACAACCGCGACGGGTGGCTTGACCGCTCCGGCCGCGCTGCCGAGCATGCGCGCTCCCGTCGATGTCGCCTGGACCCGCCTTGGAATTCCTCGATGTGCTGATGCTCGCGCTGATCCAGGCGCTGACCGAGTTCCTGCCGATTTCCTCCTCCGCGCACCTGTATCTGGCCGGCGAGTGGTTCGGCTCGGGTTACCAGGGGCTGGTGTTCGACCTTGGCCTGCACTTGGGCACGCTGCTGGCGGTGCTGGTGTACTTCCGCCGCGACTGGTTCGCGCTGCTGACCTCGCTGTGGTTCTGGCGGCCGGGCAAGCCGCTCGACAACGAGCAGCGCACGCTCCTGGGGCTGATGCTGGCGACGATTCCCGGCGGGCTGGCCGCGCTGGCGCTGGGCGATGCGGGTGCCACCGCGCTGCGCAGCTATGCGGTCATCGGCTGCACCCAGATCGTGTTCGGCGCGCTGCTGTTCTTTGCCTTCGGCCGCGCGGCGAAGAGCGAACGCGGCGAGCGCAGCCTGAGCGTCGGCCAGGCGGTGCTGATCGGCTGCGCCCAGGCGCTGGCGCTGGTGCCGGGCGTGTCGCGCTCGGGCATCACGATGACCGCCGGCCTGCTGCTTGGCCTGGAGCGCCAGGCCGCGGCGCGCTTCTCCTTCCTGCTCGCGGTGCCGATCACTGCCGCCGCCGGCCTGCACGGCGTGGCGGAACTGATGAAGGACGGTAGCGACACGGACGCGGGGAGCTTCTGGCTGGGCGCCGCGATCAGCGCGGTGGCCGGCTACCTGTGCATCCACTTCTTCCTCGCCACGATCCGGCGCATCGGCATGCTGCCCTTCTTCGTCTACCGACTGGCGCTCGGCCTGGTGCTGCTGGCGCTGGCGGCGGGCGCCTTTTCTATCTGATCTCAGCTGGATCGCGCAGCGTGCCCACCCAGTAGGCGCGCAATCCCGGCGCCTTGAGCATCTCGGCGGCGGCGCCGTCAGTCACCACGATCTCCGCGTCGCCCTGCGCCCAGGCCCGCTCCAGGCCTGCCGCGATCGCTTCGCGCTGCTGGCGCTCGGCATCCGGCGTGCGCAGCAGCGGCGTCAGCGCCAGGACCAGCGCCGCGGCGGCGCCGGCCCAGGCCAGGCGAGCGCGCCAGGCGTGGCGCGCGGCGCGCTGGCGGCGCGCGGCGATCGCAGCGGCGAGCCGCGCATGGCCGCCGGGCGGCGGATCCAGTGCGGGCAACCACGGTTTCAGTTCGTTCATGGGTGGGTCTCCGTGATGCCATCGATCCCGGCGGCGGCGATACCCGAGCGCGCCAGATCCTCGCGCAGCCGCGCCAGCGCGCGGTGCTTGCGCGAGGCCACGGTGCCGGCAGGCCAGCCGAACACTGCGGCCAGTTCATCGGTGCTGAGCCCGGCGCATTCGCTGAGCAGCACCAGGTTGCGGCTGTCGCGGTCCAGGCCGTCGAGTGCCCGCCGCAGGACCTGCTCGCGCCGACGGCGCTCGGCCTGCATCTCCGGGCCATCGCTGCTTTCGCCCGGCGACGCAGCGTCGATCTCGCCCCAGCGCCACAGCCCGCGCCAGCGCAGCTTGTTCTTCGCCAGGTTCAGCGCGGTGGTGTAAATCAGCGCATCGAGGCGGCTGGCGTCGACCGCCGCGCGCTGGTCCCAGACCTTGAGGAAGCTGTCCTGAACCAGGTCCTGGCAGTCGTGCGCATGCCACAGCCAGCGATAGAGCACGTTGTACAGCGGCCGCTCGAGGCGCCTGAACGCCCCCAGCAATTCGGCCTCGCTGATCGCCATGGAGCGGGAGTCCGGCTCAGCCAGCCGGATCGGCGCGCACGATCACCAGGCGGACGCGACTGCCGCCCGCGTCCTCGGGCATGGCCTGCGCCAGCACCACGGTTTCGCCGAACTTGAGGCGGGTCTGGGTGCGCAGGTGCATGCGCTCCGCGGAGACGCTGATGTCGGCCCGCACGCCGCCCTCGGTCTGGGACAGCCGCACCTGCAATTGGGTCCGGCCGTCCCCCGCGCTCTGGGTGGGCGCGCGCTCGCCCACATCGCCGGTGATCGCGATCTGTCCGAACAGCGCAAACCCGGTTGCGGCCAGCGGCTCGCGCAAGGCCGCGAGCGTCGCTTCAATCGGTTCGAGTCTGGGGTCGACCGTGTTCCCTTCGGCGACATCGACCACCCAGGTGATGAGCCGCACCGGTCCCGGATCGGGCGCGGCCGGCGGCGCGGCCTGCACCAGGCTGCCGAGGTTCTCCGCGACCGAAGTCTGCAGCCCGTCCGGGGCCACCACGAGCAACCGGTCCGGCGGCGCCAGCGACACCCGGCCGTTCTTGCCGATCGCGCCGGCCAGGGCATCACGCAGTGCTTCTGCGCGCTCGGCCGGTACCGTGTACACCCGCAGGCTCTGTGGCGGATCGGTTGCGGCGCCGCCCACGGGCGCGCGCTCGCAGGCAGCCAGCATGAGAAGTGCACCCAGGGCAGTGGTGCGCAGCAGGGTCGTGATCATCGTACACCTCGGGGTCAGGGCCGGTCGCCACCGGCGGATGATCCTGGATACACGCGAGCGCGGAATTTCTTCCCGCGGGGCACGGGGCACGGGGCACGAGAAAGGCTCGCACGCCTGGGCGATCTGCAGGGGCCACCGTCAACGCGAACCGCGATCAGCGCGCAATCCGGCACGAAGTCTTCCCGTGCCCTCGTGCCCTCGTGCCCCGTGCCCCGTATCGCGTGTCGCGCGCCCCCTCCGCGCCCGCTAGCATCCCCTGATCGCCTCCGCCGCCGGCCGCCGCCCATGTCGCTCTATCCCCTGCTGCTCCCGGGCGTGCGCCAGCGTGAGTTCTGGTCCTGGGCCTTCTACGATTTCGCCAATTCCAGTTACACCACGGTGGTCTCGACCGCAGTGTTCAACGCCTATTTCGTTGCAACCGTGGCGGCGGGCAAGCCGTGGGCGACGCTGGCGTGGACCTTCGCGGTCTCGGTGGCGGCGGCGGTGGTGATGGTCCTCGGGCCGTTGGCGGGCGCGGCGGCGGACGCGCGGGCGCGCAAGAAGCCTTTCCTCGCCGCCAGCACGCTGGCCTGCGTGGTCGGCACGCTCGGTCTGATGGCGGTGGGCCCGGGCGATGTGGGCCTGGCGATGCTGTTCGTGATCATTTCGGCGATCGGTTTTGGCCTGGGCGAAGGGCTGATCGCAGCCTGGCTGCCGCTGCTGGCGAAACCGCAGGCACTCGGGCGCCTTTCCGGCTATGGCTGGTCGCTCGGCTATGGCGGCGGGCTGGCCGCGCTGGCGCTGTGCCTGGGCTATGTGCAGGGCGCACAGGCGCGCGGGGCCACCGCGGCCGAGTTCGTGCCCGGCTGCATGGCGATCACCGCGGTGTTCTTCCTGATCGCCGCGTTGCCCAGCCTGCTGGTGCTGAAGGAGCATGCCGAGCCACCGCCGGCCGCGCGCGGTTCGCTCGTCCAGCAGGCCTTCGGGCGCTTGCGCCAGACCTGGAACGAGGGCGCGCACCTGAAGGACCTGCGCCGCTTGCTGGTGGCGATCACCGGCTACCAGGCGGGAGTGGCCGTGGTGGTCGCACTCGCCGCGGTCTACGCGCAGGAGGCGATGGGCTTCGACACCGCGGACACGCTGAAACTGGTGCTCGCGGTGAATGTCACCGCGGCCATCGGTGCCTTCGGCTTCGGCTGGGTGCAGGACCACATCGGCCACCGCCGCGCGCTGATGCTCTCGCTCTGGCTGTGGCTGGGCATGGTGCTGATGGCCTATTTCGCGACCACCCGCCCGCTGTTCTGGGCCGCGGCGAACCTGGCAGGCATCGCGATGGGCGCCTCGCAGTCCGCCGGCCGCGCGATGGTGGGCTACCTCGCGCCCGCCGACCGGGTGGCCGAGTACTTCGGCCTGTGGAGCCTGGCGGTGCGCCTGGCCACCATCATCGGCCCGATCTGCTATGGCCTGGCCACCTGGGTGTTCACCGGCAACCACCGCCTGGCGATGCTGTGCACCGGCGCATTCTTCGTGTTCGGCCTGCTGGTGGTGCGCGGGGTGGACGTGGAGCGCGGCAGGCGCGCGGCGTTCGGAGCGGACTGAAGCCAGTGTTGGTGTTCATGAACGGTGTTGGTGTGGGTTGTTGGTGTTGGTGAAGAGCGGCCCTGCGCTCCAACCAACACCAACTTCAAGACCCGAAGTGCAGGGTTGGTGTTGGCGAAGAGCGGCTCTGCACTTCAACCAATACCAACACCAGCTCCTCAGTAGTAGAACCCGTACAGGATGTCCACGATCTCGCCGGTGGCGATCTCGACCAGCAGCACGTCGCCGTCGATGCGGATCCACTGGCAGCCCCACGGCGGCGGCGCCAGGCCATACGGGCGGTAGTCGACGTAGTAGCTGCGGCCATAAAAGGCGCTCGGAAGGCGGAAGCCGACATACCAGCTGCGCGAGCTGTAGCTGTAGCCGCGCGGCCAGTAGTAGCGCGACGGCGCGCGGTAGCGGTGGCCGGTCCAGCCATGGTTCCAGCTGCGGCGCCAGCCGCTTTCGCGCCAGCCGCGGTCGTGGCGGTCGTGGCGGTCGTAGCGGTTCCAGTCGCGGTCGTGACGGTCGTGACGGTCATGGTCCCGGCGATCGTAGCGCTGCTGGCCGTAGTACTGTTGATTCACGTCCGGCAGGCCGCGGTCGTTCCAGCGCCGGTCGCCGCCCCACTGCTGGCGCTGGTCGCGGGACTCCTGGCGGCCCCATTCCTGGCGTGGCTGCTGGTATTGCGGCTGCACCTGGCCACTGTTGCTTGGCACCTGGCCGAAGCCATAGCCCTGGGAATGCGGCTGCACCGGCTGCTGGCCGCCACCCCAGGACTGCTCGCGGCCACCACGACCCTGGCTACGATCAGACGTGCCACGACCGCCATTGAAATCCTGCCCACCGCCGCGCTCATGGGAGGGCGCGCTGCGCTCCTGCCCACGGCCTTCGTCGCGGCCACGCCCTTCCACCGACGACAAGCCCTGCGCCGGCGCGCCGGCCGCGGCCGCCACCAGCAGGGCACCCATCGACAGGACCAGGAAGCTTTTCATGACTCACCTCGCAGAACGCTGGAAACGGCCCGCGCGATGGCTATCGGCGGTGTGATCAGCTTGCGCGGATGATTCTGAATGATCGCCTGATTTTCCGGCCATTCGCGGCCGCATTCAGTTTCGCTTAGGCTGCCGATCAGATCGACCTTTGGCCGGGCGCCTTGGCATGGAATCGCTGCACACCCAGTTCCTCGCGCTCGGCGCCGCCGGCCGCCGCGCGGTTCATTTCGAACTGTGCGAATTCGCCCTGCACCGCTGGTGGGCCTTCGTCGAACAGGCGGCACCGATCCGCTATGTCGAGACCGTCGCCGGCACCGAGCAATGGGTCGACACCCGCCTGCCCGACGACGCGCTGGCTTGCGCGCAGGCCGGCGCCGATACCCGCCGGGTGGCCGTGCGCTACCGCGAGCCGATCACCGCGCTGCAAGACGATGACCTCGAATTCCCGGACCCGGTCGAATACGCCTACTACGCGCTCTACAACCTGTTCCGCAAATACGTCGAGGCCAGGCCGATCGACGACTGGCTGATCGTCAACCAGGCGCTCTCATCCAGCGAGCGGCCGCTGGAGTGGGAGATGCGGCTGGGGGTGGCGATCCGGCGCACCCTGGATTGATCGCCCGCGCGGTCCTCAGGCGACCTCCCACGGCCCGGCCCGGCTCACGTTGACCAGGCGGGCGGGCATCCCCGGCACCGCCTTCGGGTCCAGCCGGAACAAGCCACCGGAGAAGCCCGCCCAGAGCAGGCCGTCCCGATGGAGTTCCAGGCGCCGGCGCGCCCCGGCGGCATCCGGCGCCCGCGACCTGCGAATCCTCCGCCCTTGACGGGGGCGGAGGATAGGCGCCCCTCACTTCACCTCGATGGTCCCCGCCGGGCCGCCCTGGGCGTAGATGCGGCGCTCGTACATGGACTCGGCGTAGGCCGGCGGGATGACGAACTTGCCGGGGTTGCTCGGGCGCAGCTTGTAGAGGAACTCGGAGACGCGCGGGCCAGCGCTGGCGTACAGCACCACGCGGTCCTCGCGCTGCTCGATGTGCTCGGTGTACAGCGTGCTGCCCGGCAGCGCCAGGGTGGGCACCGGCGGGGCGGATTCGCCATCCTCGCTGTCTTCTTCGTCGACCTCACCCGAGTCGGCCGGCGGCGGCGGCATCTGCACCACCGGCTCGAAGCCGCCGGGCAGCAGGTCGACCACCGCGATCGATCCGATGGCCTCGGACCCGAGCGCGCGCAGGCGCAGGCGCACCGTGATCTCCTGGCCCAGCGTGGCCACGGACAGCGGCGAGCCATCGGCATTCAGGTACTCGCGGAACACCTCGATGCCCTGGTTCTGCACCGCCTTCGGCATGGCCTTGTCGTAGCCGGTCTGCGCCAGCACATACCAGGCCGGCGTGGCTTCGGGCGGGGTCACGGTCAGCAGCTGGTCGCTGGCGGAGAAGGCCGCGCGGCGCAGCGCGCCGAAGGCCTCGCCGAGATCGCGCGGCTTGCCGTCGCCGCCCAGCGCCGTGAGCCTGGGCAGGCCGGCATCCGCCTGCGCGGTGGTGTAGGCATCCAGCGCCATCACCATCAGCGCCGAGGACAGCGTGTTGTAGCTGTTGTCCTGCAGCGGATACAGCAGGTTCTCGATCGCGCGCACGCTGACGCGCTCGGCGTCCTTCGGGAAGTGCTTGTGCGCCAGGTAGACCACCCAGGCGGTGTCGATGGAGGCGTCGTAGTAGTTGCGATAGCCCTGGTACTTGGGCGGCTGCGCGGCGCCGACGCGGCTGAGGCCGCCCTGCGCCAGTTCCTTCGCCGGCTTGGCCTGTTGCAGCAACTGGTAGCTCGCTGCCAGCAGCATGCCGATGGTGTCGCTCTTCCACGCATCCGGGTAGTCGCGCTTGAGCTGCTCGTGCACCGCCGACAGCAGGTGGGTGGCGGTCTGGCCCTGGCGGATCAGCACATAGGTGGCCAGCGCGCGCGCACGCAACTGATGCAACTCGGTCAGCGCTGCATCCGCGGCCATGTTGCCGAGGTAGCGGTTGATCGAGTCGAGCAAATCCGCCGGCACCGGCTCGCCGCGCTCGCGCGCCTCGACCAGGTAGAAGGCCGCCCAGGCGCTGATGAAGGGATCGACATCCGGGGTGGCGATCCACAGCCCGATGCCGCCCTCGCTGTTCTGGCGCGCGCGCAGCACGCTAATCAGATCGATGGTCTTGCCGCCGGTCACGCTGCCGAACTCCGGCCGCGCGCGGTAGACCAGCGCCGGCATCGCCTGGCTCAGCAACTGCTCGGTGCACAGGTGCGGGAAGTCGTTGAGATAGGCGGTGAGGCCATCGGCGGCGACGAAGGGCGAGGTGGAGGCCGACAGCAGCCGCTGCGAGCGCTCCGGATACATCGCGCGCAGATCCTTGAGCTCGACGCGCTTGTCCGCACGGCCGAGGCGCAGATCGCTGCGGCCGACGATGGCGGGGCGCAGCGACAGCTCGATGCTCCGCTGCACGCTGCGGTTGCCGGACTGCGCGACCAGCTTGACCGGCACCGCGCCGAGCGCCTCTCCGGCGCGCAAACGGATGCTGGTCTTGCCTTCCTGGCCGGGCTTGAGCGACAGCGGCTTGGGGCCCTCGCCCACCAGCGTCAGCGAGGCCGGCAGTTCCACCTTCAGGCTGACGTCCATCGCGCTGCCATCGGTGCCCTCGGCGGTGTTCGCCACGCCCACCGGCAGCTCGAACTCATCGCCCGGTGCGATGTGCGTGGGCACCGTCGGCGTGAGCACGAAATCGCCGCGCACCAGGGCCTTGGTGGTCTCGATGCCGACACGCTCGGTCGACACCGCCACCGCCATCACGCGCAGCTGGCCGTTGAAGTGGTCCGGCATCGAGAAGTGGAAGGTGTGCTCGCCGTCCACATCGGTCATGCCCGACCACCACACCGCCGGTTTCTCGCTCTTGCGCTTGAAGGGATTGAGGTGCTTGCCGAGATCGCCCTCGCCGTCGCCACCCGGCGCCGCGGCGGCGACCAGGCGGCTGAACTCGGGCAGGATCAGGTCGAGTATCTGGCTGGTCTCCACGTCCAGCATCTTCTTGCGGAAGAAGTGGTCGAGCGGATCGGCCAGCTGGTAGCGCGCCACCTGCAGGATGCCCTCGTCGATGGCGAAGGCGACCACCCGTGCGCGGCCCTCGGTGGTGAGCTTGAGCGCGATGTCCGCGCCCGGTTTGCTCACCGGCGGCAGCGCCAGCTCCAGCGGCTGGGTACGCCGGCCGCGATCCACCGAGAACGGCGCCACCGCGTAGGACAGCGGGCTCATGAAGATCTCTTCGGAGGCCGGGTCGCGGATGAACTGCACGTTGACGTAGCCGGAACCCTCGAAGTCGTCCGGGATGCGGATCTTCTGCACCGAGGAGGTGGTGGTGGCGCGGAACCAGGCGTGCGCATAGACCCGGTCGCGCTCGATGGTGATCAGGCCGGAGCCGGTGTACGGCGCCACGATGCCGATCTCGATCTCGCTGCCGGCGCGGTAGTCCGGCTGCGACAGCTTGAGGCTCAGTTCCGCGTTGCGCTCCAGCGAGCGCGCGACGTTCGCGTCGCCTGCCACGGTGTAGGAGAACTTGTTGACCACGGTGTCGCCCGCGTCGCGGATCTCGACGAAATAGTCGCCGGGCTCGTCGGTCTTCAGGCTCAGCTTCTGCGCCGCGGCCTGCGCCGCGATCGGCGTGTCGCTGACGGTGCGCTTGCGCTCCTGCGAGACGTATCGGTACAGCCCGGAATCCTGCTTGGTCAGGATCGACACGTACTGGCGCTGGATCAGCACCAGGCGAAGGCCGTCCACCGCCAGCGGCTGCGCATCCGGGCCGATGCTGACCAGTTCCACCGCGCGCTTGCTGGCGCGCTTGACGTAGCTGAGGTCATCCGCGCCCTTGAGGCCGACGAGGAAGTCGTTGCTCGACACCAGGGTGCCGGTCTGCGCCGCGACATTGCGCCCGCTGCCGGGCTCGAAGGCGCGCGCGAGGAAGGACAACTGGTAGGTGGACGCGGCGTACTGGTTCAATCCGAGGTCGAAGACCACATTGCCGGCCTCGTCGGTCTCGCCATCGGTCAGCGGCTCGTTGAAACCGTCGCTGCTGCGCAAGGGATCGTAGAAGCGCCAGTCCGGCCAGCGCGCGAAGCTGGGGAAGGCCGGGCGCAGCACCAGCGTGGCCTCGACCTTGCGCTGCTGCGCCGGGGTGCCGAACAGGTTCTCGACCGCCACCGTGGCGCTCATGCCGTCGGGCTTGACCCAGCCCTCGCTGGCGCTGGCCGACAGGGTGGCGCGCACGCGCAGGGTGTCCGGCAGGAACTCGCGGATCTGCACCGTGGTGGCGCCGATCATGGTGCGCGAATCGTCATCGCCCAGCAGGTACAGCGTGGCCTGCCAGGTGCCGGACGGCGCGCTGTCCGGCGGCGCATGGCTGAAGCCGTCGAAGCCGGTGGCATCCAGCGACACCCGCTCGCGCTTGACCACGCTGCCGCGCGGGTCGGAGAACTCCACTTCCAGCGGGATGCCGGCGAGCGGCCGGTTCCAGTCCGCCGCGCGCACGATGAAGCCGATGTTCACCGTGTCGCCCGGTCGATACAGCCCGCGGTCCGAGAACAGATGTGCTTTGAGCGTGCCGGCATCGATCTCGTTGGCATCGCCGCCGATGTCGAAGCGCGACAGATCCAGCCCGCGGTCATAGCTGTTGAGCGGCAGGAAGGAGAGGTCATCGCCCGCGGTCACGCTGATCGCCACCGGCGATTTCTCGCGCACGAATCCATCCAGCGGCGGTAGCGAGGCGCGGCCCATCGCATCGGTGTCGGCCGCGGTCAGGGTCTCGCCGTTGCGCGCCAGCACGCGCACCCGCGCGCCGGCCACCGGCGTGCCGCCGGCCAGCGACTGCACGAACACCTCGCGCGAGCCGTCCAGGGTCTTCTTGGCGACGATGCCGAGGTCCGTCAGCACCACCAGGCGCGCGTCCATGGTCTCGCCGGAATCATTCGCGATGGTCCAGTCGGGCGCCTGCTCGGCCTCGTAATCGGACAGCGTGCGCAGCGACAGCAGGAACACGCCGTGGCGGCCGCCGCTGAAGAACTCGCCGAGGTCGATGCCCTCGTACAGGGTCTTCGCCGGATCGCCCGAGGGCAGCACCACGCGCTTCTCCATGCGCTCGACCAGGCTGTCCTCGCCGATGGTCCACAGCTCCGGCCGGCCGTAGCTGCCTTCGTTGAACTGCACCAGGTGGTGCAACTGCTCGGGCACCACGCGGCCGATCTCCAGGCGGATCTTCGGCATGTTGCGCGCCACCACCGTGACCCGGCGCTCGCCGCGCAGCGACAGCAGCGCGCCCTCGCCGACGAAGCTCAGCAGCCGCGGGTATTCCGGCACCGTCAGCGCCACCGCGTGCGGCTTGCCGAGGATGAAGCCGCCGAAGGACTTGAGCCCCTTGTCCACCCGCACGTAGATGCGGCGGCCGACCGGCGCGCTGTACTTGAAGCTGTGCAGTTCCAGCCACTCGCGCTCAGCCGGATCGGCGGTCAGTTTCAGCGGCGTGGACGCCTTCAGCAGCGCCTCGTCGATCTCGCCCTCGCTCCACTGGTAGGGAATGGACTGCTCGTCATCCTTCAGCTTCGGATTCTTCTCCGGCAGGATCCAGGCACGCGTGGCGGCCACCACCTCGGTGTCCTTCATCGCCGAATTGAAGCCGATCACGATCACCTGGATCGGGTCCTTGCCCGGGATCCTCGACCAGCGTGGGCGACAGGTCGTCGACCGTCACCGAATACAGCGCCGGCAGGTCCACCTTCTGCGACAGCTCGGCCTCGCTGCCCGGACCGCCGAGCAGGCTGGTGATGCCCTTGCCGACATCCAGAATCACCTGGCCGCCGTTGGGCGGCAGTTCCAGCGGCGCCGAATGCACCCAGGCATTGAGCTTGCGCGGGTTGAGCTGGGTGCTGAGCGCAGGGCTCTGCAGCACCCGCCCGGCGCCATCGAACATGCGCGAACGCAGCGCGGATTCCAGCTTGGCCGCGTCCACCGGGTGGCTGAAGCGGAATTCTGCACACCGCCTTCTTAAGATTCGCATCCTGCGGATCCTGGTAGAACTCGCCCCACGCGCCTCCACGGTGAACGGCGCGGTGTCGAACTGCAAATCGAAGGGCGCCAGCACCACGGTGTCCGCCACGGTCACTTTCGGATCCAGGGTCACGGTGTAGTGCTGCCCCACCGGCCAGTCGGTCTGCGGCTGGAAGCGCAGCGTACGGTCATCCTCCCAGGTCCAACTGCCCAGCAACGACGGCTCCAGCGCCACCCCCGACGCCGGCCCATCCACCGCCTCCAGCGGCGCCGCCGAACCGGAGAACTGCAGGACCAGCGGCTCCACCCGGATCTCGTCGCGGTCGTAATCGGTCAACCCCGGCGCGGACAGCGACAGATCCAGCGCATTCGGGATCACCGGCGCCGGCCGCGTCGCCCACCAGTACATGCCATAGCCCAGCGCCGCCAGCACCACCAGCACCCCGGCCGCTTCGCCCGCCGCTGCCACAACCAGCGACACCACGGCGGCGGATCCCACTGCCCGAACAGCGCAACCCACCATGACGGCTGGGGTCCGGGTGCAGCAGGCGCCGGCTGCGCGGCCGCGTCAGCGGATTCGGTGTGGTCCATGCGTAGGTTCCCCAAGGAGGCCGCGCGGGCGCACGGCAACGTGAAGCATCACGCAAGACTACGACGGGAAGGGGCAGGACTGGGGCGGAATGCGGGCGAGGTGGGGAGGAATGGGGGGCGGATCCTGCTGCGGCGCGGAAGAGACCCCGTGGAACTGGGTGAACCGGGTGGCGGCAATCCGCCTCACATCATTTGACGCATTGACCGACTGTGTCCGCAGTTGGGATTTCATACCGGGAAGTCGCAGCACCTTTTCAGACGCGAGCTGTTGATTGGCAGGATAGCTGGCGAGTCGTTAAACCTGCCCAATCACACTGTTCATGAGTTCATCGAGTTCAGCGTCTCGATCAGCGTCTCCCTGGTTTCCCAACAATTCTTTGATTGACGAAAGCGATGGGATATCGCCATCAAGTAAATTCAGTGAAGCACGGACCAAAGATAGCTTCTTTTTCGTGTCCCGAACGTCCACCAACTCACCGATACGCTTCCTCGAAATCAAAGTTGAACACAGCTTTTCTAGCTCGGAGGATTCGACTCCCTTCTTTAGAACTAAGGCAGTATTGAAAGTAACTGGATCCAACTTCGCGAGGGCAGCGTGAAGCGAGTGTTCTTGGCCTCTGATCAATCCTACCCAAGCATACCCGAACGGCGGCTCCCAGGTTATCCACGTGCGAGCACCTGGAATGATCTTCACTCTCAATAATTGAGTGAACACGCTGGTGATAATCGTCCTTAGCTCGTGAGCCGTTGCCTCGACTCTCGGTAACGATGCAAAGGCTGAAGATCTTGCTCAGGTAATACAAGGCAAAATCGGCCTCGAACTCGACTGAGCCCCGAATCCATCCCGAAGTTCGAGAACATAGCTTCGTATAAAAGGCGCGCCGAAGTATTCCCAGATCAGCTTCCGCACAAATGAAAGCATCTCCACATGCTTCGTGGCGTTGCTAGTCAAGAGTAGCTTTCGTACAAAATCCATCTGCCTTTCTCCCAGATCGTATGTTACGAACTGAGAAATAAAATAGTCTTGGAAGGACTTGTGTGCCCACCTTACCTCCTGCCCATCTCTGACAAACAATGGCACGGCCGTCAGCAGGTCTTCCTTGAAGGACGCAGCATCGATTGCCACGCCGACCACAAGTCGAGCGCTCGCCAAGAGCAATTCGTGAAATTCTTCAAGCGAATATTGAGCCTTGCCGGATTTCATACAAACCATGGCCAGCGACCTGAGCGCCTTGTGAAAGTCTTCCACGTCCAGATCGGATCTCTTCTTCCGCTCGAAAGCACCGGACTTGCTCAGGTCCTGATCCTGAAAGAGGGCATCGAAGACCTGACGGTAGAAAATGGTCTTTTTGAGCGGAATCGTTGCTTGAAGTCGAACGCCTTGTAGAGGAGCGTGACTAGAGCGGATTGCCCAGAAACTCCTGAAACCTGGGGCACCGTGGAAATTCGCTGGATTAACTGCTCGGCTTTTCCTTGCCCCTTTCCATACCTTCGGAGCAGCGAGTAGGCCTGTGCTTTCTCGAAGTGGCGCGATTTTATATTCGCTGAATCCCAAGAACCCTGCAAGCGCCGAGTCCGGCCGCGAAGTCAACCAGAACTTGGCGCCCGGAAACTCCTCGGCTAGCGTCTGAATCTGTCCCGTTAGTCTTTTTCGTTGTTGCTCATCTATTTCGTCGTAGCCATCAAGGAGAAAAATACTCTCGGATGATCGGGCAATTTCCTTATCGCTTCACGTAGGTCGATGTTATCTACATTTTCAACCACCGAGTTGATAATAAAGTCCTGAAGCGTCTGCTCACCTTGGACCCGTCGGAGCTCAACGAAAAAATGGAAAATATTGCTTTCGCGAAAGATCGCTCTGAGTAAGAATCTCGTAAGCGTGGACTTACCCATTCCTGCAGAGTCAACCACGAGTACCTTGCTCGAATCACTAAACAGCTCGCGCGGGAAGGACTTGATAACATGGCTACTCCCTCTTTTGTCGACAAGAGTAAGCGGCTCATAAATTTCGTCCAGGTGAAAGCCACGCCTTGGATCGCGATCGTAGGGACATACTTGGTACTCTTTTCCAGACTCTTGGAGTAGGTCTCGATGGCTCTCCGAAGGGCTTCTCGTGTCTTCCGCGATTTGGTACCTGAAGACTTTGTCCAATGACCAATCAGTTCTTTCGAGATCAGCTCGCCGATGCCTTTGCGACCCCTTCACCAAGGGCGACTCCCAAAGCCGAAAGTGGATCCATCTCCCTCCCTCTAAATAATTTCCGGGCACTCAGCACGAAGCTGAAACCGCGCCTCCGGAGGTCGCCTTCCTGAGCGCTGGCTGGCCGTCCTGGTGATCTTACCCGATCCGTCGTAACGACCTCCGGTCCAGAGAGCTGGTGCGGAGTTCCGTGTGCTCGCTCCGTGCAGCCCGCATCGGTTCCGGGAGATCTGTAGGGCTAATGAACAAGATGGAACGAGGACACCCAGAATTCGACGCACGGTGTGGCGGCATGCTGCCCCTGCTTGCGCGTCTGAATCAACCCGCCGCGCTCGCCGCCAACACTCTCCCCGCGAACTCCGCAAACAGGTTCTTGATGCTGGTTGCTGGCGACAACGACGTGCAGGTGTCTTTGCCGGTTGGCGTCAGTTCGAGCGCGGCGGCGCTGTAGAGGCGGCGTTCGACGAGTCGCTCGCAGAGAAGTTGGTAGCGGCGGGCGTAGGAAGCGCCCTTGAACTCGGGGAACACCGGGAAGTGGGGCTCGACGCAGCGCACTTCGGTGGTCGAGCGCTCGCAGTCTTCCAGCAGCATCAGCCAGCCCACGAACGGCGGGCGGGGGTCGATCTGGTAGACGGGGTTGAGCAACGCCGGCGTGGATTGGGCGATTGCGCTCGGTGGCGCCGGCCGGTGACCGTAGGCACCGAGGTGGTGGGCGACCCAGAGATCAGCAGCGGAGCCGATGACTTCCTCGCTGCGGTTGTTGAAGTTGTTGCCGAACGAGCCGACCTGCGACTTGAACTCGAACACCCCGAGCAAGCGCTGCTTGTGGATGACCACGGCATCCCAGTCCTTGGTCGCGCGGAAGAACCCCGGCAAGGCGACCTTGGATTTCTGGCGATGGACAGCGTCGGCGGGTAGGCCGCAGTGGCGGGCGACGTGCTCGACGAGATCGATGAAACCGTCCATGTTCTTGCCGCCGAGCACGCTGTCACGCGTGCCGCCCTGGGTGCGCTCGGTGCTGGCGCTGGATCGGTTGCCCGAAGGCCCGCGTGGCTTGGCGCACGCGTTCCTCGAAGTCATCGGGCAACAGGCTGGGCGTCACTCGCGGCGATTCCTGCGCTTGGCGGTGACTTGCGCTTGCGCCGCCATCTGGCGCGTGCGCTCGGCATCTTCGGGAGACAGGCCGTAGAGCCGGAACACCGGTTCGTCGATGGCTTGCTGATCCTTGGCGCAGGCTGCTTGAACCAATTCGTCGCGCAGCGGCGGTGGCACATCGTGCCAGTGTGGGATTCGGATGCGGCGCAGGTACTGGGCCTGGAAGCGCAGGAACCCGCCGGCCATGCGTGTGCAGTAGGTGGCGACCAGCAACACGGTGACCGAGGAGCGCAGCACAGCCTGCAGCGCACGCAGATCCCATTGGGTGGAGGTGACGTAATAGAGGTTGTGGTGCGGGTAGTAGTGGCCTTCGTCCAGCACGAAGGTCGCCTCGCCTTTTATGTCCGGCACCAGCAGCTTTGGTTGCTGCATCAGATCGGGATAGATGCGGTCGATGGTGCGATACCAGGCATCGCCGTTCCTGGTGGCCACATGGCGGCCGGCGACTGCCTGGTAATGCTGGTGGAAGTAGGCAGACAGCTGCGGATAGTCGGCGAGATCGACGACACCGCCTTCGTCACGGAACGGATTGACCACGCCCTTTCCGCCCCAGCGGATCTGCCCGTCGATCAGATCGCGCGCCATCACCAGCGGGAGCTTGCGGCTGGCCTCGACCGGCAGTTCGTTGAGCGGGCCGATGAAAACGCGGTCACACCCGGTGGCGACTCCGATGCCGACTTTGCAGCCGGCCTGCTCCAGCGTCGGATAGGTCTGCTCCAGCCGGCGCACGAGGTCGAGGCGGGTCAGGTCATCGAGCAGCCAGGGCGCGCGCCGGCCCCGCCAGCGAGATCTCGCCGACCAGGGTCTCGTCGGCCTGCTCGGCGAGCATTGCGGCGACCAGCCGCGGCAGCCCGTGCTCGTCGGTGATCGCCGGGCCGGGCGACGCGTGTAGCTGCGGCGATATGCGCATCGCCGGCGGCGCGCGCGATCACGGTGATCGCGGGATAGGCGATCCCCTCGGAATGGAAGGCGTCGATGCCTTCCATGTCGATGTAGTGCTGCAGCGCGAACCCATGCACGATCTTGGCGCGCAGCGGGCCGCCGTACTTGTTCTTGAGCCAGCGGTTTGGCGCAGATGAGCCGAGGCGCCCGCCGGGCGCAAGCAGATCGAGCGCGCGCTCGTAGAACGCGATGTAAAGATCGGCACGGTCGAACATCGTCCGGAACCGCGCGCGGTACTCGCGCAGCAAGGCTTCCGGGATGCGCTCCTGGCGCACATAGGGCGGGTTGCCGACGACGAACTCGAACTCGCCGGCAAGCCCGCAGAGCAGGAAGTCATCGCAAACCAGCCATTCCCGGCACAACGCGCCGGCATCGGCCGGGTCCACGCCGTGCGCGATCAGGCGCGCGCGGACCTGCAGCGCGGTGGTCTCGTAACTGTCGCGGTGCAGTTCCACGGCGCGAATCGCCGGCCCGAGCGCGCGCGCCGCGTCGTCGAGGCGACCGCCGGCCAGTCGATACGCAGCCAGCAGGCGATCCACCGCCGCCAAAAGGAACTCGCCGCCGCCGAACGAAGGCTCCAGCAGACGCATCCGGTGCAACGGGAGGGTGGCGACATAACCGGACAGGTCGAGGATCGCCGCGACCACCTCCGGCCGCGTGAACACCGCACCCCGCTCGGTCTCATCGTTGCTCGCAAGCTCCGAGACCGCGGCAGCGATCTCCGGGCCACGCGCGCTGGGGCCAAGGATGTCGAGCAGATGGAACACGGTGTGGCCGGGTGATGAGCGTGGCTGGGATATTCGCGGCTGCCGGATTGGCGCGCAACAGCGCTGTGCCGGGTGAATGCAGGCTGGTGACACCGTCTGCGCAGTGGCTCGGCTAAGCCCCATACCTCCCCAACGCCGCCGCATGCATCGCGCGCATCTGTTCCCGGAGTTCCGGCGGGCTGATGACTTCGGCGTCGGCGCCGTAGCGTTGCACGTCCATCAGCAGTTCGCGGGGGTTGGCGTAGGGGACGGTGAGCTCCAGGCTGCCGTCGGGGAGGGGGCGTTGTTGTTGCCGGGGGTGCCAGTGTTCGTCTGCGATCCAGCGCGCGGCGTGCGGCGTGAAGCGAATGACGGCGGTGGCGACGGCGGGGCCGGCGAAGATGCCGTAGCCGGCGTCGCCCTCCGAGTCGAGGGTGGCGATGGGGATGGGGATGGCCGGCTCGGCGCTGAGTTCGGGGCGGCGGATGCGGTCCAGGGCGAAGCGGCGCACGCTGGTCTGGCCGGCCTGCGAGGCGTCCAGGTACCAGTTGTCGCGGTGGTGGATCAGGCGTTGGGGCGAGACCTGGCGCTCTTTTTCCTCGGCGGTGGAGCGGGCCTGGTAGCGGAAACGCAGTTGCAGCCGGCCGAGGACGGCCTCGGTGACGATGCGGAAGACGCTGGGGTTGCTGTGGCGCGCCTGGGTGCGCAGGACCAGCAGGCGGTCCAGGTGATTGGCCTTGTCGCCCAGGATCTTCTGGATGCGCGGCTGCAACGGGCCGAGGGCCTGTCCCAGCAGGCCGGCGCCGCTCTGTTTCAGGACCTGCTGGGCCAGCATCAGGGCGTACAACTCGTCGGCGCTGAGCCACACGCCGGGCAGTTGGAAGGCATCCAGGTTGCGATTGACGTAGCGCCAGACCCGCGCCGGCTCGCCCTCATGCTCCAGCGGCGCGCCCAGGGTGTCGCGCATGAAACAGAGGTCGCGATAGAGCGTGGAGCGCGAGTTGCCGGTCTCCGCCATGAGGCGCTCGTAACTGAGGCCGCGGCGATGGGTGGACAGCAGCCCGTGCAACTGGGCGATGCGCTCGGTGCGGTCCATGGCGGGGTCTCCGCGGGTGGGGGTGATGGGATTCTGACGGTGACGGGTCGCT